>JAUWXV010000091.1 GCA_030616165.1 bacterium | reverse complement strand
GAAGAATCCTTATGTCTCCTTTCTTCCGAGGTTAGAGGGAGTTGACATCCGTTTGAGAATTAAGGGTGTTGAAAGGGATAAAGCGGAAAAAATACTTGAAGATGCAAAGAACAAAATTTTAAAACATATAAATAAATGGGTATATACAACAGAAGATGAATCTCTAATAGATGTTGTATCGAGACTTTTAAAAGAAAAAGGGATTACGGTTGCTGTTGCAGAGTCCTGCAGCGGAGGTTCTATATCTAGTAGTTTGACTGACAAAAGCGGAAGTTCAGACTACTTCGACTGCGGTGTTGTTTCATACAGTAATCAGGCAAAAATTGATATTTTAGGGGTTCCAAAGGAAATGATAGAAAGGTATGGAGCAGTGAGTTCACAGGTTGCGGTTGCTATGGCTGAAGGTGTCAGAAGGATTGCAAAAACTGATATCGGTCTATCTACTACGGGTATATTTGGGCCAACAGGCGCTGCCCCGAAAAAGCCTGTCGGATTAGTTTATATCGGTTATTCTGATAAAAAGGGCTCAATATCTGAGAGGTATCTTTTCGGGAAAGAAAGAGAAAGAAGTAAAATTAGAACTACTCAAGAAGCTATAAATATGCTGAGGGAAAAGATTATCAGTAATTTTTAAAAGGGTTTATGAGAACATTTATTGCGATTGCTATTCCGAAGAATATCAAGGATAAAATCGGAGTTTATGAAGAGCCGCTTAAAAAAGAAAAGGCGAAAATTTCCTGGGTAAAGCCCGAGAATATTCATATTACATTAAAATTTTTGGGGGAAGTAGAAGAAAATAAGATTTCTGAAATTTATGAAGCATTGAAAAAATGTGTGTCGAATCAGAATCCTTTTGATATAGAGGTAATGGGGACGGGTGGATTCCCTAATCTAAACAGACCAAGGGTTATCTGGGTGGGTCTGAAAAAAGGCTCGGAAGAATTGAAAACTCTGGCAAAATCTATTGATAATGAATTGGAAAAACTTGGATTTCAGAAGGAAAAAAGAGGTTTTTCCCCACATCTAACCGTTGGAAGGGTGAAAAATATTTATAATATACATGAGTTTGTAAAGAAGATGAACAGCATAGAATTTAAAGGGGACACTTTTACTGCGGATGAGATACTAATTATGAAAAGTGACCTGAAACCGACAGGTGCTGTTTATACAAAATTGCACATAATAAAATTATAATTAAAATTTGTTACTTTATTGAAAAGATGACATGGCAAAAAGTCAAAATAATTTATTTTTAAATCTTTTTACAAAAATATTCAGATGTAAAATATGGATTTAGGTTAATATTGTAGAGACATGCCATGGCATGTCTCCACTTTTTGCCGTGCCATCTGAAAAATAAAGTAGCAAAGAAAATTTTTTCAAGAAAAAATAAAGGAGTAAAAAATGGCAGAAATAGTTCAGGATAAAAGTAAAGCCCTTGAACTCGCCATATCACAGATTGATAAACAATATGGTAAAGGCTCGATTATGAAGTTAGGGGGCGAAGGTGGTGTTGTAAAGGTTACATCGATATCGACTGGTTCATTAGGTCTTGATTATGCACTTGGGGTTGGTGGTGTTCCAAGAGGGAGAGTTATAGAGGTATTTGGTCCTGATGCTTCAGGGAAAACGACCCTTGTTCTTCATATAATAGCGGAGGCTCAAAAGGTGGGTGGTGTGGCAGCTTTCATTGATGCAGAGCATGCTCTCGACCCCATTTATTCAAAGAAGATCGGTGTTGATATAGATAATTTACTTGTATCACAACCCGATAATGGTGAGCAGGCACTCGAAATTGCTAATACATTAATAAGTAGCGGTGCATTGGCTATTGTTGTTATAGATTCGGTGGCAGCACTCGTTCCAAGGGCTGAAATTGAAGGGGAAATGGGAGATTCCCATATGGGATTGCAGGCAAGATTGATGTCACAGGCTTTAAGGAAACTTACAGGAACCGTGAGTAAATCCAATACATGCGTTATATTTACAAATCAAATAAGAGAAAAGATTGGAGTGATGTTTGGAAATCCGGAAACTACACCGGGTGGAAGGGCACTTAAGTTTTATGCAACTGTCAGAATGGATATTAGAAGAATTGCATCGATTAAAGAGGGTTCTGCAATTGTCGGAAACAGAACAAGGGTAAAGGTCGTTAAAAACAAGGTCGCCCCGCCTTTTAGAGATTGTGAATTTGATATGATGTTTGGCTTCGGGATTTCACGAGAAGGGGAAGTCTTAGACCTTGCTGTTGAGAATAAAATTATTAATCGGACTGGCACATGGTTCTCGTTTGGGGAAGAAAGACTTGGACAGGGAAGAGAAAATGTTAAAAAATTTCTTGCTGAAAACAAAGACATTTTTGAAAAGATTGAACACGAAGTGAAAAAAGTTTTGGTGTTAATCCCTGAAGAAAAGGAGAAGTAATAAAGGTCATTAAAATTTTGTTCTGTTAACTTATGGTTTGCTAAAAGTCTATGTCTAAATAAAGGTGGGGATAAAAATGCTTAAAGATTCCGCACCAGAGAAATGGGAATACTCGGAACACACGAGAGTAAAGCATGAAATTTTAAAGAAATACTTACACCCTTGGATAGTTAAGTTAGGATTTTTTCATAGAAGAATATTGTTCATCGACGGCTTTGCTGGGAGAGGAGAATATATTGATGAAAATACAGGAAAGGTTGTGGCCTTAGGCTCTCCAATAATAGCGTTAGAAGTTGCAAATAGGTTATTAGAGCAAGCTGAAGAGAAAAAAAGAAGACCATATTTTGATGAATTTGTTTGTATTTGTGTCGAAAAAGACAATGATAACTACAAGAATCTTAAAAGTGTTATAAGTAGAGAAAAGAAAAAGCTTAAATTTCAAGATAAATTACAAGTTAATATAATAAATGACGAATTTAGTAATGTAGTAAATGAAGAATTGGAAAAGGTTGGGCAAAGAATTGCACCTTCTTTCTTTTTTATTGATCCATTTGGAATTAGTGGAGTTCCATTTGAAATAATAAAGAAAATCCTCTCTTTACCGCGAACCGAAATATTTTTTACGTTTATGACAGATGCCATTAACCGTTTTTTATCTGTACCGAGTGTAAAAAAGATTTTAAATGAACTATATCCAACTGATGAGTGGCGTCAAATTTATAGAATTCCTGATTGGAAAAAAAGAGACCAATCATTAAAAGATTTGTATATTAAATCTTTACGTGAAGAAGCAAAAGTTAAATATCCTTGGGCTTTTAGTGTTTGTATGTCTAAAAAACGCAGGACTTTGTATTATCTCATACATTCTACAAATCATTTTGATGGATTGAAGATTATGAAGGATATAATGAAAAAACAAGGAGCATCAGGAACTTTTGCATATCTCGGTCCAGAAGAAGTTAAATATAGAAAACAAATTATGTTGTTTGATGATGATATTGCATCACTTAAAAAATATCTTTTAGATAGGTTTGAGGGAGAAAGGAAGACGTTTAAAAAAATTTTGGAAGAAACCTATATGGATACACAATTTGTTGAGACTCATTATGATGAAGCTTTAAAAGAATTAGAAAATAAAGATAAAAAAATCAAGATCGAAGGAAAAGGTCCAAGAGGCAGTATAAAAAATTCAGAAATAATTTTCCCAAAAAACAATCCTGTTCAAACAAGTATGTTAACTACAGAGCAAGATTTAATTATAAGGATAAAACCAAAAATAAAGATACATTATAAAGAATATTCACTCCTTGATGGAAAGAAGAAAAAATTAGTTTCTAAAGTAAATGATGGTTCTATAATAACAAGATTCGATAAAACAACATTACCAATAAAAAGGACGGATGTAGTTTGTCCGCATTTTCTCGAACTTAAATGGGCTTATGGTTGTCCTTTTGATTGTTCTTGGTGCTATCTTAAGGGAACTTTTAGGTTTAGACCCGAAGGAATTTCTCCAGTGGTGAAACCTTATGATAAGATTAAGATTCATGTGAAAAGTTTTTTAGAAGAAGTTAAAGAACCTGAAATTTTGAATACCGGCGAAATCGCAGACTCTCTAATGAATGAGAACGACAAAGCTCCATTTTCAAAACTCATCATTCCTTTATTTGAAACACAAAATCGTCATAAGGTATTATTTTTGACAAAGTCTTCAAATATAAAGAATATCTTGGAAATGGAATCGCACAATCAAGTTATAATTAGTTTTAGTCTTAATGCTATACCTGTTGCTGGAAGATGGGAGAAAGCACCAAATGTATTAAAAAGAATCAAAGCAGCAAAGAAAGTTTTTGATGCTGGATATGAAGTGAGAATCAGGATAGATCCAATGGTTCCGGTAAAAAACTGGCAAAAATATTATCTGCAATTACTCGAACTTATTTTTAAAAATTTCAAGCCAGATAGAATTACTTTAGGATCATTACGAGGATTACAAAGTACAATTAACGGCTGTGCTGATAAAACATGGGTTAAATATTTAAAAGAATCATCAAATTGGGGTAAAAAAATCGATTTTAAAACTAGATATGAAATGTATTCTACTTTGATACAGAAGATACAGTCAACTTATAAATTTGAAAACATAGCTTTGTGTAAAGAAACTATACAAATGTGGGATACTCTAAAAATGAATTATAAAAAAATGAAATGTAATTGCATATGGTAAGATGAAAAATTTTTTAAAATTACGCAGTTTTGTAGTGTTTTGTGATTGAATTTTGTTACGTTGTCTTCGTAAACATCATATGTTCTGAGATAATTGATGAAAACAATTGTAAATATTGAAAAGATTAAAGGGAGAAAGGGATATAGAAGGGTAGTTTTTGATGATTCTTTTAAATTGGAAATTGATAACGAACTGATAAACTATTTCGGGATGAAAGAAGGGTCTGAATATGAAGATAAAGAACTAAAAAAGATAAAAGACCTTGCTGAAAGAAAACTCGCTAAAGACAGGGCGCTTGAATTTTTAAAATACAGGTCAAGGAGCGAAAGAGAAATTAGAAAAAAACTTTATGAAAGGAGAGTAAAAAGGGCTATTATAGATGAGATTGTAAATGATTTAAAGCGTGTTGGATTTATAAATGATAAGGAATTTGCTTTAAGATTCAGCAGGAATTTTATTAATCGTAGACCTGCGGGAGAGATATTGCTTAAAAATGAATTGAAGAGGAGGGGTATAAAAAGCGAAATCATTGATGAAACATTAAAAAAGGTTTACTCGGAATTTGATAAAAAGGAACTTGCTCTTAAACTGATAGAAAAAAAGAAATTTGACCTTTCTTCCAATGACCCAAAAATTAAAAAGAAAATTGCAGACCTTCTGTTAAGAAGAGGATTTGATTGGGGGATTGTTGGGGAAGTGATGAGAGTAAATAGTGGATAGATTAAAAGTTTTTTTGTGCAACTTTTTTTATAAAAAAAGTTGCAGTTGTAAAAATTTATAATTTGAAGACCTTTATAAGATGAAAAGTTCGGATATTAGGGAAAACTTTTTAAAATACTTTAAAGATAGAGGGCACACTATTATTCCCAGTGCGCCATTAATACCGGCCGAGGACCCTACACTTCTTTTCACCAATGCCGGGATGAATCAGTTCAAGGATGTTTTTCTGGGAGAGGGAAAAAGGGATTATGTCAGAGTGGCAAATTCTCAGAAATGTATCAGAGTCACCGGCAAGCACAATGACCTTGAAGATGTTGGCAAAGATACGTATCATCATACATTCTTTGAAATGCTTGGTAACTGGTCTTTCGGTGATTACTATAAAAAAGAGGCAATAGAGTTTGCCTGGGAATTGCTTACCAATGTCTGGAAAATTCCAAAGGATATGCTCTGGGCTTCGGTATATGAGGAAGATAATGAAGCAGAACAACTCTGGAAAAATGTTACAGATATAAATCGTGAAAGGATTATCAAACTCGGGAAAAAGGACAATTTCTGGGAGATGGGTGAAATTGGTCCCTGCGGTCCCTGTTCTGAAATAATTTTTGACAAGGGTAAAGAGTTTGCCTGCGGACCGAACTGTACTATTTTTGATGATTGTGACAGATTTCTTGAATTATGGAATCTTGTGTTTATTCAGTATGACAGAAAGGAAAATGGCAGTTTCGAGGAACTCCCACAAAAGCATGTAGATACTGGAATGGGATTCGAGAGACTTGTGGCTATTTTACAGGGGAAAAATTCAAATTATGACACCGACCTTTTTCTGCCGATTATAGAATCTATAGAAGAGACCTCCAGTAAAAGTTATCAGAACAGTTCTTCGAAAGAGAGCATCGCATTTAGAGTAATTGCAGACCATATAAGAGCAATGACATTTTCAATTGCAGACGGTGTTATACCTTCAAATGAGGGGAGAGGGTATGTCATTCGGAGGATTCTCAGAAGGGCTATGAAATATGCCAGAGACATTGGACTATATGAGCCTTTTCTTTATAATCTTGTCTCGAGGGTTGTGGATGTTATGGGGAATGCTTACCCCGAAATTCTTGAAAGATGCAGTTACATATCTCAGGTGATCAAATCAGAAGAAGAAAATTTTGGAAAAACTATCGACAGGGGAGATGAAATTTTCAGGAAAGCAGTGGAAAATGCTGTTAAAAGGGGAGAAAAAGTGCTTCCGGGCGATGTGGTTTTCAAACTTCATGACACTTACGGCTATCCTGTTGACCTTACAAAATTGAAGGCTGAGGAATATGAGATTGAAATAGATGAAGCAGGTTTTAAACTTGAAATGGAAAAACAGAGGGAAAAGTCAAGGGAAAAAACGGCGGATAGATATGTTAATGTAAAGACAGTTCCTTTGAAGAAGAAAATTAAATTTAAAAAGAACAAAACAGAACTTGAAACTTACATTTTAAAGATTGTTGATGAAGAGGGCAACGCTCTGGAAAAGGCTCATACCGGTAGCATTGTGAGGGTTTATCTTCCGGAGACGCCGTTTTACGGTGAGGCGGGTGGACAGGTTGGCGACCAGGGAGTTATAAATCTTCTCGATAAGAAAGGTGCAGTCTGGGTTAAGGACACAAAAAGATTATCAGAATTTGAGATTGTTCACATTGGTGAAGTTATCGAGGGGGAGATAACAATCGGTGATAAGGTAAAAGCGTCTGTTGATTATCCGCGTCGGCTTTCAGTAATGCGAAACCATACCGTTACGCACCTTTTGCATAAAGCTCTTCGGGAAGTTTTAGGGGAACATATTAGACAATCTGGTTCTCTTGTTGCATCGGATTATCTCAGGTTTGATTTTAATCATTTTCAGAAACTCACCACTGGGGAGATTTCCGAAATCGAAAAGATTGTCAACGAAAAGATAAGGGAAAACAGGAAGGTTATCAAAAAAGAGAGGGTTCCCTTTGATGAGGCTGTAAAAGGGGGAGCGGTGGCGCTTTTCGGTGAAAAGTACGGCGATAAGGTGCGTGTGGTAGAGATAGATGGGTATTCCCGGGAATTATGCGGTGGGACTCATCTGGATTTTACTGGACAAGTCGGATATTTTTTGATAACTTCTGAGTCGAGCGTTGCTGCAGGCATAAGAAGAATCGAGGCGGTTACAGGCGAATCTGCTGAAAAATTGAACAAGGAGAACAGAAGGACTGTCGAAGAAGCAATGGATATACTTAATGTTAGAAGGGAAAATCTTCTTGAGAAGATAAATTTGTTAATCGAGCAGAATAAAAATCTTGAAAAGCAGTTAAAAAAAGCAAAGCACTCTTTTTTGAATCCGGAATTTGAAAAAATCATCGATTCTCCACAGGTAATTAATTATAAAGGCTCTGAAATTCCTGTTCATTCCGGGATTGTAAAATGTGAAAGTAAGGAAGAATTAGTTGAAATGGGGGATCTTTTCAGGCAGAGGAGAAAATCGGGTGTGGGTGTTTTTGGTTCAGATATATCACAAAAGGCGGTGTTTGTCTGCGTTGTGACGGATAATCTTATAGGGGAATTTTCCTTAAAGGCAGGCAATATTGTCTCTGAAATTGCAAAAATTGTGGGAGGAGGCGGTGGGGGGAATCCGCATATGGCTTCTGCAGGGGGTAAAAATGTGGAAAAATTGAATGACGCAGTATCAAAATCAGCAGAAGTTGTTAGGGAATTATTAAAGAAAACATGAAAAATTTTTGATTTTCACTTCCTTTGATAAAGTTACCAGATTTTTCAATAAAATTAATTTGCGAGAAATTATGTCAGATTTTAGTCGCCGCAGCTTTTTAAAATTATCAACCTCCGCTGTCGGTGCATCTGTATTAGGAATGCCAATCTTTGCAAGAACAAGAGAATATCTGCAGGATAGCAATAATGCAAAAATTTATACGGTTTTTTTTAATATAGCCCCTTCCAGAGATGATACTTCACTTGTTCCGATGACAAACGAAGAAATCATACGCAGGTTGAAAAAAGATTGTGATGGGGTGGATTTTGTTATAAGGGATACGACGAAAGATGCAAAACTACAATCAGTTCTTAATGAAATGAGAGACCTGAAAAAATTGGATTATGACGGGGTTATCATCTATGGCTGGCCGAGAGATTATGATGTGCTGAGGTCAGGATTACATACAATAAACATCTCTATTGTGGGTGATTTTATGAATATGCCCTACCCGATTTACCACGAAAATAAGGTATTGGATGCCGCTTTAGACCCATGGAATTTTTCCGGTTCACCAGAAGTTACTTCTGCTATGTTTGAAGATTTAGTTGCAAAAATAAAATTAATCAAAGCCCTCAAACTTATGAAAGGAGCAAGCATTTTATCCGTTACAGATTCGCAGTATGTCAACGTCATGTATGGAGATGTACTAAAATATCCTCCGCCCGGATATAACGAGATTATCCTTGATGCAATAAATCAGGCATTCGGTGTAAAAGTTAAAAAAATTGGAACTAATGAAGTGGTGCAGGATGAAGAAATCAAGAATCTTTGGTACAATGACAGTAAAGAGGCAAATGAAATTGCAAAAATGTGGATGAGAGATGCAGAGAAAATGATAAACACTCTCGAATCGGAAGTGGTAAGATCGGCTAAATGTTATCTGGCTATGAAAAAATTAATGAAAAAGTATGACTCTACCGCAATAGCGTTTCACATCAGGACTCTTATTAAAAATCCGAGGCCCGAGGATAGGGTCTGGCCCGCTTTGGGTACTTCCCAATTTCAAAAAGAGGGTATAATCGCCAAATGTCAATCACATTTAAATATAGTGCTTACAGATATGTTAGCCCGGTATGCTTTCGGGAGACCGAGTATGTTTGGCGATTTTTCGGTTGATACGTTCAATAATACATCTATTGTTCAGCACTGCGAGGGTCCATGGAATCCCTGGGGAGATGATAGAAGAGTACCTTATATAATAACAGACCATAGGGAGAGGAGAGTAAGGGCACGTTCAAAGCCTGGAGTTGGTGCTGCTTCTTGTATAATATATCCACCAAATGAAACTGTTACAATATGGCAGGTCGATGTTCTTAGAAAGGAGATTCTGGTTCACACAGGCACAACTATTCCAATGCTTACTGTAGATTCTAAGTATAAAGACCATTTTTGGGAAATGATATGAAGAACTAAACTTGTAGCATCAGTTGATGCTAAGAAAATACAAAAATATATTTATCCCGATATTTACGGTGTACATAAAAGCGGAACCTTTGGCGACTACAGACAAAGAATCAAGAATATAGCTGCTTTGCTCGGATTTAATGTCATAGAAGAAGACAGATAATTTTACTCAGTTTTAAAACTAGTGCCATGTAAAATAAAATATGTTCTTTTTTGTAATTTCTATAAAAATATTTTATTAATTTCTACATTTGTGTAATTTTTAAAAATATGTTAACGGACAGGACAATGCCTGCACTTTGTGTTCTGTCCCTACATAATAGTCATTTATGATTAAATATATTGTAGGGACAGGACATTGTCCTGTCCTTCTGTTCTTTTCCATTTTAAAAAATGTCAGGAAAATATATGTCATTTATTATTTAATAAGGCACTAATTTATTTAAACATATAACATAGCATTAATATATGGAAAACCGATTGAGTATATACGGAAATATTTTAAATATAATAGAAAAGAAGGGTGCGGCATTTTTTGTCCTCATAGACCCGGACCGCTTAAAAGAGAAGGACTATCTTGCTCTTGCTGACTTTTGCCAGAATGATGGAGTGGATGCTGTTCTTGTTGGCTCAAGCATTTTAATAAGCCATACTTTTGAAAAGGTGATAAAAGATTTAAAAAGAATTCTTAAGATACCGGTAATAATTTTCCCCGGTAATACGATGCAGATATCAGGGGATGCGGATGCGATATTGTTTCTTTCTTTGATAAGTGGAAGAAATCCCAGTCATCTTTTTGGTGACCACGTTTTAGCGGCGCCAGAAATAAAAGCAGTTGGTCTTGAGCCGATATCGACCGGTTATATGCTGATAGAATCAGGAAAAACATCGTCAGTTGAGTTTATGAGCAACACTAAGCCAATCCCGGCTGATAAACCGGAAATTGCAAAAGCACATGCCCTTGCCGCAGAATATATGGGTATGAAGTTGATATATCTTGAGGCGGGAAGTGGTGCAGAATATCCTGTTCCGGATTTGTTTATAAGGGAACTCAGGAGTTATATTACACTTCCAATAGTGGTGGGAGGCGGAATCAAGGAACCCGAAACTGCGAGGAAAAAAGTCGAATCGGGGGCTTCTATTGTGGTTATTGGGAGTCTATTTGAAAAATTGGGGGGAAATAAACTGATTAAAGAATTTGCACAGGCTATTCACTATAAAAAGTGAAAATGAACCACAGAGGCGCACGGATACAGAGAGGCAAAAAGGCACTAAGGAATAAAGGCATATATATATTCCCCCTTAAAAAAGGGGGATAAAGGGGGTTGTAAAAACATCACACTTAGAATCTGTGTCTTTATCCCTCTATTTCTCTAAAGGTGAGAAAAAATTTAAATTAAGATGAGGAATAATATATTGGAGAAAAATGATTTAAACGAATTCATCAGTTCAATACTGTATGAAAGTGCTGACATAAAAAAGAAAATCTCAGAATCGTGTATTGACGAGATTATTCTCGCTGGAGAGATAATTGCTGAATGTTTAAAAAGTGGGAAAAAGATAATGCTTTGTGGGAACGGTGGGAGTGCTGCTGATTCTCAGCATATCGCCGGAGAGTTTATTGTAAGACTAACATCTGAAAGAAATAGAAAGGCTCTTCCTGCAATTGCACTAACAACTGATACGTCGGTTATTACTGCCTGTTCAAATGATTTTGGATTTGAGCATATTTTTTCGAGACAGGTTGAGGCACTGGGAAATGAAGGCGATGTTTTGATTGGAATATCAACAAGCGGTAATTCTCAGAATGTGATAAATGCTGTAAATAAAGCAAAAGAGAAAAATGTTAAAACTATTGCCTTTTTGGGAGCGGATGGGGGGAAAGCAAAGGGGATGAGTGATGTGGATATTATAATCCCATCTGATAATGTGTGCCGAATTCAAGAAGGTCATATAACAATTGGCCACATTCTTTGCGATATAGTTGAGAATATGATTTTTGGACAAAGAGTCTGATTTCGAGGAGGTTAATTTTGATTTGTTTCATCACTTTAATAGTTTAAAACCGGGGTGTTTAAATGAAGTTGTCTAAAAATACAAGGTTTATTCTTTTTTTATTAACAATAACATTTTTAATCAATTTTTGTGGGGGTCTTATGAATAAAAAGGAGCAGTTTTCTTTTAAAATTGAAAAAGATTCTGAAACAGGCTGGTCAATAGTAACATTAAGTTATGCTGACCCTGATGATTCTTCACAGAATAAGGTAGTTAAGATTTGCCCCGATGCTGGGGATAACCTTTTTTATTTTAAGATTGGAAAATACGAGATTATTAATCAGCCTCCTTCAATAAGCAATTTGAGAGATGTTCATTTTGGAACTCCTGTTCTTTATCCTACACCGAATAGAGTGAGGAATTGCAAATATACGTTTATGGGAGAAGAGATTCATCAGGTAAAGAATGGTAAGGAGCGCTATCTTCATGGTCTGGTGTATGACGAACCTTGGGAGTTTGAAGAACCTGTCGTTAGTGAATCGAGCGTTATTCTGAAGAGTCATATAACCATTACAAAAGACCATCATTTATTCCCTTCCTTCCCATTTGAAAATACAATTCGACTTAGTTTTACACTTATGAAAGATAGATTAAGATTTGAATATGAGGTAGAGAATCAGGGAACAAAACCTCTTCCTTATGGGTTTGGACTTCATCCCTATTTTAAAACATTTGGTGAGAGAAAGGATAACTTAATCCAGGCAGATATCCAGAAGGCTTTTGTGGCAATAAATTTACTTCCTACGGGGAAATTATACAATATTAAAGCAACCCCTCAGGATATCAGAAAACTGACTTCCCTCGAAAAACTCGACCTCGACCATGTTTATTATGGGGTTACTCCTGAAACAAAAGTAAAATTAAATTATAATAAAATAAATCTTCAGGTTTTACTGAGAGCAAGTGAAGATTTTACTCACCTTGTTGTTTATACACCTATTAAGAAAAATTTCTTTTGTATTGAGAATCAGACCTGTTCCACAGATGCCCATAATATGCATGAGAAGGATTATAAAGATATCTCCCATCTTTTGATTGTTGAGCCAGAAAAAAAGATGAGCGGATGGGTTGAATATATCCCTAAATTGATTTCTGAATAACCTGCTTTCTTGAAAGATGAAACGGCAAAAAGTCTAAAAATTATATTTTTAAATCTTTTTGCTGAAATAAGTGCAACTGTAATAAATTGATTTACTTTAATTTCCAAAACCATGTAGGGACAACCCTCTCATTTGTCCCTGCTAAATTTTCATTTTTTGCCGTATCATCTTGAAAAGAAAGTAGGCTCCACTATAGTGGATGTGTCATGCTTTTTAGCTAAAAAAATAGAAACTCCATCTTTTTAATTCCCCCTTATCAAAGGGGGAACTAAAGGGGGTTGTAAAATAATTAAATTTCTTTTATTATACTATCTTCTCTGTTGGTGACAACACCAATCCACAGGACAAGCCCGAAGGGCACGCAGAGAGCTATAAATAATAAGTCGGT
>JAUWXV010000085.1 GCA_030616165.1 bacterium | reverse complement strand
TTTGCAGAAGCCCCGAGTTATAAGTAAACTATGCCACATTCACTTGTTTTCCCCCATCTGCTGCTATATTAACTTGAAGTGTTGCCTGTGTTATCTTCCTAATCCGTGCTAATGTTTCTATTGCTCGAAGAAACCTATTTTGTGTAGAGGATAAAATACGTTCCCAATATTGTGCTTTATCAAGACTAAAACTCCCTTCATTCATTAAGTTGTAAGTATATGCATTATCCATTATATACATTCTCATCCAACATAAAATAATCTGTTCTATAAGTAATTTTTCCATTAAAGAAGCATCATCATAATCAAATTTTAACCGGAAGTTTTCCACATTCATTTTAAGCATTTCTTTTGATATAGCTGTTCCTTTTACCTTATCTATCAAATTTTCAACAGCCTGTTCAGCCGCATTAATTTTATTATAATAAAGTTGAGGATTCGATGCAAAAAGTTTCCGTATTTCAGCCACATCCTTTGGGTTAGGATTATCTGTATTTGTTTTCCTGAAAAGTTCCACAAATTTGTCATGTTCAGATAACTTGGTATTCTTTTCTTTCATTTCTTTTTTTTCTCCATTCTCCTTTGTGAGTGTGAAATCCCTTTAAAATCAAAAATGCTTTAGTTAGTAATTTTATTTCATTTTCTATTTTTTTAACAATATTATTAATTTCTGCAGTACACCTAATCTCTTTTTTTTCTTCCTTATGTCTAAGGATTCTCTCTTCGCTCTCTGACTTATCAAATTCTTCAGCTATTTCTCCTATCAAACCGGTTCCAACATATTCAGATACTACTTTAGAACCTATACGTTTCTTTCGGTAATAATACCGTCCATTTCCTCGATTTTCCCATCCCATTGTGCTACACCTTTTCGTTATCCCCGCTTTTTGCAATAATATGAGTTTACCAATTTGTTAATATTTATTCATCTCTTTTATTTTCAAGAGCTTCCAATATTTGCTGTTCTGTTACTTTTTGCTTCATTTTTTACATCTTTGTACATTGTTTCGATTATTATACTATAATAAGTGAACATTTGTTCCATAACATAAAATCGACAAATATGTGAAATTTGTATGTGATATTTTAATATGAAAAAAATTACTTGATAAAATGATACCTATACCTTAAAATGTACTGAAAAGTGTCCAAAAGGCTCTAACGGGATACATCGCAGCACCACATATTGTAAGGGTTAAAATTTCAAGTAACACAATCAACATCCTTATTTTATTTAGTAAATATTAAGAAATAAAAATTTTTTAATATAATACTATTATTCTATAGAATAATTTTTGGATTTTATTATTTATGCTTTTCACGGGTTTTTTTCAATAATAATCTTTTCAGTTTTTTCAATTACTTCTTTGCTTATTGATATTTTATTTTCATAGTTTCTCTAATAAAAACTTTGTCTTCCAGTAACTCAGTTTTAATATCAATTATTTGTATGAAATTCTGCAATTCTTTTATTCTATTTATTCCATCCATTGCACTTTCATAAATTTTTTATTAGCTTCTACAACTCTGAAATATTTGATTTTATACTTTTTTTGTATTCACAATCCAATTAAGGAACACAACATTAAATCAGACAAAATTTTCATGGTTTTCACTTGCGATTGATGGAAAAATTAATTACGTTATTGACATATTAGCACTAAAATCTTAACTTTCTATATTTAATGGTGTATTCAGCATTAAAAAGAAATTGTGTTACGCCAACGAACTTCTCGATAAGATCGATACATTCTTCAATAATTTTAATCCAAAGGTTATAAACATGTTGAATAAAATAAAATTCATTATTTTATTTTTTGTCTTGTTAATTATTCTATTTATTATCTTATTTGTTGTTTTGTTTAATGGAATTTTTTATACTTTTTTACCCGACTCTTTTTTAAAGGAGTTATCAATTATTTACCCGTTTGATGGTTCTCTTTTCCCACCTGAGATTGCTTCACCAACTTTTCGCTGGGATGATAAAACAGGCGCCAATAGTTGGATTCTTCGTTTTGAATTCCAGGACACAAATGAACCTCTGGAAGTTCAAACAGCCTCAATGGAATGGACTCCCCAAAGAGATATGTGGGAATATATAAAAAAGAGAACCTTAAAGAAGACGGCAAAGGTTACAATTCTCGGTTTTAAAAAGATAGTTGGTATGAAAGACTTCCTTTCGAAGAAAACTATCTCAATAAAAACATCCAGCGATGAAGTTGGAGCACCAATATTTTATCGTGATGTTCCTCTTCCGTTTGAGTATGCAGTAGATCACAAGGATGAAATAAAGTGGCGTTTAGGCGATATATCTTCAGATAACTCCCCACCAGTAGTGCTGGAGAATTTAGCGGTCTGCGGGAATTGTCATTCATTTACTGCTGATGGAAATTATTTAGGAATGGATGTGGATTACGCTAATGATAAAGGTTCATATATAATTACAAAGGTCTCCGAAGATATAATACTCACTAAAGATAAAATAATTACCTGGACTGATTATAAAAAAGAAGACCAGGAATTAACTTTCGGCTTGCTTTCCCAGGTATCACCTGACGGAAGATATACAGTAAGTACAGTTAAAGATAGATCAGTGTTTGTCCCTGTTTCAGACCTTTATTATTCCCAGTTATTTTTCCCTCTCAAAGGCATTCTTGCTTACTATAATAAGGAAACAGGTTCTTTCCATTCACTGCCAGGAGCAGATGATAAAAGATTTGTGCAGAGTAATCCATCCTGGAGCCCCGACGGTAAATATATCGTTTTTGCCAGAAATAAAGCAGACTCCCTGCGACAAATTGGTAATAAAGTGGTTTTAGGAGAAGAGGATTGCAAGGAGTACCTTACAGGAGGAAAAAAATTTCGGTATGATTTATACAGGATTCCATTTAATGATGGAAAAGGTGGTGAAGCTAAACCTATTGCAGGTGCATCAGGTAATGGCATGAGTAATTATTTTGCTAAATATTCTCCTGACGGGAAATGGATAGTGTTTTGTAAGGCAAATAGTTTTATGCTCCTACAGCCTGACAGTAAGCTCTATATAATGCCTGCAGAGGGAGGAGATGTTAGAGAGATGAGATGCAACACTAATCAAATGAATTCCTGGCACAGCTGGTCACCAAATAGCAGGTGGCTGGTATTTTCATCTAAAGTTTTTACTCCGTATACCCAACTTTTTCTTACGCACATTGATGAAAAAGGCAATGATAGTCCACCAGTCTTGCTGTCGAACTTCACCGCTCCTAACAGGGCTGCCAACATTCCGGAATTTGTAAACATAAAAGCGGATGGTATCAAACGAATGCATGAATCTTTCCTTGATTATTATTCATATTCAAGAGAAGGTATGGATTTTATGCAGTCAGGAAAATATGAAGAAGCAGAAAAATCATTCAGAAAATCTATAGAACTCAATCCGGATTATGCTTTGTCTCATGAGGGATTGGGAATGATACTATTATCGAAAGGTGAACTTAATGAAGCACAAATAGAACTCGAAACTGCTTTAAAACTCGAACCTGAGCGTACTAGTGCTCACCTGAATTTGGGAATAATTTACCTGAATAGAAATGAGAACGATAGAGCTCAAAAGTCATTTGAAACTGCTATAAAGCTCAATCCAGATATTACTGATGCTCATGAGGGATTGGGATTAGTACTATTATCTAAAGGTGATTTCGATGGAGCACAAACGAAATTTGAAACTGTTATAAAACTTGATCCTGAGCGTGCAAGTGCTCACCTAAATTTGGGAGTGGTTTTTCTTAATAGAAAAGAACTCGATAAAGCACAAATGAAATTTGAAACTGCTTTAAAACTTGATCCCGAGTTTGCAGATGCTCATCATAGACTTGGAATAATACATATGATGAAGAAAGAATACGAGAAAGCAGAAGGAGCTTTCCGAACTGCTTATCGGACTGATCCAAATAATCCAAATGTGTGCTTTATGCTTGGTAGAGTACTTTCAATAAATAATAGAACCATCCCAGAGGCAATTTCAATGTATAATAAATCCTTATCACTTGCGCCTTCAAATACTCAGGGTTATATTGAACTGGGCAATTTATACTTAAGAATTGGTAATAAAGAACGAGCAATAAACGAATTTGAAAAAGCGCTGAAACTTAATCCCGATGCAAAAAATTTAAAGGTACAAATAGATAAGTTAAAACAACAAAGATGATTGATACCTATTATTACCAATTTCAGGTGATCTATAAAATTTATTAACCTCTCCATGGACGTTCTCTTTGGGAAGTGTCTGATACTGCTCTCTTTGCAACTATTATATCTTCTTTAATCTGAAAATCATACATTCCTACATTAATAAAATCTGCCCCATTTTCGAGAGAATATTTAAAAGCTATCCTTGGATGTATTGCTCCCGCAGCCAAAATCTTGTAAGCAATCCACGGCTTGTTCACTTTTTTCATGAATTCGATGGTCTTTTCTGGAGTCACATCCCATATATTACCTCGAGGAGGTAGAGCAGGATTAGCAGACCAATAATCATGGCTGTGTAAAGTTTTGTGGTAAAAATCGACATCTATTCCTGCTTCTTCAACTGCCATGGGCACTTCAATTAAATGTCCCCCTACACCTGCAATTAATCCGTTTTCTTTAATAAATGAGACAACCTTTCCGATCATGTCAACTTGTCCATTTTGTATAAAACGGTCTCCACAACCGCCCTGTATAAAAGCTCCAACAGCCCCATTATCAATTGCTCTTTTTACGATAGTAAGTAAGTCATGTTCATATGAGTCGCATTGTGCTATCCATTGTATCTTTCCGCCTTCTTTCCAATATCTATTGATAGTTCTAATGGAATTTTCATCACGACTTGCTGAACCTGTGTTCATTATACAAGTATTTATTCCGTTTTCTTCGGCTATCCGCAGAGTTTCAATAACTTTTTCATCTGTAAAATAGTTCCTTAATAATGCGGACACATAAATCAAATCTCTGCTGTGAGCATAGCCGTTGAATAGATTACCGCCACAGATTAATCTACTAATCTTAATATTACCAATCTTGCCCATTGGCATACCTCCGATAGGACCTTCCGGCACCTCCACCTTCTGTCTTCTTTGGTTCCATGCTAATAATGCTTGCTCTTCAAAACTTAGACCTGCTGTAATTCCTACAGATATGAGAGCAGATTTTTTCAAGAAATTACGGCGATTTAAATGTTCCGACATAATTGATATTCCTCCAATTTGTATATAATATTATAAAAACTTCAAAATATCTTTTTAAAACACAAATATAATCAGATTAATATTGAAATCCAAGAATTTTTTCAATTGAATCTAACCAATTACTGTATTTATAGGTATATATCGAAAAATAACTATTTCTATCGTATCATAATCCACAAAGACATCAAATTGAAATCAAAACATGAGATTTTATATATATGTAAAGATAGCTTCAAGAAAAATAAGAGGTTAAACATTATTTGTATAATTTTAAAAGGTAAAATTATAAGCACTTTTTTTATTCTTTTTTATACCATTGCAATTGTCAGGTGTTTTATAAAATTTATTATCCTCTCCATGGGTGTTCTCTTTGGGAATTATCTGATACTGCTCTCATTGCAATCATTACGTCTTCTTTAATCTGAAAATCATACATTCCTACATTAATAAAATCTGCACCATTTTTAAAAGCATAATCAAAACCTGTTCTGGGATGTGTTACTCCCGCACCTAAAACCTTGTAGGCAATCCATGGCTTTTTCAATTTTTTCATGAATTCAATTGTTTTTTCAGGAGTAGCACAGGTATAACCTACATTATTCAAAGTTTTAAAATAAAAATCGACATCTATTCCCTCTTTTTCAACTGCCATAGGCACGTCCAATAAATGACCCCCTACACCTGCGATTAATCCGTTTTCTTTTATAAATGAGACAACCTTTCCAACCAAATCAACACGACCGCTTTGGATAAATTTGTCTCCACAACCACCCTGTATAAAAGCTCCGACAGCCCCATTATCTATTGCCTTTTTAACTATAGATAATAAATCATGTTCATATGAGTCGCATTGTGCAATCCATTGCATCTTTCCACCCAACTCTTTCCAATACTTGTTGAGCATTCTAATGGTATTTTCCTCGCGAGTTCCTGCTTGCACGTTCATTATACATGTATTAATTCCGTTTTCTTCACTTATCTGCAAAGTTTCAATAATTTTTTCATCTGTGAAATAGTGCCTCAATAATGCAGATACATAAATCAAATTTCTACTATGAGCATAGCCATTGATTAGATTGCCACCGCCAATTAATCTGGTAATTTTTACATTACCAATCTTCCCCATTGGTAAGCCTTTAATGGGACCTTCAGAGGCTTCCAACTTCTGTCTACTTTGGTTCCATGCTAATAAAGCTTGTTCTTCAAAACTTAAACCTGCTGCAATTCCTGCAGATATGAGAGCAGATTTTTTCAAGAAGTTACGGCGATTTAAATGTTCTGACATAATTGATATTCCTCCAATTTGTATTTTTATATCTTTACTGTTATTTAACAAAATGAAACAATAAAAGAGTTTCGTGAAAATTTAAAATTTTCATAACCTTTATTATTATGTTTTTATAGCATTTAAAAAGTTCTAAATACCCCAAAATAATATAATTAGATTAATGTTAAGATTCAATAAATTTTTTCTTATTTTTTAATATATCAACAATTGGTTTTTCTTGTTCTCTCATAGAAGGTTTATTAGATATATAATTAAAATGCCATAAGTCCTTTGATAAATTCAACTGCACCATCTGAACAAGGCTGTCACCGTGCTTTAAAATACAATGAAGTAGTTTTTTTTAGGCTCACCTGCAAAATAATAAAAATTAAAATACTTGACAAACTATAAAATATTTCTTAAATTATTCAAGAAAAAGTGTGTATATATTTTATAACCAATAACTAAATTATTTCATATTAATTTAAGGGAGGTAGAATTATAGATTAATTTTTTATACTATTTTTAAAATTTATTTGTAACTTACTATTGTTTATTACAAAAGACCTTTCTACTAATTGATATATTCATTGATAAGACGTTAAAATTATTAAAGTTCGAAATCTCTGATAAATATTCAACATCTTTTTCCTGTTCAATAACTGACCTGAAAGTTCCAATTCTACTTTAAATACTATTCTACGTTACTTAAAAATATCTTTTTCACTGAGTTTTTGAAGCCTAACTATAAATACTTAATTTAATATTGATAGTATATTTTCTATACCAAAGTTTTTAAGTAATAATTATTGTTCATCATCTAATTTGGTTCTCATTATTATTTAAATTTAAATATAATCTTAAATATAATCTTAGAAAGGAGGTGATAGTTGTCGTTAATTGTTTTTTGGTAATATGAATGTTCAGTAATTTAAAAAAAAGGAGGTAAAAGATGAAAAACAAGTTACTTTTCAGTTTTATGTTGGTTTGTGTAGCACTCTTTGTTTACCAGGGTGCGACGTTTGGCGGCATTACAGGAAAAATCGCAGGAATTATTACAGATGCCGCAACAGGTGAACCAATGCCCGCTGTAAACGTTGTTATTGAGGGTACTACTCTGGGAGGAGCAACAGATAATGAGGGTCATTACTTTATAATAAACATTCCTCCCGGGACCTATTCATTACAAGCATCTATGGTTGGGTATACGGTTGAGAGTAAAACCGGCATCATTGTTAATGTGGACCACACTACTCCAATTGATTTTAACCTGAGAGTTACCGCCATAGCGGGAGAGGAAGTAACAGTAACTGCTGAGAGGGAGATAGTTCCAATGGATATCACGGCAAGCCAAATTGTTGCCGACGCCGAGCAAATAATGGAAGTTCCGATGATTACCGATATTGCACAGTATATCCATTTACAGGCAGGAATTCAGGGTGATTATATTCGTGGTGGAGGATTAGACGAGACACAATTTATGCTGGATGGATTGACTGTTGTTGATAACAGAACAAATCAACCGATGATGATGGTTAATCTCAGTGCTATGAAGGAACTCAACATTATCAAGGGAGGCTTCAATGCTGAATATGGTAATGTTCGTTCCGGACTGATTAACGTCATTACTAAAGAAGGCTCTCCAAGTGTATATCATGGTTCAATGGATTTTAGATATAGTCCGGCTCACTATAAACATCAAGGACCAAATATGTACAGTATGTATAATTACTGGAATAGACCATATCTTGACCCTGAGGTCTGCTGGGATGGTACTGCTGCCGCTACTGAATGGGATGGTCTTACTGGAGATGATCTTGAATATATGAAAAATCAATATCTTTCGTTTAGTGGTTGGAATGAATGGGCTGCAGGGCTTCCAGCAGATAAAGCTATGACCGCTGAAGAAGGTCGGAATTTGTATATGTGGGAGCATCTATCTGAAGGATCTGCAGCGCTCGGGCAGATAGAAAAAAAGTACGGACATAAACCAGACTGGGTTTTGGATGCAAGTTTTGGAGGGCCAGTACCTTATATTGGTAAATATTTAGGCGACTTGAGTTTTTTCATTTCTCATAGAAATAATTGGGAATTGTTTGCATTTCCTGCTACAAGGGAGTACTATAAAGAACAAAATACTAATTTTAAGGTCACCTCTCGTTTAGGTGCATCAATGAAATTAACGCTTGAGGGATTATACACAGATATTAATACAGTTGATGGTACTCCTTCAGGTAATACTTTTCTTCTTTCTGAATATCCACCATATGATAAATATAGGAGCATGGTAGGTATTGCTTTTGACCATGTTTTAAGCCCCAGAACATTTTATAATGTTAGAATCTCGTATGTTCACGCTCAGGAAAACGATCCACACGCAACAAATGATAGGGATATGAGTATCATAAAATATTTTGGCTTGCACGGAGTTAATGAGTCTCCATGGGGGGATTATGAAATAACCGACGAGTGGACCTTCTCACCTCCTAATGATAGGGTTGGCGGTGGTGGTTATGACTGGGATTTTTCTTCGGTTAATACATGGAATATCAGAACTGATTTGACAAGTCAAGTTGACAAGTATAACCAGTTAAAAGTTGGGTTCACATTTACTTATGATGATATTAATGAATATAGGGGATATGTTCGAGGTGGCTGGCCTATCGGGAACTGGACAAATGATTGGGGTCAAATACCATACCGTGGTGGTGGTTATATACAGAATAAACTCGAGTTTGAGGGAATGATTGCTAACATTGGCTTGAGGTTAGATTATAATGAACCAAATACTGACTGGTTTACAGCCGATGATCGATATTCTATATACTTTAGTGCTAAATATAAAGATGTTTTCGAAGAAGAGGCACCAAAAGAACCTGCAAAAGGTCATTTGAAAATTTCCCCGCGTTTAGGTGTATCTCACCCAATCTCTGATAATGCAAAACTATACTTTAACTATGGTCATTTTTATTCAATGCCCTCATCCTATAATATGTACACAATTAGATACCGCGGTGCGGGTCGAGGGATTTATGAAATAGGTAATCCATCTGCAGATTTGCCAAAAACTGTCTCCTATGAGTTAGGAGTGGAATACAATATCAGTAATCTATTTCTGATTCATTTATCAGGATATTATAAGGATTCGAGAGACCAAACAAGCAGAGTAAGGTATGTAAATTATACTGGATCTGTTGATTACAATACTTATGAGAACAACAACTTTTCAGATGTAAGAGGTTTTGAACTGAGACTTGACAAGCGTTTTGGAAGATGGATTACAGGTTGGCTTAATTATAATTATATGGTAACCTCATCCGGATACATTGGACGAAGAGTATATTATGAGGACTTAAGACAGCAGAGACTGGAAGGACTTCAGACTCCATATCCTGATAAACCACTTGCCAGGCCTGTGTTCAGAGCAAATGCAAATATAAGGACTCCATTGAATTGGGGACCGGGACCAACGGTTGGCGGAGGAAAACTTCTTGGCGACCTACAAGTGAGTTTTCTTTACACATGGCGGGCAGGTAGCTATATGACGTGGGACCCATTGGACACTGATGAACTAATAGATAATTTGCAGTGGAAGGCAAGAAATACTATGGATATGAGAGTTAGCAAGAGAGTGAGGTTTGGGAAATATAGTGTTCAAGTATTTGCAGATATAAATAATCCTTTTAATTGGAAATACTTGAGCACAAGTGGTTTTGCAGATGATACTGACAGGCGGCAATATTATGACTCATTACAACTTCCAATGTATGATGACCCAGATTATATAGAGGCAGGATGTATAGTTGGAGACGATAAACTCGGAGATGTTGGTGGTCCAGGCACAGATAAACCACATATAGATATGCCTAACCGTACACATCTTACATTTCGTGATGTAAGAACCTTCTTTATAGGATTAAAAGTTAATTTTTAAATTGGAAAACAAAATAAAACGGGAGAACAACTATGAAAAAGATTTTTATTACACTTGCATTATGTGTGATATTTTCCCTGTTTGTATATGATTACTCAAATGCTGATGCTTTTAAGTGGATAAGAATAGGGCGTTTTCAGGATAGAATTGTTGACTCTATCAATCAGGGTGAATCAATAAGCGGCAGATGGATGTATTATTATTATGATGATTTTAGACGTGAAAATACCCAGCAGTCTGCGACATATCTCTTCTGTACAAACTGGACAGACCATAATGGTACTCTTCATCCTATTAAACAGACTGGCGTTGGCGGTGGTCGTGTTGATGAACTTACTGTTACAATGCCCGTGCCAGATGCTGAAGATATTACTATTCGAACATATTATAGGAATGCTCCTCCAACTATCACCGTGGATGGATGGAGGATAGAGGAGTTTTTCCCTCAGCCAGGTGAGGAAGTAGCCCCTGATAAAATCCCTGGAAGTGCAGATATTATGGTGGAATCAACCGTGAATACCGACATGGGTGTTACTATATCTCAGAAAGTTCTTGCCTGGTCCCAAATGAATCATGATGATTATCATATATACGATTGGACTTTCACAAACACAGGGAATGTTGACCTTGATGATGAAATCGAACTTCAAGGTCAGACTATAAATGATTTTTACATTTGGAGAGCGACCCGATTTGGACCTGCACGAATCGGTAGAAGATATAAAAACTGGTATAGCCGTTATGGGGAACATCCAACGGACTCCTTGAGGATAAGGTATGCTTATTCTGCAAGAAGGTCATCCGCCTCATTCGATGATGTTGGTTATCCAAGTACAAGTCGACAAGGATGGCTTAACCACCCGGAATATGCTGGTGAGGCAACTCTTTACGTTCAGAAAGACCCGGATGATATATCAGATTGGGAAATGCAGCCATCTGTATCTGGAAATGGGAATTGCGACGTGGTAATAGCTAACTGGCTGTGGTATCAACTCTCTAGTGATGATATTGCTACTCAATATTCAGTATTTACTCAGGGTTTTGACACCAAAGTAGGTAAATGGGATAATGTTATGCAGACTGAGGGTATCTGGCCAGGTACGAAACACAGTATTAGAATGGACGAGCAGGGACTAAAATGGGTAAAGGATAACCATTTCTACACATGGCATCCATGGACCGGGCATTCCAGTGGACCATGGGATTTAGAATTTGGAGAATCTATTAGATACGTTTATTCTAAAGTAATAGGCTCTATTTCACAGAGGTTAGGTTGGGATGTGGGAAATGCATGGTTTAATGGTGAGGCTGAACCCCCGCCGGGAATGGTATATGGTGTTACCGATAACATGCCACCGCAATATACAGTACATCCGGACCTTTATGATGATGCAAATGACTGGGCTAAGGATTGCTGGGTATTTACAGGCAAGGATTCACTTTTTAAAAATGCTAACGCTTCTCAGTGGGCTTTTACGGAAAATTACGAAGTACCTACAGCCCCAGCTGCTCCATCAATCGTAATAAAGTCATTGCCAGATAAGATAAGGATAGAATGGGATGGTACCGAGTCAGAAAAAGCAACTGATTTTGCCGGCTACAGGATTTACAGGGCTGTCCCGGTACAGTATAGCACTTGGTGGGAAAGAATAGCTGATATATCCGGAAGTGGTACTTACCAGTATGACGATGCTACAGCATCACGTGGTGTAGGATATGCCTACTATGTAACTGCATACGATAATGGATTCGGAAATCTAACCGATGTGAATGGCAGAAAAGAAGTCCTTGAAAGCGGAATGTATTTTAATGAGACTTCACTTCGCAAAGCAAGTTTAACAAGACCTCCAAGTTCCACGTTATCCGACATTAGGGTCGTTCCTAACCCGTTCAATATTACTCTTGGTGAAGCAGATATGCATTATCCCGGTGATAAGGATAAAATAATGTTTCTGGACTTACCTGGATATTGCACTATCAAAATTTACACTGAAAGTGTTGATTTAATCAAGACTTTATACCATACTGATGGCTCTGGCGATGAAGCATGGGGAGATATAGAAGAAGAATACTCAGCAACCGATGATGGACAGATCATAGTGAGTGGGATTTATATTGCACTTATTGAGGAAAATAATGTGGACGGGGCTGCAACTGGCAATACACATTTTGTAAAATTCGTAATAATAAGGTAATATTTGAAAATAGAAAATTTTCCCGATTTTGTCTGTTTCAGATAGGCAAAACCGGGGTTAAAAGGAGGTATATAGAATGAAGAAATTGACTTTATTATTGACTGTTGTTTTTCTCTGTATGGTCATTGCAATGCCTGCCCACTCGGTTTTAAAGAAGACTGCTCAAACCGGTCTTCAGTTCTTAAAGGTTGATGTTGGAGCCCGTCCTGCTGCTATGGGTGGTGCATTTATGATGGTTGGGAATGACGCCAGTGCCATGTTTTATAACCCTGCCGGTATAGCCGCGATGCGTTCAACTTCTGACATTTTTGTCAGCAGGACTGAATGGATAGTTGACATAAAGTATAATGCCGCAGCATTTGTGCAAAACTTTGGGAACTGGGGCAACGTTGGCATTAGTCTTATCACAAGTGATTATGGTGAAATAATAGGTACTCGAGTTGCAGATACCGAGAAAGGCTTTATAGAGACAGGAGATGTGGATGTTGGTGCCTATGCAGTAGGTTTAGCATATGCAAGACAGATGACCGACAAGTTCACGTTAGGTGGTCACATCAAATATGCGCACCAGCACTTGGGAGAAAACCTTTTTCCTGATGGTGAAACTGTTAAAAACAAAGTTACCGGTCTTGCATACGACTTTGGGACTATATTTTACCCTGGATTCAGGAGTTTCAGGGTAGGAATGAGCATTCGGAACTTTTCTCCGCAGTTTAAATATCAGGAAACGGCATTTGAACTGCCTCTGACGTTTACGCTTGGCTTTGGTATGGATATTTTTGATTTTGTGCCGTCACTTCAGGAAAGCCAGTCTCTGGTATTGGCAGTTGATGCTGTGCATCCACGTGATTACACAGAGAGAATTCATATTGGAGGAGAATACTGGTATATG
>JAUWXV010000106.1 GCA_030616165.1 bacterium | reverse complement strand
CATCAGGAATATCTTTATTAAGGTTTAGTGATTTAGATATAAAAAATAATATGGATGGCGTGTTGAAAGAGATTGAAATGTGGATTGAAGAAAAACAACCCCCTTAATCCCCCTTTATTAAGGGGGAATTTATTGTTGTATATTTATTAAGTAGGAATTTATTGTTGCCTGCTTTATTAAGGTGTAATTTTAATTTTCGTTGAGGAGAAAAAATAGCTGAATTTTAACAGAAATTTAATACTTTTGTTATGATGAGCATATTTTTTACTCTCTATTTACATGGTAAGAATTAAATAAAAATCGTGCTTCAAATAATTAAAAAATGTTTGATAAATGATATGAAACTAATTATGGAAAATTAATTGGGTTCAGATGACTAAATCTTTACTTTATTTAAATCACTAATATATATAATTGTTGAGATTGCCACTCCCAAAGGTTCGGGACGAGACTTCGGGATGGCAATCTCATACAAATTTGCCAAAGTTTCGTTACTTAATTAAAAGGAGAAAAAAGCGTGGACAGATTGGAAGGATGGCATAGAACACATTATTGTGGAGACCTTCGCAAGTCTGATAATGGGGAGGAGGTGATATTGATGGGGTGGATTGATACTATGAGGGACCACGGAGGGGTTATATTTGTTGATCTCCGTGACCGATATGGAAAAACTCAAGTTGTTTTTAATCCGGAGAAGAACAAGGATGCCTATGAAAAAGCAAGTGAAATGAAAAAGGAGTATGTAATCGGAATTAAGGGCATTGTGGTTGAGAGGTCTCCGGAGATGGTGAATCCTAAATTATCAACTGGTGAAATAGAGGTTTTCCCAGGTGAGTTGAAAGTTTTTAATGCCTCAAAGGCAGTTCCTTTCAATTTGGATGAAAGCAGTGATGCAATTAGTGAGGAATTGAGGTTAAAATACAGGTATCTGGATCTTAGGAGACCTATAATGCAGAGGAATCTTCAAATCAGACACAGGTTTTATCAATCGGTAAGAAAATACTTTGATGAATTGGGATTTCTTGAAATTGAAACACCAATGCTGATGAAAAGCACACCAGAAGGGGCAAGAGATTATCTTGTTCCGAGCAGGATTTTCAGAGGAAAGTTTTATGCTCTTCCACAGTCTCCTCAAACATATAAACAAGTTTTGATGGTGTCGGGATGTGATAAATATTTTCAAATAGTGAAATGCTTCAGGGATGAAGATTTAAGAGCAGACAGGCAGCCTGAGTTTACTCAGATTGACGTTGAAATGTCTTTTGTGGAAGAAGAGGATATCTTTTCTGTAATGGAGGGATTGATGATTCGGGTATTTGTAGAGGTATTAAATATAGAGATAAAGGCACCATTTCCAATACTCACGTACCAGGAGGCTATCTCGAAATACGGAACCGATAAACCGGATTTGAGATGGGAACTCCCTATGGAAGATATTACCGAAATTGCACGAACTGCAGATTTTCCCGTTTTTAAAGAGGCTGTTGGAAAAGATGGTATTATAGTATGCATTAATTTAGGAAATTTGGCACAAATTTCTCGGCGCGAAATGGATGTATTGTCTGAACAGGCGGTAAAATTGGGCACAAAAGGGGCTTTTTTTATTAAAATAACTGAAGATGGGATTTCATCATCTATTAAAAAATATTTTAAGGAGGAAACTTTAAATAGACTTCTTGAAAAATGCAGAGCAGAAAAAGGAGATGTATTAATATTAATGGCAGAAAAGAAAGATGCTGTTCTTCCAGCAATGGGTAATATGAGAATGGAGATAATTAAAAGATTTAATTTACCCAGGAAGACTGACTATGTTCACGAATGGATAACTGACTTTCCAATTTTAGAATTCAATGAAGAAGAAAACAGATTTCAGGCTATGCATCATCCATTTACTTCACCGAAGGAAGAAGATATATGGCTTCTTGATAAAGACCCTGCAAAAGCAAGAGCAAAGGCGTATGACCTTGTTTTAAATGGAAATGAAATTGCAGGAGGAAGTATAAGAATACATGACAAAAGTCTCCAGGAGAAGATGTTCAGACTGTTGAAGATTGGCGAAAAAGAGGCAAAACTAAAGTTTGGATTCTTGCTTGATGCACTCGAATATGGTGCCCCACCACACGGCGGAATCGCATTTGGATTTGACCGTATTGCAATGATATTTACAGGTACTAAATCAATCCGTGAAGTTATTGCTTTTCCAAAAACAAATAGTGCTGTCTCCCTGATGGATGGATGTCCAACGGAGGTAAATCCTGAACAACTTAAAGAACTGGGTATCAAAATTGTGGTCTAATTTTATAAATTTATTAAAATAAATAAAAAAAGAATATTAAGTTAATTTTTTTCCTTGACAATTATGATTAATTTTATTAAGTTTTAAAAAAATTAAAAAAAATTTTATATTGCTTCATTTATATATATTTATTCGCAAATCTTTTGTTAATATTTCGATTATATAAAATATTAAATAAAGTTTAATCGTACGTTATTTATATTAATGTTCAAAAAATGGTATAAAGGAGGAAAGTTTTAGATATGAAAAATATCAAAAGATTTATCTCACTTTTAATATTGATTTTATTTCTAGTTGGGATGTTGTCTTCCACTGGTTGTACAAGATATGCTTCTGAGGACCAATTGAAAGCACTTGAGGATGCATGTAATGCGGCAACCGCAGCAGAGAAGAGAATAGAAGCGCTGAAAACAGAAAAAGCCCAACTTGAAAAAGACATTGCTGCTAAAAGGCAAGAATTGCAAAAACTTACAAGAGACAGGGACGCTGTCAGATAATTACAAAGAAATTTCTAAATATTTAAAATTCAAAAAAGGAGTCAGCTAACAATGGAAGAAAAAAGCAAGTTCCTTTTTATATTATTTATTAGTTTTGCTATAATTTTTGCTATAAGTACCAGTTCATTATATGCTCAGCAGGAGAGAATGAGAATTGAAGATTATAATATAGAACTGGCAAAATGTATGGAAAGGGAAAGGGTTGCCAAAGCAGAAATTGCAAAACTGGAAAAGGAAATAGCAGATTTAAGGTATCAACTAAACGACCTTGACAATCAAATTGCTGCTATGAGACAGGAGATTTACAGACTTTTGGGTTATAATCAGAGACAAATAGATGCATTTCAAAACGAGTTAGAGAGTTTAAGACAGCAGATATCAGGGCTTTTAAGATTATCTCTTGAGGAATTATATGACAGATTGGATGAAGTTGACGCGATAGAAAAAAGATTAGAAGAGATGGCAGCCGATAGAAGAGCAAGACTTCCTGAAATTGCTGTTCAGCTTAGAGAAGTTCAGGGTTTGTTTGAACGACTTAAAGCAAGGGCAGCACAGGCTAAACCTAGAATTGAAATATACACCGTGATTAGAGGGGACTACTTGTGGAAAATTGCCGGTAAGCCTAATATATATGCGGACCCATATCAGTGGATGAGGATTTACAGTTTTAACAGAGACGAGATAAGAAATCCAGACCTGATATTCCCAAACCAGATTTTTAGGATTCATAAGGTAGTTGAGAGAGGACAGTATTTAGTCAATAGAGGTGATTTTCTAAGTAAGATTGCTGGGATTCCTGAGATTTATAACGACCCATTTCAATGGAAAAGGATTTATGAAGCGAATAATTCTATTATTGTAGACCCTGATTTGATTTATCCTCATACTGTTCTATTTATTCCTTAAAAAATATGGCGGTTTTGAATAATCATCTTTTATCGATTTTCTTAAATGTCTTTTAAGTTGAGGTATATTTTATATCAAAGCTCTTGATTTCTCTTTATTTAAGAGAAATTAAGGGCTTTTTTATTTTAAGTGTAGATTAATAATTTGAACATTTTTTTGATATTTTAGTTTAAAATAAAAAAACATTTATAATCGCTAATAATACTTTTTTATTTTTAATTATAAATAATAGCAACACCTTTTTTTATTAAATAATTTAAGGTTTATTTTACAACTTTTTTAAAAAGAATGTTGCCAATTTGAAAAAAGAGGGAAAAAGATTGAATAATGAACATTATAAGTAAGAAAAATATTGTATTGAAAGAGGTTGATCCATTGATATTACTCGGAAAGAACGATACCTATCTGAAAATGATTGAAGAGAATTTTCAATCAAAGATTGTAGTTAGAGGAGAAAATGTGACCCTTGAAGGAACGCCGGAAGAGGTAGAAAAAATTGAAAACGTATTTTCTGAGCTCATTTTTCTGATTAACAGGAATAAAATGCTTCATAAGAGGGATATAGAGACAGTTATTCGAATGGTCAACTCAAAAAATGAGCAGATTAAAACAATGGAGGATTTAAATTCTGTAATAATTTTTAAGCATAATGGATACATAAAACCAAAGACATCAGGTCAGATGAAATATTATCGTTCTGTGATGAAAAATGATATAGTATTTATAATAGGACCCGCTGGGACTGGTAAAACCTATCTTGCTGTTGCATTTGCACTTGCCCATCTGAAGTCCAAAGTAATTAAAAAAATAATTCTTGCAAGACCGGCCGTGGAAGCTGGAGAAAGCCTCGGATTTCTACCAGGTGACCTGAGAGAAAAGGTCGAACCATACCTGAGACCTCTATATGATGCTCTATTCGATATGCTTGCCAAAGAGAAACTGAAAAATTATATTGAAAAACAGATTATTGAAATTATTCCACTTGCATATATGAGAGGAAGAAACTTGGATAATTCATTTTTGATATTAGATGAAGCCCAGAATGCTTCTGCGATGCAGATGAAGATGTTCTTAACCAGACTTGGAGTTAATTCAATGGCTATTGTTAATGGAGATATTACCCAGATAGACCTTCACAATAAAAATGATTCTGGACTTGTCCAGATTCAGCATGTACTAAAAAATATTAATGGAATTGATTTTATATATTTAAATAAAGAGGATGTTATCAGGCATAGATTGGTTAAAGATATTATTCAGGCTTATGATAATCACGAAATTAAAAAGAATTCAAAATCCCAAAAAGAAAACAACTAATTTTTTAAAGTTTTAATCTCGTTCCCAAACTGAGTTTGGGAACGAGAAAAGTTCCTTTAATTTTCAAAAATATGTTAACGGACAGAACACTGCCTGCACTTTGTGTTCTGTACCTATATAATAATCATTTGTAATTGAATATATTGTAGGGACAGGACATTGTCCTGTCCTTCTGTGCTAAAGTAAAAGTTTATTTTATTTCGTTTATTACTTCTCAATTTCAAAAAATGTCAGGAAAATATATCATTTATTATTTAATAAGGTACTGGTTGTTTAAAATTTGTGATTTTAAATAGATTTTCACAAAAAATATGAACGTATGAATACTCGGAGAGAAGCAAGATCAAGAGCACTGCAGACTCTTTATGCATATGAAATATCTGGAAACACAATTGAACAGATTCTGAATGACCCTATATGGGAAAAGCCTATTGGAAAAAAGATGATAGGATTTTATGAGAAACTCGTTAAAAAAACCATTGAGAATATAAATGAATTTGATGAATTGATAAAGAAAAAATCACAAAACTGGAAGTTTGAAAGAATTACTGTTATTGATAAAGTAATTATGAGGCAGGCTTTATGTGAATTTTTGCATTTTTCAGATATACCGCCAAAAGTGTCAATCGACGAGGCTATAGAAATATCGAAAATATTCAGCACAGATAAAAGTGGAAAATTTATTAACGGTCTGCTCGATTCCATCCTCTTGGATTTGGTGAAAGAAGGGAGAATTTTTAAAGAAGGAAGGGGGCTTGTTGATCGAAAATCACAGAAAAAGAACAATTGACCGTTTTTTATAAAAAAGTGAAAAGATGTCTTTTGCAATTATATCAGATATTCATTCTAATCTTGAAGCTTTAAGCCAGACTTATAAATATATTAGAAAGAGAAAAGATGTTGAAGATATAGTGATACTTGGTGACTTAGTTGGATATGGTGCGAATCCTAATCAATGTATTAGATTCTGTAAAAAGATTTCAAAAAATATTATAGTCGGAAACCATGACTACGCTGCGGTTTATCCTGAAGAAAGGCTTTTTTTTAACATATATGCGGCAAAAGCTGCCAAGTGGACAGAAGACAATCTTGAAGAGGAAAACTGTAATTATCTAAAAAATCTACCCTTGACTATAAGTAAAAATAGATTCTTATTTGTGCATTCATCTCCTCATAATCCTGAAGAATGGTCATATATTTTGAATACATGGGATGCAAATTTTCAGTTCGGTGTGTTTGACCAGAATATTTGTTTTATCGGGCATTCACATGTTCCCGCTATCTTTGCGGAAAGGAATTTCCCGGGAAATGAAAACGAAAAGTTTTTCTTTTCAAAAGATGAAAAATATATAGTAAATGTTGGTAGTATCGGACAGCCCAGAGACCGTAACCCGAATCTTTCATTTGCAATTTTCGATGAAAATGAATGGTCTTTGGAATATATTCGACTCGATTATAATATAAAGAGAGCAGCAGATAAAATTTTAAACGCTGAATTGCCTTCATTTCTCGCAGAGAGGCTGTATAACGGATATTAGTTTAACATAAAAAATCATATATAAGAAGGATGTTAGAATATGAAAAATTTAAATGTCAACAAAATATATAATATGGATTGTATTGAAGGAATGAAGTATATTCCATATAACCAAGTTGACCTTGTTATAACAGATCCACCATTTGCTATAGATTTTAAGGCAAAGAGAACCAACTATAATAGAAAGGCATCAAGAGTTTTGGAAGGATATAATGAAATTCCCAAAGAAAAATATTTTGATTTTACTATTAAATGGATGAAAGAAATATATAGAGTACTTAAAGAATCTGGAAGTATGTATGTCTTTTCTTGCTGGAATAATCTTAAGGATATTTTAATAGCACTTGATGAATTAAGATTTATTACTGTTAATCATATTATTTGGAAATACTAATTGCATATAGTAATAAAAAATTAATAAAAAATAATTATGCAATATAAATTTTTATTATCACCTTGGAAAAATGAATTTATTAATATAATTAGTGGGACAAGAAATGAACTTTTTGTATCTTCTCCTTTTATAAATATTGGGGGAGTTAATATATTATCAAATTCAATTCAAAAATCCAATATTAGTATGACTATTTTAACAAATCTCACAACGAAAAATATAGTAAATGGTTTTACTGAACCAGCTGCATTATTGGAATTATATAATCATTTTAATCAAGTTAATATTTCAAGTCTTGGCAGATTGCATGCTAAAGTTTATTTAATTGATAACAGAATTGGAATTATTACTTCTTCTAATCTTACAAGTGGTGGTTTAATTAATAATTTTGAATATGGAGTTTTGATTAATGATAAAAATATAATTTCCAATATAAAAGAAGATATGTTAAAATATTATTCATTAGGTAACATACTAGATAAAAGTGTGTTAGAAAAAATTTACGAAGAAGCTGAAAAATTATATATAAATAAAAATAAAGCTGATGACCTTATAAAAGCCACGGAATTAGCAAAGTTAATAAAGAAAAGTACTGATGTTCTTGATTTTGAATTATTGAAAAATAGAATAAAAGAAGTTAAAACAATTAACGCAATATTTTGTGATACTATTCTTTACATTTTAAAAAAGAAAGGCCCTTTAAGTACGGCTGATCTTCATCCAATAATACAATCAATACATCCAGATATTTGTGATGATACTATTGATAGAGTGATCAATGGTCAACATTTTGGCAAGAAATGGAAACATTTAGTTAGAGATGCACAGCAGTCTCTTAAGAATAAAATATTAATTAACTTAAAGGGCGGAAAATGGCATCTAACAACTTAAACGAACAAATTTTGTGGATAATTAAAATTATCTCAAAGAAAATTTTTTCAGATGAAGATAGAAATTTTATTGCAGAATTAGTAAGTGAAGAAGCAAGAAAATCAATAGAATTTTACAGTTTTATTTTACACGATATTTTAGAAAGCAAAAGATACATAAATGTTCTTATAGAGGGTTCACAATCTGCACTTAACAATTTATTATTAGTTATTAAACATAATATTCCTTATGAGATTTCATATACTAAATATAATAGTTAGATATGAAATAGATGGTATTTTATTTTTATTGGATTGTTCTATATGTAATTTAAAATAATTTATATTTTTTAGTAATAATATAGGTATAAAATAAATGTTTGGAAATGTTATAACTAAGATATTGGGGAGTAAATCAGAAAGAGATATAAAGAAGATTATTCCGATTACAAAAGAGATAAATGAATTATATGAGGAATATCACTCTCTAACCGATGAACAACTCCGGGAAAAGACCGATGAATTTAAAAAAGCAATCGCTGAGGAAAGGGAAAAAATTAAGAAAGAGCATAGTGAATTATTCGAAGAAGACATCGAAGATTTAATTTTGGAAAGAGAAAAAGAGATACTCTATGAGATACTTCCTCAAGCCTTTGCAGTGGTAAAAGAGGCATGCCGAAGACTTATGGGAAAAAGTTGGGAAGTTTGCAAACAGAAGATAGTTTGGGATATGATACCGTTTGATGTGCAATTAATTGGAGCGGTAGTTCTCCATCAGGGTAAAATTGATGAAATGGTTACCGGTGAAGGTAAAACACTGGTCGCAACTATGCCTCTTTATTTGAATTCCCTCACTGGAAGAGGGGTTCATCTTATTACGGTTAATGATTATCTTGCAAAAAGGGATGCTCAGTGGATGGGTAAAATTTATGAGAATCTTGGGGTTTCTGTGGGTTGTATTTTAAACGATATGGACCCCGAACAGCGGAAAGCAGAATATAGAAAAGATATTACTTATGGAACTAATAATGAATTCGGATTTGATTATCTTCGGGATAATATGGCGATTTCTGAAGAAGACATTGTCCAGAAAGGACATTATTATGCAATAGTAGATGAGGTTGACAGTGTATTGATAGATGAGGCAAGAACTCCTTTAATTATTTCTGGTCCTGCAAGTGTTTCTTCACATAAATTTAACGAACTAAAACCACTTGTTGAAAACCTGGTTAAGATGCAGGCTCATTTTGTAAATAAGATAGTATCAGATACGGAAAAACTTCTTAATCAAGGCAGTGACTATGAAGCAGGTATAAAACTTCTCCAGTCACATCGAGGCGCTCCGAAAAATAGGAAACTTTTAAAAATATTCAAAGAGGCGGGAACCAAAAAACTGATGAGGCAAGTGGAAAACGACTTTCTCCGAGATAAGAAAATGCATGAAATTGATGAGGTCTTATATTTCAGCATCGATGAAAAGGGAAATGTAATAGACCTGACCGAAAAGGGAAGAGAAGCCCTTTCACCAAATGACCCTGAAATGTTTGTACTACCTGACTTATCGGTAGAATTACACACAATTGAAAATGCGGAATATTATTCCCCGGAAGAAAAAGAAAGGAGAAAAGAAGAACTCCAGAGATCATACGGAGAAAAAAGTGAAAGAATTCACAATATTTCTCAACTTTTAAAAGCCTATTCGCTGTTTGAAAAAGATGTAGAATATGTTGTCAGCGAAGGAAAGGTGATGATAGTCGATGAGTTCACGGGAAGGGTTTTGCCAGGTAGAAGATATAGCGATGGCCTTCATCAGGCTTTAGAAGCGAAAGAAAGCGTAAAAATAGAAAGAGCGACTCAAACTTTGGCTACCATTACACTGCAAAACTATTTCAGGCTGTATAAAAAACTTGCAGGAATGACTGGAACGGCATATACAGAGGCTGCCGAATTTTATGAAATATATAAACTTGATGTTACTGTTATCCCCACAAATAAACCGGTGATTAGAATTAATTACGATGACCGAATATACAGAACAAAAAGGGAAAAATACAATGCTGTAATAAATGAAATTGAAGAGATGATATCGAATGGCCGACCTGTTCTGGTCGGGACTGTTACTGTTGATGTTTCTGAAACTCTCAGCAGAATGCTAAAAAGGAGAGGAATTAAACATTCAGTCCTGAATGCAAAGTATCACCAGCAAGAAGCAGAAATAATAACAAATGCAGGAAGAGCAGGTGTGGTTACAATAGCAACAAATATGGCTGGAAGAGGGACAGATATCAAACTTGGACAGGGAGTGGTTGAAGCGGATGGACTTCACATAGTGGGAACCGAAAGACATGAGGCAAGGAGAATTGACCTTCAACTTAAAGGCAGGAGCGGAAGACAGGGCGACCCCGGTTCATCGAGGTTTTATCTATCACTCGAAGACGACCTTATGAGACTTTTTGGTTCAGACAGAATAGCAGGAGCTATGGATAAATTGGGTGCTAAAGAGGGAGAGGTCATTCAGCATCCTTTGATTACAAGGTCTATTGAAAAAGCCCAGAAAAGAGTTGAAATGCACAACTTTGATATCCGAAAACACCTTCTGGAATATGATGATGTTATGAATCAGCAGAGGGAGGTGGTATATGATAGAAGAAAACATGCCTTGATGGGCAAAGATCTTAAAAGTGAGATTCTTCAGATTATGGATGAAATTATTGAAAATACAGCTTATGAATTTACTGACGCCAAGTCTTATCCTGAAGAATGGGACCTCGAGGGATTAAAAGAGAAAATGGCAAGAATTATGCTGCTGAAACTTGATTTCCCCCCGGATAAAATACAATTTCTAAAACAGGAAGAACTTATAGAAAATATTAACGGGAAAGCACACGCACTGTATGAAAAAAAGGAAGAGGTTATAGGGTCTGAATTAATGCGAAAACTCGAAAGGATAGCTTCTTTGAGAGTAATCGACGATAGATGGAAAGAACATCTTTACGAAATGGATCAATTAAAAGAAGGAATAGGATTAAGAGCATACGGTCAGAAAGACCCACTGATTGAATACAAAAAAGAAGGCTACAATATGTTTGTGGATATGATAAATAGAACTAATGAGGAAATTATAGAGTTGATATATAAGGCGCAAATTTCTGAAGAAGCCCCTCCTTCAAGGAGAATGCCTGAAGAGGCGGTCACACAACATGCCTCAGCCAATGGAATGGGATTCAGCAGTACTGGAAATCAACAAACTAATCACCCTTCTGCTGGTAAAAGAAAACCTATTAGGGTAAAACTCAAAGTTGGAAGAAATGACCCATGCCCTTGTGGAAGTGGTAAAAAATATAAAAAATGCTGCGGAAAAGCCCTGTGAAATTGTTTTTATTAAAAAATTAAATTTTATTTATGAAGGATAATATTTTAACAATTAGTCTGGATTATTCATAAATGCTGAATTGCATAATACAGTATAGTGTCATTTCGAGCGGAGTCCGCAGGACGGAGTCGAGAAATCTCAAAAAAAATAGAGATGTCTGGACTTCACTCGACATGATATATTAAGATATACTTAAATTTATGTAAGGATAGGGTTTATTCATAAAAAATGTAAATTTTATGAATAATACAGGTTAGGTCCTCATTTGAACCGGAAATAACTTCTCTTAAGATTTTTGAAGAACTTCGACCGGGTTCCTGGTTTGAATTGAATTTAATAGGCTTATCAATTTCTACAAATCTCAATTGATTGATTTGTGCCGGCATATAAAACTCCGTAAATTTTTATTATCTTATAAAAAATCATCAAAGTTTTAAGTAAAAAAAATATAGGTTTTTTCACTTGACTTTATAAAAAAATATATTAATTTTAAACTTATAAAGTATTAATAAATTTGTTAATAAGATATGACATTACCGAATCAACTATCAATACTTCGGATGATTTTAACGCCGATTTTTGTCTTTTTTTTGCTATTTGATAGATATTATTTTGAACAGGTTGCAACGTTTGTATTTATTATAGCATCTCTGACAGATTGGTACGACGGTCATATAGCAAGAAGATATGGTTATGTTTCAAAATGGGGGAAGTTTCTTGACCCATTAGCAGATAAGGTTTTGATTATACCGCCTGTGCTGGTTCTCAGGATATAACCGTCTTCAAATAATTCATTGTCTGTCCACTGCCATTTGATTGAAGTTGTTGACAGTACTGCAGCAGTAAATCCTGTTGGCGCGTTTGGTGTTTGTGGGTTTACTGTAATAACAGGGCTTGTAGAAGCTTCAAGCGGTATACCATCAATATCATCAGCATAAACTTCCCATGTGCCGGAAGACTGAAAACACAC
>JAUWXV010000290.1 GCA_030616165.1 bacterium | reverse complement strand
CTGAATATTAATAAAAAATTTTAAAACCATCTTCAGTTCACAGAACTGCAAGTGAACTGTTCAATTAATTTCGGATGAATATATCAACGAATTAGTTGTCTTAAGCGAAGATTCATATCTTATTTCTATATCAAATCATTTGATAGAGAGTAATTTTTCCACAAACTCTGATGAATATCTTAGTGAGCGATAAAGATTCATACGTCTTCCATTTGTTGAAAGATCAGGATTCCAATATTCCCAAACAGTATCACCATCCGGTGTAACTTCAAACAATATTCCATTATTAGAATTTGCAATAAATGTATTCCCATTGGGCAGTCTCTGGCTTGAACCTTGAGAGTTGGAAAAAAACGATTCCGGCGGATTTGCTTTATATTCCCATACAATTTCCCCTCTCAATGGGTTTAATTCAAGAATTTTTGTATTACGCCGACCTGACCCATTATCATAGATGAGGATGTTTCTATTTTCCATCAATGTAGGAATATGCTGTTTATCCAGAACGCCTGGGCCCCATGCCCATACGATTTTGCCGGTTTCTTTGTCAATTATTCCGATGGTATCAATGTTTCTCATACTGAAAATAATATTACCTTTTTTGAACCTTGGGTCTTTTTTTGCCAATGGATTATCTCTCAATACTTCAACAGTATTCGTGTGTGCCCAATCCACTGGAAGAGGCGGATAAACGTTTGACCTTGAACGACCTGATTCAGGCGTAGGTAATGGAAATTCAATGTCAACAAACTTTTCTAATTCTAAAGCATGTTGGTCAGCATGCCATTCCCAGACAATCTTTTTATCAGGCGTAACTTCATAATAACAATCACTTTTTAAAATGCCGTTGTATATTGCATCATTGACAACATATTCCCGGCAAAGTACCATAATGTTGCCATTATCAAGTTTGTCAAAATCGTGATGGCATGCGATATTCATTTTCCATACAAGATTGCTGTCCCAGTCAAGTTCAAGAAGCATACCACCAATACGAGCGTTATAGTCCTCTTTGATTATTGCTAATATATGACCATCAGGGAAAAGTTCAGCATAGTGCCATGTGTATCCCTGTGGAAAAGACCAACGATGCACTATATAGCCATTCATATCGATTAAAGTTGCTTCTTCCCGCTGACGGCTATTATATAGAGTGTATCCATTGTAACATTTATCCGGCTTGTAAATAGTCACTCCTGCTTTCTTATCACCTTCCTGACCCCACAAAGAATACGTGGAACAGATTAATAAATTGAATAAAAATACTAAAAATAATATTTTCTTTTTCATTTTAACCTCCATAATTATTGATAAATAAATACTAAATTCCAAATTCTAATATCTAAATAAATCCTAAATCCAAATTTCAAATGTTATAAACATATTTTAATTTTTCTATTGTGAAATTAAACCATATTAATCTTAATTTAACAGAATATCTTACTTTTCATTTTTTTAATAATGTCGTAATAAAGTGATAAAGTCAAGAAAAATTTTATTTTTTCAGACCATATACATTCTGAGAATAATTCAAGTTTTCTGGTAGGGCTCAAACCTACATTTAATCTGGTAATGAAATATAATTTTTAAACATTATAAATAAGATGAAGCGGCAAAAAGTTTAAAAATTTGTTTTTTTAATCTTTCTGCTAAATAGATGCAATTGTAATATATTGTTTTACCATGAATTACACAATTCTGCAGGGAGAACCCTCGGGTTATCCCTACCAAATTTTAATTTTTTGTCATGCCATCAAATAATTTTTGCTTTAATAATTAATTTTGAATATATTATAAAATAAATCGGGTTGTTGAGTTAATGTTCGCTTTATTCCACACGATAATTTCCTCAAAAGAAAGTTAATCATAGATTAGGTGCAATTCAAATTCATATAAGGCCCAACAAGTAAATGAGAGATAGCTAATTATGAACAAAAAAATGAAAATATTTGTCTCCACTTGTTTAGCCATTATTCTATTTATCTTCGTATCGGGAAACATATATGCATTAGAGAATCAAAATGACATATATAATATGAAGATTTATTCCCGGTTTATGGACGACGTCTTTTGGAATTCACAAGAGGAAGAAGATATTGAGATATTACATGAATTTATTAAAAAGAATCCAGACAATCCAGAATATTTTTATGGTCTTGCCCGGATTTATTATTCAATTGAAAACCATGAAAATAGCCTGAGTATTTTGGATAGTGTTAAAAATATCTTCCCGCAGTTTTCCGAATGCAGAAGAAATTATTTATATGCCAAAAATCTGTTTGATTTGGATCAAACGGCTGAGGATTTAGACTATTACATATCCGCCATGGCTGCCATTCAAGACAGCGCTGATATGAAGGCTTTTTATAACGATATCTGCTATATCATGAATGATGATGAATATGATGAACTCCATACCACTCCGATTGACAGTATTGGCGATTTCTATTCCAGATTTTGGCGGTCAAGAGACCCTGACCTTGCTACGGAACGTAATGAGCGGATTGCGGAACATTATAAGCGTTTAACCTATGCCCGCAAGTGGTATCGACGCTATAATGTCGGTCGAACAGAGATAGATTTTGTTCACGAAACAGAACACCCCTTGACATGGGGAACAGGGATTGGAATTAAAGTCGGAAATAATTTTTTAAAGACTTATATTTCAAAAGCAGTGCCTGAGAAACGATATTTCGATGATATGGGATTAATCTATATAAGGCATGGACAGCCGGATAACCAGGTATTTAAAATATTAGAAGGACCTGAACCTCAAAACATGTCATGGCATTATTATCCCCGATATAATCGTTCGGAATTGGTATTTCATTTCGCAAAGTTTGGTGGGACGAGAGGGTGGACAATAGAATCTATGCCTTCCTCCATGGTAAATAGAGAGGAGATTCATCCTTTGTATTGGAGTTTACAAAAGGCAAGGGAACGTTCCAGTACTTTTGACATGAATGAGATAGGGACTCAATTAAACGAAAGTAATGAGGAATATGCGGAAATTGGCATGAATACGGAAACAACCGAATACAAATACGATAAAAAACCGCTTGATTTTCCATTTGATTTTTTAACCTTCAAAGGAAAAGATGGAAAAATCCGTGTAGAATTGTATTATGGAATCGAGGGCAAAGAAATTGAACTGGAAACCGGGAAACAGGGCAATACCCTGGCTCTTTCCAGATTCGTTGGTATTTATGATGAGAACTGGAATGAAAGTATCAGGATAAATAAGGATGACAGCATACCAGTAAATCTAACACTTGATGAATGGAAGAATAGCTCAGTAACAGAAATGGAGCATTTTGAGATTTCTCCTGGAATATACCATTATGAGTTCCATTTGCAGGATAAGGTATCGGACAAACTTGGCGTTTACAAAGATTTGTTAACAGTCAATGATTATTGGAAGGATGATTTTATGATCAGTGATATCCTTTTGTCCGGCCCCATAGATTCTGCAGTTCAAAACACTCCTTTTCAAAAAGGCAATCTCTCTTATAATCCCCATATGTTCAATGACTTTGAAAAAGATGCCGCAATCGGTATCTATTATGAATTGTATAATTTATCCTATGATTCAGAAGGCAAAACTCGTTTCCAGGTGACCTTGACCTTCCAGCCATTTGGTACTGATGAGAAATCTGAAAAAAATATAGTAAGCCGTTTCGCCCAAAGACTTTTTGGGCAGGGAGAAGAAATTATTTCTTCAACATACAAATACAGCGGTAATACAAGAGATGAAAAATTGCATTTTAACCTTAAAACAGAAAACGAACAATCGGGAAAATATGAACTTATCATAAGTGTCAGGGATATGAATTCTGATAAAAGCGTTAGAAAAAAAGTTATAATTTCAATCATATAAGTGGCTAAGTCAGTGTTCATTGGGTGTTTTGTGGCATAAGGAAAAAGTTAGCAACCAATTTTTATCCCGAAAATAGAATATATTTTTAAATTAAATGAATATGAATATTTTAATTATCGGGTTCGATAAATCGAATCCCTACAAATGTTATCATTATAATTGTAGGGGCTTGATTTATCAAGCCCTTTATATTAATTTTTATTAAATCTGCAATAACATAATTAAGCCCGAAAATAGAATATATTTTTAAATTAAATGAATATGAATATTTTAATTATCGGGCTTGATAAATCGAACCCCT
>JAUWXV010000237.1 GCA_030616165.1 bacterium | reverse complement strand
ATTTAAAAATTCTCTTCTTTTCATTTTGTTATTTTATTTCAAAAGTGTCATCTTTCTTGAAGTTTTATTTCGCTAGTAAAGCCAGTAATACTTTTATGAATTCGATATAGTTATAACTATCTCTCCGGGGTTCCTCCGTTGTCATATAATCAGGGCCTGGTATTACATACCTACATAGTATTTTTTTCCCTTTTATAGTTCTAATATTAAATTTACCTCTATCCCAACCAACTGTATTATAATAATCACCATCTTTTTTTAAAAATATGATTACATCTTCATCTAATTTATACTCAGGTTGACCGGGCGCCCAGGTTGTAAATCCTTCCAAATGCCCGCCCATATGTTTAATAATTATTTCTTTTTGTTCTATGTTATTTTTATATGATAAATCAACTTGCACAGTAGCATAAGTATAAATCATTCTATGTTCGTCGTCCCATTTCTGTTCTACTTTTATAACTTCTCCTTCAACGATATCATAGCTATATTTAGCTAAATCTTCGACTGTCCTAATGGTATTATCATTATAATTAACAGGATTCTTACTGCAATTGTAAATTAATAGAATACTACCTATAACAACTCCCTCCAAACCCTTCTTTAAAAATTCTCTTCTATTCATTCTATTTCAAAAGTATTCGAGTAATCTTTGTATGGCAGAGTACTAGCTTCCAGATTTTCATCATCATAATAGTCAATTCGAAATCGATATATACCTTTTTCCTCCTCATCTTTCTTAATATATAAACTGGCATGTATTGAGTATAATTTAAATTGTTTGATAGAAACAAATCGTGAACCTTCAATCAAAGGGGGTAATATATTTTTTACTTCATACCATAAATTATCCAATTCGTTATATTTTTCAAGATATCCTGCTGAATTTTCCGCTATAAATAACAGGTCCTGTTCAGATGCACTATTAAAGAAGTCACCCACCTTTGAATAGTAAATATTTGTAGAACGATTTTCAAGTGTGCTGTGAATATATAAAACCTTTTTACTAAATTCGCTTTGTTGCCATACGTATATATATTTTTCTGTTTTAATGGACAATGCACCATATCCGTCATTAGAAGTCAATGAAGCTATAGGATTCTTACCACAATTAAAAATAAATGGAATACTACTTAAAATAATCCTTTCCAAACCCTTCTTTAAAAATTCTCTTCTGTTCATTTTATTTCATAAAATAATATTATTAACACAAAGATTCTTATCCTCGCTTCTGTAATCCAATTACCTTTTCAATTCCTGATAGGAACAACAATAGAAATCTGGTGTGTCATCACACGGGCATCCTGCAAAGTCAGTGGTCCACTCGGCGCTATGAGAAAATCTGCTGATTTGGTGAAGAAATCCGACTCCCATCGAAAACCTGGTGAAGGTGAAGATACACCCGGTCTGCCTGTACCCATAGTGGCTCGACCTGTGTAGCGAATCTGGAATTCCTTGAAATTCAGATTCAAGGACCAACTGGGTGTCCATTCTGTCCAGTGTTCCTTTTGCTTCCGACTGGATCCTATGACGTTGTTGTACTGGTCAAGCCAATACATGATCGATCGCACCTGTAATCCTAATTGAAAACCTAAACGTCTTTCATCTCTATGAATACCAATCCGCAGTAATTTATTTGAAAACCGGAAATCGTTCTCAATGGTCTTCCCTCCAACAGGGATAACGCTGCCGCTGCTGGTTGTCACCGGCTCTGCCGCATCCGCCCAGGTATTACTCCATATCGGCTCGTAAATAAGGTCTATTCCCAGGGTAACCTGTTCCTTAGTGTGTGAAAACCCTAAGCCGAAATTGTAGGCACTGGAGTTACCAGGGTCCCGCGGAATGTTCATGAGTTCGTAATTCGGGATTTTGGGATGCGATTTCCAGTTACCGGTCAGGATACCACCCAAAAGCCAACCACTATCTGCCAAAGGCCGTACGTACCCGAAATGGAGACCCAGCGTGTTAGAATGGTCGAGGTTTCTTTCTATCCGTGTCCGCTTATCCCATTCAGTATCCCATAATATCTGATTGACATAAGTGACATCATGCTCCATGTTGAACCGATTAAGTAATAGAAGACCTTCGTAAAAATGTTCTCTGCCCAACTCTCCAAGGATCCCGATTCGGCAATCAACCATTTGTCCGAACTGCTCAATCTTCTGGCTTCCATCATATAAAAGCTCTACACCGTCAACGGCATCCAAACCGGCCCAGAATACCCCTCCTGCGATAGAAATGTTAGAACCCGGCAGTCTCTTTCCGAGTATGCCCGATGCGTACATGTTATTTGAATATTTCTCACTTAAAAGTTGGAAATTATTTGCATTTGCAGTCCCGAGTTGCTGTATAGATAAGGAAAAGCCGCCGAACAGATTATCTGAAAATAAGAGTGCACCTATGGGCAAAGTGCGGGCGGACATAATGTCGCCTGAAATATTATAGTAAACCGGTGAAGCGAACATAACTGTTCCCTTTATCCGCGCACCTTTTGCCGGGTTGACAAACGGGTCGAGCAGGGGATCTTCCACGGCAATCGAAACGCCTCCCATGCCAAGATTCTGTGAGGGAAAAACCAGAAACTGATTCCCTGTCGCAATAGGTACTGTCTTTATCGAAATGAGTTGTGCCAGTGTAATCATCGGCAGAAAAATTATAAAGAACGATATGAGAAGGATTATTTTGAAAATATAAACCTGAATTTTCATCGTTCATCCCCATAAAATTTTATTAGTCATTTTATGCCATAAAAATAAATAAATAATATCGCAACTAATTAATTATCAATAAATTAAAAAAATAAATACAAATTTTGGACAGAACGTTCTTCCATATTAAATCCCAAAGGATTCTTCAAACAGCCAGAAATTAATGGAATTCCTATAACAACCCCTTCCAAACCTTTCTTCAAAAATTCCCTTCTTTTCATTCTTATTGAATTTTATAATCGTTTAATTCAAATGTTCTGGGACCGGCAAATGATTGAGTTATCCGTTTGATACAGCCAATCCCGGGTGCAAACCATTCACTAATTAAGCCGGCGTCCATAACTGGACAGCTAAAATTTAACTTGACACAATTTTCAAATGTCCCTGCTGGTACAGATACTCTCTCATTTTTGCTTATCAACGTAACAACACAATTATTCATTAGGTCTGAACCATTAGATTCTTGTATTATCCAGGATTCACCTTCAATTGCAGAAAATTTATACCATACTCTTTTTTGTCCATTTTTGTATTCTATTATCTGAGAGTTAGAATCCTTCTTAAATATCCTGTTTTCATAATTATACATGGAAAAAACAAAATAGACTCCATACTCGGTTATTTTAATATCTGTAATCGATTGTTCCAATTGGGGACTATATATCCATCTATTTCCAACTTTAAGCGGAAAATAATCCGTTTGTTGCGTAAATTTAACAGGATTCTTCCCACAATTATAAATTAAAGGAATACTACCTATAGCAATCCCTTCCAAACCTTTCTTCAAAAATTCTCTTCTGTTCATTTTTTTGAATTTGATAAATTTATTTACTTTTCTTTTAATGGAATATACCAGTTAAATGAAAACGGGGTTGCTGGAAATATCATTTTAGCATAATAATCTTCTTCTGTTTTAACACATATAGTAGTATTATGTTTAAAATCTCCAAACTCCCGCCATCGTGAAAGGATTATATCTAATACTGTTGTATCAAAAGGAACATTCTTAGGATCTACTAAAGTATCGGCTCCTGCATAATAAATAGCAATAGCCTTAGATTTATGTATGAATGTATCAAATTCAGGTATCTGATTTTTACTTAAACAAACATCCCCTTTATCACATTGTCCCTTATATAATTTCTGACTGCTAAAATCATACGCATCGTAAAAATCCCAAAATTGATAACCACTAATTGGTTCTGATTTTATTGGATTCTTCCCACAATTATAAATTAAAGGAATACTTCCTACAACAATCCCTTCCAAACCTTTCTTTAAAAATTCTCTTCTGTTCATTTTACTTACCCTCTTTATTTGGTAATGTTTTTGAGATAAAAATTCTTATTGTAATAGACTGCTGAAAAAGTAGATTACCACGCCTGCGCAGGCGTCACTGCACTACTCTTTATGTCATATAAGTATTAATATTACGAGCCGTAGACGTGGCAATCTCGCCCCGAATTAATTGTCCATTTGACTTTTTCAGCACTCTTTATAAACAAAAAAATATCTATCTAAAATAATACCTTACCTATCTGCTGTAATGTCTAACGTTTTATAGTAATACCAACAAGGCCAAGATGGTCAAAATAGTCATAGTATGGATCATTAGACAAGTTATCCCTGATTAGAAATCTGAAAAATCCATCGATTGAACCTGGGAATTTCCATCCTGTATTAAATGTCTTTGTAATTAAGAAATGATAATTAGCCCTTGTATCTTTACGATAGTCTCCAGATAGTTCACCATCTATAGTAAGAGCAGGAGTTCCGCGATAATCCTTTTTTTGATATTCGACGCCGATTTTTCCTTGAAATCCAACGGCAAAAAGACGTGTGAGATTTATACTTGCAGAAAGATTTTCGTAGCCATACGGGTCATCATAAAGGTCGTTTTCTGTGTAATAATATACACCATCCACAAATGACTCAATAGGGTCACTAATATACCACTGTCCGCCAAGTCTCAGATTTATACCTGTCTTGGGTGTCAATGATTTTCCTATGTTTACAATACTGGAAAAAAGTATTGCATTCACCGGTTCTTCAATGTATCGTGCTTGAGTTCCCAGTAAGCCCTGAGTGAAACCAAAAAAACTCGTCCTTTTTTGATTAAAATAATCTTTCACACCCAATCCAATCTCTCCCATTAAACTAAATCTGTTTTGAAAGAACTGCTGGTATCGGGACCAGAAACGGTATTCAAGATTATCGATATAAGAAAACAATTTAAATTTATTTTTCTCGAGATTAAGTCCAAGTGTATAAATTTTAGTTAACACCGGCTCATACCGAAAATTCGCATAAAAATTATATGTGTCAACGTTATAATATATGTATTCTCCCTTATTCCGCCGAATGCGTGCAGAACCTCCTAAGTTAAACGATTTATTTTCGCTTGTAAAAGGATTCACTGCAAAACCTATTCGGTGGGAACTATTTTGCCGGTCCTTATAATTTGTATATTTCGAATAATCTCCTGTGTAATAGAGACGAAGCAGGGAAGATTTTCCCGAAAAGGTATGTCCGGCATAAAGGGAGACTGTATTAATCAATTCATCATAAACGCTCCTGTTATTAAATGAGTTATCATCCCGAATGAGATAATATGTAAGAGAAAAATCTGTTTGTGCATGCAAAGGAACTATAAAAAGCAATAATAATAATAAAATTATCAATCCATAAATCTTATCTTTCGGCTTATTCCTCATTTCACCTCCGAATTTTTTATTGTTTCGGCTGACCAAAATACACCGTACATTAACTAGTGCGTTGTGACATAAATACTTGACAATGTAATTATTTTATGGTATATTACCTTCTCACTAAAGGAGGTAGTAACCATGCAAGTTAAGAATAAAGTTAGATTAAAGCCCAAAGATCGAGCGTTATTAAAACAAC
>JAUWXV010000032.1 GCA_030616165.1 bacterium | reverse complement strand
GAAATATTGGAAAAAATAATTATTTTTAAAGTATATTGCATTTTGCTATAAAAATTATTATACTTGTTGAATAGTAAATTCACTAAAATTAATTGTTAATTCTTAAGTTTAATGCATATTATAAATGAATATTCTATTTTTAACATCGAGACCCCCATTCCCTCCTATAGGTGGTGATAAACTTAGGGTATTTAAATTTCTTGAATTTTTATCAAAAGAAAATTATATTACCTTGTTTTTATTTATAGATAATAAATTTCAAATTCCTGATATTGAGGTTTACAAGAAATATTTTTCTCGAATTGAAATAATATATCTTCCTTCTTATATTTCTTATCTAAATTGTATAATTGGGCTGTTTGGGAAATTGCCACTTCAAGTTTACTATTACCGCTCCAAAAGGATGAGAAGATTGATAGAAAAGGAGATAAAAAACTTCGATTTGATATTTGTTCACCTCATTAGGATGGCTGAATATGTGAAAAGATTTAAAATGATTCCAAAGATTCTTGACCTGACCGATGCCATTTCGCTGAACTACCGGAGAAGTATTAAATATCAAAAAGGATTAAAATATCTTATTAGCAGAATAGAAAAAGACCGCGTTCTAAAGTATGAAATTGAGATAATTAAAGACTTTAACAGAAATTTTCTCGTTTCAGAAACTGATAAAAATTATCTGAATGGGTATGCAGAAACAGAAGGTGTGGAAATAATACCGAATGGAGTTGATTTAGAATATTTTTCCTATAATGAGAATAACTTCGATGCTAAGTGCATTGTTTTTATGGGTAATATGAGGACATATCCTAATAATGATACGGTTAAATATTTCTACGATTCAATATTTCCAATAGTGTTAAGAAGATATCCTGATGTGAAATTTTACATAGTTGGGGCAAATCCTACAAGAGAAGTATTTGCTTTAGGAAAAAGAAAAAACGTTATCGTTACTGGGGAGGTTGATGATATTCGACCTTATATAAGGAGAGCAGTAGTTTCTGTCTGTCCATTACGAGTCGGCTCAGGAATTCTAAATAAGATTTTAGAGTCAATGGCACTGGGAACACCTGTAGTTACATCTACTATTGGGATTGAAGGGATTGATGCAATTCCAAATGAGGAGATATTAATAAGTGATGATAAGTATGAGTTCGCTGAGAAAATTATAAGTTTGATGGAAAACCCGGATTTAAGAAATAGAATTGCTTTGAATGGAAGAAAACTGATTGAGGAAAAATATTCCGATAAAATTGTAATGAACAAAGTTAAAAAAGTGTTGCGTCAACTCAAAAAATAAATGTTATCAAATATGGGTGGAATGAGCGGAATAATCTACACGTTTATTATATCTTTTGCAGTTACCTTTCTTATAATGCCTCTAATTATCAAAGCAGGACTGAGATATAGGATAGAACCGTTATCAAAGGAGCATTCAATTCATAAAAATTATACGCCCACGCTTGGAGGAGTAGGAATATTCTTTGGTTTTTTTGTCGGGCTTTTCTTTACAAAGTACTATTTTTCAATTATTGATAACAACTTTTTTAATCATTTTTTGGGTATTATTATTGGTTCGTTCTTAATACTTATTGAGGGTATATATGACGATATTAAAGGTGCTAACTATTGGAAAAAATTTGGATTTCAGATAGCCGCCTCTTTGATTGTTATTAAATTTGGATACCGAATAAATTTTATTTCGAATCCATTTGGGGATAACCTATCACTTGGTATATTTTCAATACCTGTGACAATTTTATGGATAACGGGAATAACAAATGCGATTAATCTTATTGATGGTCTTGATGGACTTGTATCGGGAATTGGCTCAATTGTTGCCTTGACCTTCATTGTGATTGCATATAAATTAGGTGATTTTTCTGGTGTTATACTCTCGTTTTTATTATTAGGAACAACTTTAGCTTTCTTATGGTATAATTTTAATCCGGCAAAGGTTTTTATGGGGGATGTGGGAAGCCAGTTTATTGGTTTTATCCTTGCTTGCATTTCAATTGATACTTTTTTTGGAGTTCCGAATTCTCAGGCAGTGTTTATACCGATAATAGTTCTTGGCGTTCCAATTATAGATACTGTTCTTGCACTTGCAAGAAGAATAGTTGCTGGTGTACATCCTTTCAGAGGCGATAAAATGCATATCCATCACTATCTGCTCAACATGAAAGTTGGATATAAAAGAACTGTTTTTTATATTTACGGAGCGAGTTTGTTTTTCGGAATATCTGCATATCTTTTGACCATATTATCTCCTTATTTTATTGCTCCTATATTATTAGTAGTCTATTTGTTTATTCTGATAACTCTTTTTAAAATCGGTTATCCCGGATATATTTTTCCTGGTAAAAATAAAAAGTGAGTCAAATATCCCTCCTGATGACTGCATTTATTTCGATTACAAATTGTAGTCTCCTGCTATATTTAATTAATTATTATAACAATTTTTCGGGGAAACCACGAATTATTTTCATAGGCCAAAATTATAATTTTAAGAAAAACAGTACACATACTTTCTTTCCAAAGAAGGTAGTTTCTTTGTATTTACCCGATTTTTACTTCCTTCATTTTAAAACAAAAATTTGTTTTAATTTATGAGCAAAAGACCGGCATGTAAGGTAGCAATTGCTTTTATTATTGGAATTATTGTTGAAAAATATGCCAGCATTTCTACTTGGTATATATTTTCAATAATTGCATTATCTCTTATCATTTTTTTTCTTATCCCAAAACATTACAGAAATATTTTACTTTATCTTGGGATTGTATTATTAGGTATGCTTCGGTATGGTGCCTTTATTTCGGTTCCAAATAAAGGCCACATAATTTATACTAACTCTTTTGGAAATTGGGTTGAGATTAGAGGCTGGATAAAAGACAAGAGAAATTATTTCGATGAGAAAACAAAATATACCGTAGAATTGACTAAAATATGGGACGGAAAATATTATAAAAATACAAACGGTAGAGTGCTGGTTAATCGATACATCGAGGATAATAATTTCCGATATGGTCAGGAAGTTTATATTAAAGGAAGACTTCTAAAACCAAGGGGCTCAAAGAATCCCGGCGAATTTAATTATGCAGGTTATCTGAGGAATAAGGGAATATTTGCGATTATTAACCTTGGCTCTAAAAGCGAGATAAGATTTGCCAATAAAAAAAATGGAAACTGGTTCAGAAGGGAGATAGTTGAGAAAATTAAATTTGATTTCATTAATAGAATAAGTAAAAACTTTTCTGGGCAGGAAAAGGAAATCTTAAAAGGGCTTTTGCTTGGAGAAAGAGAAGGGATTGACCCCGACCTCAAAGAACAGTTTGCAAAGTCGGGAATTTTTCACATTCTCGCTGTTTCGGGATTACATGTCGGATTTGTCATTTTTTTACTTGGATTCTTTGTATCATTATTGAGATTTCCAAAGTTATTTAAAATTATTCTCGTGATATTGGGAATAGTATTTTATGCAAGTTTGACTGGCAGCAGACCACCTGTTGTAAGAGCATCCTTAATCTATGGTATAGTTTTATTGGGTTTCTTCGCCGAAAGAAGGATTGAACCTTTGAACAGTATTGGAACCGCAGGGCTGATTCTGCTTTTATTTAGACCAGATGACCTCTTCAGTGCAAGTTTTCAACTCTCTTTCGCCGCCGTTTCAGGAATTATTTTTATTACTTCGGCTTTTGAGGACTTTATCGGGAATGCATTTAAATATTTGCCTAAATCTTTCTTAATAAGAATTTTTAAAAAATACATTATTATTCCGCTTATTATTTCTTTTGGAGTCATTCTTTTCATTTCGCCTTTCAGCGGGTATTATTTCAGTAGACTTTCATTTATTGCTGTCATTCTAAATTTAATAGTTATTCCGACCACAGGAGTTATTGTGGGATTGGGTTTTTACTCTTTAATAGTCGGGTATTTTATTCCTAACATATGCGAACCGTTCAATATTGTCCTGCATTATTTACTGAAGTTATTAATATTTATAGCAGACTATTCGAACAAATTAATATATTCATATATGGATGTCAGCAGGGAAACTGTTATTTTAATTGTAATCTTTTGTATTTTTTTCTATCTTGGATATAAATCCATCGCTGAAGGAAAAAAAAGAAGATTGCTCATATATTTGCTTTTACTTGCTAACATATTGATATTGGATAGGATTTTATTTCATCGTATTGGCGAAATGAGGATTATATTTTTTGATGTCGGTCAGGGTGATTCGGCACTAATAACGTTTCCCGACAATAAAAAGATGCTTATTGACGGCGGGGATAAAAGATTGAGTTTTGATGCGGGTGAATATAATATCGCCCCTTATCTAAAGCGTAATGGAATAAAATTCATCGATTGGGTTGTTATTACTCATCCCGAGAGTGACCATATTGGTGGTATCCCGTTTATTATTAAAAACTTTAAAATAGGCAGTGTTTTGGAAATGGGAGTCAAAGAGGATTCAGAAATTTATAAAGAATTAGAAAATGAAATAAACGCAAAAAATATTCCCAGAAAGCAAATATTCAGCGGAATGAGAGTTAATGATAGTGAATTATACCGTATTTATATTCTTCATCCAACAAAAGAATTTATTTCAGAAATTTATAGAAATACCAATAATTTTTCAATAGTAATTAAAATAGTTTATGGTGAAAGTGAATTTCTCTTTACCGGCGATATAGAAAGTTTTGTTGAAGAAATGTTAATGAGATATAATGATTTTCTTCAGAGTGATGTTTTGAAGGTATCACATCATGGAAGTAAAACCTCAACAAGTTCAGATTTTTTAAGTAAAGTAAAGCCAAAGTATGCAGTTATACCATTAGGTGAATATAATATTTATAACTTTCCAGATTCATCTGTTATTTCAAGACTTAAAACCATAAATACAGAGGTAATAAGAACAGATTTAAATGGTTCAGCAGTCTTTACTTCGGCGGGGAAAAAACTTGTAAGAGTCAGATAATTTTTTTATATTTTTCACTTTTTTATTTAAAATAATTTTTGCAAATTTAAATAATTCAAAAAATTGTCCGGCATTAATTTCTTTCTTTTCGACAGGAGAGAAATATTAGAAAGTTTTCTTTTCCGCCTTAGGCGGATCCGCCTTGGCGGAGCATACTTTCTTTTTCAAAAGAAAGTAATTATGTTTTTTAAAAATATGAACAATAATTTGCTAAAATTTGAAAAAAATCTCTGGAATAAAGGCATAAAATTAATTGCGGGGATTGATGAGGCTGGAAGGGGTCCAATTGCAGGTCCTGTCGTTTCCGCTGCCGTTGTCTTTAATAAGGGTGAATATATTGATGGTGTTAATGATTCAAAGAAATTAACTCCCCTTAAAAGAGAAAAATTATATGAAATCATTATTAAGAAAGCTTTATGTTATGGTATTGGAATTGTCAGTGAAAAAGATATTGATAAAATAAATATTCTTAATGCAGCATTATTATCTATGAAGAAGGCAGTTGAAAACCTGAAAATCAAACCCGAATTTTTACTCATTGATGGAAACAGAATTCCAGATACCGATTACACTTCAAAGGCGATTATAAAAGGGGATTCCCTATCCTTTTTAATAGCATCAGCATCCATTATCGCAAAAGTCACAAGAGACAGAATTATGATTGATTACCACGATATTTATCCCATATATTCATTCTTCAAAAACAAAGGATATGGAACACAAGAACACATAAACGCGGTAAAAAGAGAAGGCCTCTGCCCAATCCACAGAAAAACATTCTGCAGAAAAATTCTATCATCCGAGCAAATCGAGGTTGAATTTATTAAAAATTATGATAATATATAAAATCCTTATAACCTAATATACTCATAAATCCTGAATCGCATAATATGATAAAATGTCATTTCGAGCGAAGTCCCCCGAGTACTCGGGGGGCGAAATCGAGAAATCCCTGAAAGTGCATTATAAAAGTTTACTCTTAAATTAAATTTATTAATTGTAGGGACAGAACACAGTGTGCAGGCATCGTTCTGTCCTTATGAAATAAAAAAATAATATTTTTGAAAAGATCATGTTAGGAGGCAAAAATGAGATATTTCAGTATATTTTTTCTTGTAATATTCATATCGTCTTTAATATTCATTGGTTGTTCTCGAGAAAGTTCCTTCAGTGAAAAGATAGATAGAGGATTAATTGCTCTGCCCAAAGATAGAGGTGTGGTTTATGTAGGATGGAGACAACTTTCATCTGATCCGAAGGATATTGGATTTAATGTTTATCGCATGGAAATCGGGAAAAATGAATATGAAAAGGTCAACGATGAACCTATTCTCAATTCAACAAATTATGTTGATAGAGAAGTAGTTCCCGGAAATGCATATAGATATAGAGTAAAGACTGTTATAAACGGAAAAGAGGAGGAGACCGAAGGGCCTGCTTATGTTTTCGCATTCCCGTGGAACAAACCGTATATATCAATACTATTTCAGGGTGATTACAGGGCTCAGAATCTTGCTATTGCTGACCTTGATGGTGATGGAAAGTATGATTATGTGATAAAACAGCCTGCTTTTAACACAGACCCATGGCGTGAGCCGGGTTATTGGCGACGAAGCAAAGAACCTTATAAACTTGAAGCATATAGTTCAAATGGAAAATTTATGTGGCGTTATAGTATGGGATGGGCAATTGAAACAGGGATGTGGTATTCACCATACATTGTTTATGATATTGATGGTGATGGTTTTGCTGAAGTCTATGCAAAAGCAGGGGAAGGAGACCCAAGGGAACTTGATGGACATGTTATTGAGGGATCGGAATATCTGGTTAAGATTGATGGCAGAACTGGAAAAATAGTTAAGAAAATAAACTGGCTCAGTCGAGATGGGTTTGAGAATTATAATTATTTTTCTCGTAATTTTCTCACTGTTGCATACTTAAACGGTAATGAACCATCCCTTATAATGCAGAGGGGAACATATACTATCATAAAGACTTCTGCCTGTGATGGTAATATGAATCAGGTATGGTATTGGGAGGCTTCAGGTTCAGACGAAAAATACAGGGGACAAGGACAGCACGGTCTTATTTCTGCAGATATTGATGGGGATGGACGAGATGAGTTGGTCATTGGCTCGGCGGTTATTGATGATAATGGAAAAGCATTATGGACAACTGGTCTCGGCCACCCTGATGTTGGTTATGTTGCTGATATTGACCCTGAACATCCCGGACTTGAAATATTTTATGGTATAGAACCAAGAAGAAATAGCAATGCTGTGTGTCTTGTTTCAGCAGTGGATGGTAAAATTTTATGGGGATATGACGGACCCACAAAACATGTCCACGGTCAGGGAATGGCTGCTGACATCGACCCAAATTATCCCGGAATGGAATGCTATACTGGAGAGAGTGATGGAAGTCAGTTTTGGCTTTATAGTGCAGATGGTAAGAGGATTTCGGATAAGAGTCTTGGAACACTTTCTCCGAGGGCCGCATGGTGGGATGCTGACCCTCAAAAGGAGATTGTCGCTAATAAAAAACTTTTCAAATATAATGGAGATACACTTATAGAAATTGAAGGAAGGGTAATAGGAATTGCTGATTGTCTTGGTGACTGGCGTGAAGAAATTTTAACCAGTATTAATGGAGAACTGAGAATATATTCCACAACAATTCCATCTGAAACTCGTCGAGTCTGCCTTATGCAGGACCGTCAGTATCGTATTGGAGTGGTCGCCGCTTCGATGGGTTATTATTATCCACCCCAACTCGGTGGTATAACGATGCCGTAGAATAAAATAATATATATGAAATTTAGGTAGTGTCAAAAGTTCTATGAAAAACGAGGATAAAATATGAATCAACAGAAACCACCCACAGGGCAGGCAGAGGAATACTCTGTGTTCTCTGTGGTTAAATTTTGACATTACGCGAAATTTAAACTGGAGAAAAAAATGAAAGAAAGAGAAAAAATAACCAAAAGAGATTTTTTAAAGAGAATAACTGCTGTGGGAGGAATGCTTGTTTTTCCTGAAATGTGTAAAAATAGGTTTGGGGTATTTGATGATTTGACTAAAGAAGAAAGGTTGGAATTACCACCAATGCCAATGGTAAAATTTGGTAACTATAAGGTCTCAAAACTTGTTATTGGCAGCAATCCAATGGAGGGAGTTTCCCATTATTCAGGAAAAATGAGCAATTTAATGTTAGAATATTGTTCAGATGAAAATTTACTGGAATTATTCCGTATGTGTGAAGAACTTGGTATAAATACGTGGCAGTCACATGGAACCGAACAATTTATGAACCTTTTGGATGCCCATAGAGAACAAAAAGGAAAGTTGAACTGGATTGTATCGTCCTCTGTGAGAACCGTCGAAGAATTTCCTCAAAATCTGAAATGGCTCATGACAAGAAAACCGCTTGCTTTTTATCACTGGGGTTTAACTACCGACCTGTATTGGAATCGGGGAGAAATAGACAAACTGAGGGATATCCCCAAAATGATAAGAGATGAAGGCGTCCTTGTCGGAATGTGCAGCCACATCCCTGAGGTTTTGGAATATATTGAAGAGAAAGATTGGGACGTCGATTTTTATATGGCATGTTTTTACTATCCTAATAAGATGCAGGGAAAAATAGATGAAAAAACAGGAAAACCTTTTCGAGGTGAATATTATGGAGACGAAGACAGAGCAGCAATGTGTAAATTTATTCGACAAACGAAAAAATTCTGTTTCGGGTATAAAATCCTTGCTGCAAGCAGAAATGCTAAAACGCCCGAAGATACAAGAAACTCTTTTGAATATGCATTAAAAAATATTAAAAAAGGTGATGCTGTCATTGTTGGAATGTTTTTGCCATATCATGTTAGAGATAATACTAAATATATAAAAGAAATATGGCATGATATAAATACTCCATAATTTTTTAACATGGGGTCAGTACTCCATAAACAAACTAAATATTCATGCTCCTTTGGATCACCACGAAACATGAAAATATATTCTATTTTCTGGATTAATTATGTAAGTGCAGATTCAACAAAAATTTAATATTAAGGGCTTGATAAATCAAGCCCCTAAAATTATAATAATAACATTTGTAGGGGTTCGATTTATCGAATCCGATAATTTAAATATTCATATTCATTTAATTTTAAAATATATTCTATTTTCGGGATAAACGATTAGAAAAATATTTAAAATAGCAATTATTTTAAATTTGCTATTAAACTGATATATTCATAAATGTTGAATTTCATGATATTATAGAATGTCATTTCGACCGAAGTCCTCCCGAGTACTCGTGAATCGTCATGACATGTTAAAATATATTTAAATGTATGTAAGGATAGGGCTTATTAACAATAAATGTAAATTTACTTAAGTTCTGTTAATAGTATTATTTTACATATGGCAAGAATAAAATCCTTTAATATTCATACCAATGAATATGACAATTGGTTTGTAAAGAACAAACATATCTATCAATCTGAATTAAATGCCGTTAAACATTTTACACCCCCTCGTAAGGTAGGTCTTGAGATTGGTGTTGGCACAGGTAGGTTTGCTGTGCCTTTGAATATTCAATTTGGTTTAGACCCTTCCGAACAAATGATAAAAGTCGCAAAGAATAGAGGTTTAAAGGTTTTTAAAGGGATTGCAGAACAACTGCCAATTAAGGAAGAGATTATCGATTTTGCTTTAATGATAACGACTGTTTGTTTTGTTGATGATTTATCACAGTCTTTTAAAGAAGTTAAAAGAATTTTAAAGTCTGATGGAAGTTTTATAATAGGATTTATTGACAAAAAAAGCACATTGGGAAAGGAATATCAGAAAGAGAGAAAGAAAAGTAAATTTTACGGTGATGCCACATTTTATTCTACAAGCAAAATTATTAAATGTTTGAAAAAAACAGGTTTTTTAAATTATGAAATAATTCAAACAGTCTTTGAAAAAACAAACCAAATCGATTCACCCATTTAGAACTGGTTTTGGAGAAGGGAGCTTTGTAGTTATAAAGTCCAAAAAAATTTAAGGAGGTAAAGAAATGAATGTAATGGAGGCAATAAAATCAAGATATAGTGTTAGAAAATACAAAGAAAAAACAGTTGAGGAGGAAAAACTCAACAAAATACTTGAAGCAGGCAGACTTGCACCATCAGCAGGAAACAGACAGGAATGGAGGTATGTAGTCGTCAGGGATAAACAAAAAATTCAAAGACTTATGGTTGCGGCAAAAAATCAAAGTTTTGTAGGCGAAGCACCGATTGTGATTGCTGCCTGTGCCGAAACGGACAATCACGTTATGTCCTGCGGTCAATTATGTTATCCGATAGATGTTGCAATATCGGTTGACCATATAACCTTGGCAGCTGTCGAGGAGGGGCTTGGAACATGCTGGGTCGGGGCATTTTATGAAGACCAGGTAAAGGATATTCTTGATATACCTGAAAAAATAAGAGTGGTACAACTTCTAACACTTGGCTATCCAGATGATTCACCCAAACCAAAAAGAAGAACATCCCTTGATGAAATTGTGATGTATGATAAGTGGGAATAAGAAATAATTATTTTTTTTAACATAATTATACTTTTAGGGATTCAATTTATCAAATCCGTATATAATACAATTAATTTAGAAAACAGAATGCAGGGGCGAAGCATTCAACTAAAAAGCTTTCTAATAATTTACAATATAGATAAAAAAATGCTTCGCCCCTGCATCCTTTTAGCAATGAACGTAGTATAGAATTAATAGCTCCGTAGAAGCGGTTCGCGAACCACCCCAACTTTTTTCAAATTTATGTAATATCAGATTTAAGAGTCCTATGTGCCTCCGTTAAAATCTCCTTTATCGGTATATTATTGGGACATATTTTTTCACAGAGAGCGCTGCATTCAAAACAATACTCAGCCCTCTGTTCAGGAAGCAGTTTTGCATATTTCTGCATCGCTGTTCTCTGGTGATTAAAGTTAGTGTAATACATCAAATATCTCTGAATTGTAGGAATAGCAACAGAATACGGACAGGCTTGAGTGCAGGTACCACACCATCTGCAAAAATATGGTTTTACCGCTGAAGCATATCTTTCGAGCATTTTTTTGTCATTATATCCCATTTTTTCAGATAGTGATTTAAGGCAGTTGTTCACTTCTTCAAACGTAGGCATCCTTATTACAAGGGTAGTAATATTGGGATTCGATAAAACCCATTTAATTGCTGCCCTTCGGAACTCGGGTGTTCTTGAATTTTCATAACCCTTTATTTTTTGGTCGTATGCACCGCCGACAACTTTGAATGCCACAGAACCAACATTCTTTTCCTTTGCCTTCTTTGTTATTTTTTCCTCTTCCGGAAAAGTCATAAAATTATACTTTATCATAATCATATCAAAGTTTCCAGAGTCAATAGCATAATTCATATAACCTGTTAGGTCTCCGCCGTGACTGCTGACCCCGAGTGCCCTGATTTTTCCATCTTTTTTGGCTTGATTTGCTACTTCTATTACATTTTCGTTTTTCAGTCTTTCAATCCCTTTGGTTATTCCACGTCTTGGAAGAATTTCCCCAACTTGATAAATCATAATTATATCAATATAGTCGGTCTGCATCCTTTTTAAGATGGCTTCAATAGATTTCATTGTTTCCTGTTTTGTTGACTTGGATGTGGTAAAAATCTTTGAAGCGATTACCACTTTATCCCTTCTGTTTTTTACTACCCTCCCTATCATTCTCTCCTCTTCCCCTTCTTTATATTCTGGGGCTGTGTCGATATAGTTAATACCCTTATCTATAGCATAACTCATCACATTTTCATTAGGTGCTTCCCATGTTCCCATACCAATTTCTGATACTTTTAATCCGCTTCTGCCAAGTATCCTGTATTTCATTTCCACATCGTTTGCGGGAAATTTTTCTCCTTTCACCCGAAAATATTTTCCTCTATTTACCAAAACTCCAGAACTAAATATACCTGCGGTAGTTCGTTTCAAGAAATCTCTTCTCGTAAATTTTTTGCTATTTTTTAAAACTCCCATTTTACTTCTCCATTATTATGTACCGATTTATTATACTTTTTAATAATAAAAAATATTTAATTCAAAGTCAATTATTTCAATATAACTACAGAAAATATTTTTATATTAGGTTACCTGATTAATTCACAAAATTGAGTTAATAGCCTGAATACAGTAATATAAGGTAAAAATTAATAATTGTATATCCATATTTTATTTTTCATTCCCCCGAATACTCGGGGAAATGAAAAATTAAAAATACTAAAATCTTTCTTATTCATTGTTATATCAATAATATAGTCTATTTAATAAAAATATAATAAAAAAAGCAGTATTTATCCCCCATAGTGGAGTAATTTAAGAATCTCTAATTTATTGTTTTGCAATTAATTAGAAATAGTTTTAAGTTTTCTTTGCTACTTTCTTTTTCAAAAGAAAGTAGAAGATTTATTAAAAAATAAAAATTTACAAAAGTTAAGTTAAATTAATAAAAATTTTAAGAGAATTGTAAAAAGCAAAAAAATATTTGACTTTTCTAATTAATACTAATATATTTATGCTAAATAAAAATAATTTCATTTCGTGGTATCCCGCCCTGATGAATGTTCACATAATAATATACGTTTTCATTTTGAAAATATTATTTAGGATTAAAATCCTTGGAATAAAATTAAACTTAAATATAACTTTAAAAATTTTTATATAAAACAATCAGCAAGGAGGATTCAATGAGATTAAAATTTGTTTTTTTATTTCTAATTATGACTACTTTTCTTTATCCGAAATTATTACACGGGCAGCCTCCTGTCTGTGAGCATATTGCGAATTATAAAATGGACGTTGAACTTTTCCCTGAAAAGAAAACCGTTGAAGGAAGTGAAATGTTAACCTGGCTCAATGATTCTTACTATTATGTTGATGAGCTTTACTTCCACCTGTATATGAACGCTTTTAAAAATAATAAAAGTTCAATGATGAGGGAAAGAGGGAGACCTTTGAAAAAGGATATTAAACCTATTGAACTCGGGTATTGCGACATAATTTCTATGAAGGTGTTGGAGAGTGATTATATGGAAGAGGCAGATATTACGGCAACAATAGAGTTTGTTCAGCCTGACGACGACAATAAAGATGACCAGACGGTGATAAGGGTAAAATTGCCGCGCGTTGTTCCTCCAAATGGAGAAATCCAGTTAGTAATAGATTTTGTCACAAAACTCCCAAGAACAATTAGAAGGAGTGGTTATTATCAGGATTATTTTTTTATGGCGCAGTGGTTTCCGAAGATAGGAGTATTCTGGGATGGCAGATGGAACTGTCACCAATATCATGCCCGCTCAGAATTCTTTGCCGATTATGGAATCTATGATGTTAATATTACAGTGCCTTCCGATTATATAGTAGGTGCAACCGGTGAAAAGAGAACAGCCATAGAAAACCCAAACGGGACAATCACATATAATTTTTTCCAGGAAAGTGTTCATGATTTTGCCTGGACTGCTTGCGAAGATTATATAGAAGTATTCGATGAATGTCCACTTCCTTCGGGCGGAGTAGATATTACTTTACTTATTATGCCAGAGCACGAAAAGCAGAGTGAAAGATATTTAACTGCAACAAAACACGCCATCAAATATTATAGCGAGTGGTATGGAGAATATCCATATTCCACAGTAACAGTCATTGACCCTGCCTACAGGAGCGAAGCAGATGGGATGGAGTATCCAACAATTTTTACTGGTAGGACAAACTGGATTGAATCACCAAAAGGAGTATTAAGACCAGAGAGCGTTACCGTGCATGAATTTGGACACGGATACTGGTATGGACTCATTGGAAATAATGAATTTGAGGATGCCTGGCTTGATGAGGGATTTACCTCCTTTTCAGAATCTGAAGTTCTTGAAACTGCATATGGTCCTAATCTTTTTTCGTTGAGGTATTTTGGTTTTCCTGTTGCTTTTCCCGATGTCAAATATGAACAAAGATTCACTGGTCTTAATGGATACAGAAGAATAGCCAAACAGGACATAATGCAGAGAAATGCCTGGGAATATATGACCTCCTCAAGTTATGATGTCAATGCATATGATAAACCTGAACTTATGCTTCGGACTCTGAAAAATTATCTCGGAAAAGAGGTTTTTGATAATATTATGAAGACCTACAGTCTTAGATGGTGGTACAAACATCCTAAGCCGCAAGATTTTTTTGAAGTTGTTGGTGAAGTCAGCGGGCAAGATATGAACTGGTTTTTTGACCAATTCGTTTACGGTTCAGATGTTCTTGATTATTCAATCGACAGGATATCAAGCAGATTAGAGCCTGATTCAATTGGAATATTAACCAAGTGGGGAAGGGATTTTGTTGAAGAAGAAACTGCCCAAGAGGAAGAGGAAGCAAAGATTGAACCTGACACTACATTAAAAACCGAAGAGGTCGAGGAAAAAGAAGAAAAGGAAAAGATTTATACCAGTGAAGTTCTGGTAAGAAGATTAGGTGAAGTAAAAATGCCAGTTGAGATTCAGGTAAACTTCGATAATGGCGAAACTATCAATGAATCCTGGGATGGTCAATACAAGTGGAAAAAGTTCATCTATAAAAAGCCAGCAAAAATAAAATCTGCTGTTGTTGACCCTGAACACAAATATGTGCTCGATATAAATTATACTAATAATAGTAAAATAGTGAAAGAGGATAACAAAGCACCTCTGAAATGGACATCAAAATGGATGTTCTGGCTCCAGAATTTCTTAGAACTCTTTGCATTTTTTAGTTAATTATTTCATTACATTTAATCCTGGATTATCTGTGATTTAAAAATATAGGAGTTAGAAATGAAAGCTTTATCCGCTTTAAAGATAGGCTCTGGAATTACGACCCGAAAATTTGGAATTGTTATATTCCTGTTAATAATAAACATCATTTTTGTTCTTGTTTTGAGTATTCCAATGTTCTATACCCTTCAGGATTCTTTCGGCGATAGTAAAGTCAGTGAAAATATGCTGGAAGGTTTTGATACATTATGGTATGGAGAATTTCGGAACGAAGTAAGTGGTTTTGCTTCTTCATTTAGCCCATCAATTATGGGTATAGGTGCAATTCTAAATAACTTCGTATCCATTGAAAGTGGGAATCTTTTTAATATAAGAAGTATTCCTGGTACTATTTTAATATTAGGCTTGTTATATCTACTATTTGGTTCTTTTCTTAATGGGGGGATACTTGGAGCCTTTAATTCACCGGAAAGAAAATTTTCATTCGGGAATTTTTTCGAAGACTGCGGAAAATATTTTATTCGATTTCTCTTCCTGATGATAATTGCCGTTGCATGTTATGTCGTTCTGCAGCGATTTTTCTTCCCCTGGCTTAATAGTGCTTTCAGCAGCCTCGGATGGGTAAAAAATGCAACTGAGGAAAAAATACCTTTTCTATTTGACAGGCTCAAAAATTTCATATTTGTAATAATTTTATTTTTTATCGGAATGCTTTTTGATTATGCAAAAATAATCACTGTGGTTGAACAGAGAAGAAATATAATTGTATCATTCTTTAGATCCCTGGGTTTTATTTTTGTGCATATAATAAAAACATTTTCTCTTTATTATTTTCTCGTATTTATTGGTATAATTTTCATCGCACTTTACACATATATTGAACCACTTTTTACCACTAATACATTAAGGAATATTGGAATAGTATTTGGAATCCAGCAGGTCTATATTATATTAAAAATATGGCTTAAATGCACATTTTTTTCATCTCAGATGTCATTATATAAAGGAGTAGTTGTTTCACCGGAAGAGGAAGAACTCATTACCAGAACGGTAGAACCTTTTGCAATAAAAGAGGAACCAGGCGAAAGCAAAAGTCTGTAAGGGCAAACATATATGTTAATGTATGGGCGAACCATTGGTTTGCTCATAATCTTATAAAAGAGGAACTAATCACTTTTGTCATGCTGTCCCGAAACTTCGGGATCAGCATCTACACATTAAAATTTTTGGTTCATTCCCGATTTAGTTGCAGAAAAACATAAGAAAGTATCATTGTTATTTAATAATTTTTAATTTATTTACTTAACAAAACTTTAGTAAATTTATTTAACATAGTTTAAATTAAAGTAAGAGACTTCTGTCATGCTGAACCCTGTGCTGAACTTGATTCAGTATTGTTTCAGCATCTAAACTTTAATTAAACAATAGATTCCGAAGATCCTGAAACATGTTCAGGATCGGAATGACAAAGTAGTAGGTTTTATTTAAAAGTAATATGCAAATTTTGCGAAAAGTATTAAATTTTATAAAATTTACCAAAGTTCAGTACTTAACTTAAATATCCCTTAATTTGTCTTTATCGAAAGAAACACAACTATGTCATGTCGAGCGAAGTCGAGACATCTCTTTTTTTTTAGAAATTTCTCTCCGCCAAAAGGCAGTCCCCCATCGGAGGAGACTTCGCCCTTCGGGCTCCGCTCAAAATGACATTTTTCTCGTAATGCAATTTTCAGTTATTAATTTGAATCTAAAATGACTACAAAAACAAAAAAAGACCACAGAAAAATACTCGGGGAAAAAGGCGAAAAGATTGCTGAAAAATTTTTGAAAAAAAATGGTTTTAAAATTATAGAAAAAAATTATAAAAACAAATATGGGGAAATAGATATAATTGCAATGGACGGGGACTACCTTGTATTTGTTGAGGTAAAAACAAAATCTTGTGCAGATTTCAGCGAACCAGAGACATGGGTCGATTTTAAAAAACAAAATCAGTTAATCAAACTGGCAAATTTTTATTTAAGTGAAAAAGATATAACAGATGTTAACTGCAGGTTTGATGTGATTGGTATCACATTAGGAAAAGATAATAAAGAAAAGATTGTCCATATAGAAAATGCATTCTAAATTTGAATATAAACACCATAAAAATTTTTTATTGACAAAAAGAAAAAAATATATTATATTAGTAAGCTAAATCGAGGTTAATCATGGGTAATAAATCTCAGCTGTTAAAATATTACATTCTTTTCAGGAGGTTCAAACATATTGGAACTGGCTGAGAAAGGTATGTTTTTATATATTTATATAAAAACTACTTCAACCCGCCAGATTTGAAAGATTAAAATTGGCGGGTTTTTTTTTGTTAATAAGCATCTTGTTTTATTAGTCAAAACTTTAATGATTTTCGAATAATTTACAAAAAATGTTATAAGCCTTTGTTTTCACTTCTCAATAGAGGTAAAGTTTAATCATTCTTAATTCACCCCGAAGAATCGGGATGAATTAGAAATATTAGCAAGTTTTCTTTTCCCCCGAATACTCGGGGGAGCCGCCCTGGCGGAACATACTTTCTTTTTAAAAAGAAAGCAGATAAAAAAATAAAAATTTACTTGAATTTTGTTATTAGTTTTAAAGGGCTAAAAAATGAAAATCTGTGCTTTGTGTTCAATAATAAGAAAAGAAGAAAAACTTCTTTTTGCTGAATTAAAAAAGAGAGGAATTGATTACGAAAAGGTAGATGTTCGTGAGATAATTCTCGATTATGATAATAAGATGGAACATTATGATGCAGTTTTAGAGCGGTGCATAAACCATTCACGGGCGTTATACACATTGAAACTGATGAATGATTGGGGAATAAAAACGATAAATAGTTATGAGGTTGCAAATACCTGCGGTAATAAACTTCTGACGACAGCCGCCCTTTCCAAGCATAATGTTCCGATACCAAAAACAAAAATTGCTTATACTCCTGAGAGCGCACTAAAAGCAATTGAAGAGTTTGGATATCCAGTTGTTCTTAAGCCTGCTGTGGGTTCTTGGGGAAGACTTTTAGGAAAAATTAATGATAGAGATGCTGCTGAAACCGTGCTTGAACATAAGACTACTCTCGGCTCATATCATCATTCTGTTTTCTACATTCAGGAGTATATTCCTAAAAACGGCAGAGATATAAGGAGTTTCGTGGTCGGAGATAAAACCATTGCTGCAATATACCGAAGTTCACCGCACTGGATAACAAATACTGCAAGAGGAGGAATAACTTCTAACTGTCCAATTACTGATGAGTTGAATGATATCTCTATTCGTGGCGCAAAAGCAGTTGGTGGAGGTGTTGTGGCACTTGATATTTTTGAAACTCCTGACGGATATCTTGTAAACGAAGTAAATTACACTATGGAATTCAGGAATAGTATTAAGGTCACAGGTGTCGACATACCTGCAAAGATAATCGACTATGTTATTGAAGTCGCAGAGGGAAAGTTTGAAAAATAATCAATTTCATCATATATTTAATAGGACAGACATTCCTGCCTGCCCTGTGGGCTTGCCTTGGGGTTTGTCCAATCACAGATGTAAAGTTTGAAAAATAGTCACTTTCACATATATTTAGTAGGACAGACATTCCTGCCTGCCCTGTGGGCTTGCCTTGGGGTCTGTCCAATCACAGATGTAAAGTTTGAAAAATAGTCACTTTCACATATATTTAGTAGGACAGACATTCCTGTCTGTCTGATCACTAATTCATCCTGAATATTCGGGATTCATTAGAAATATTAGAAAGTTTTCTATGCCTACTTTCTTTTTCAAAAGAAAGTAGGTTTAATTAAAAAAGCGGAGGTTAAGAAAAATGGCAGCATGTATAGTATGTGAGGGTAATATTGATATACCTGAAGATACAGAAGAAGGTGAAATTATTGAATGTCCTGAATGTGGAATCGAACTGGAAGTAGTAAGCATCGATCCTATTGAACTCGCTCCCGCCCCAAAAGAAGAAGAAGATTGGGGTGAGTAAGAATAAAGTTTCTTTGCCTACTTTCTTTTCAAAGAAAGTAGGTAGCAAATTTTTTAATTATTTAAATAATAACCAGATTATCTGTTATGAAATTTGGGATACTTGTATCATACGTAATCTGTGTGTTGGTGACAACACCAACACACCTTTAACTTAAAAACCCTGATAATATAAGTTAATACATTATGAAATTTGGGATACTTGTATCATACGTGAGGTTTGAAGAAAAGAAGATTTTTGAGGCTTTGCAGGCAAGGAATATCAAGTTTGATAAGATTTATGATAATGAGATAATCCTTGATTATCAGAGGGATAATACATCTTATGATTTAATTCTTGACAGGTCAATAAGCCACACTCGTTCTCTTCAGTGTCTCAAGATATTTAATGATTGGGGTATAAAAACAGTAAATAATTGGAAAGTTGCAAATATTTGTGGTGATAAATCGCTCACCACTTCAGTATTAGTCAGTAAAGGAATCCCAATGCCCCACACGATGATAGCATACAGTCCTGAATCGGCTCTAAAGGCGATAGAAGAGATGGATTACCCCGTAGTTCTCAAGCCGGCAATAGGTTCTTGGGGGCGATTAATAAGTAAGGTTAATGACCGCGAAGCCGCAGAAGGGTTGGTTGAGCATAAAAAAACTCTCGGGACTTATCATCACTCTTCCTTCTATATTCAAAAGTATATTGATAAGCCGGGAAGAGATATAAGAGTATTGGTTATTGGGGATAAAATAGCAACTGCCATCTATCGGAAATCATCTCACTGGCTTACTAATGCCTCAAGAGGTGCTACAGCAGAGGCTTTTACTGTTACAAGCGAAATTGAAGAACTCTCGCTGAAAGCAGCAGAGGCTGTAGGAGGTGGAATTCTTGCTGTGGATATCCTTGAAGATAAAGATAAATATCTTGTTATAGAAATTAATTACACTCCGGAATTCAAACTTTTACACGAAACAACCGGAGTAGATATTGCTGGAATGATGGTTGATTATGCAATGGAGGTGGCAAAAAAATGAAAGTATCCATTATAGGTGCTTCAGGTTATGTGGGAGGAGAAGCGCTGAGACTTCTGATTGACCATCCAGAAGTGGAGGTTTTTCAAATAACTTCCGAGACTTACGCAGGAAGGTATGTTCATTCCGTCCATCCCAATCTCAGAAAGAGGTCTCTTCTGAAATTTGTTAGTGTAAATGATATTAAAGAATGTGATTTTTTGTTTTTGGCACTTCCACACGGAAGTTCTGCAAGTATGATAGATAAGTTTTTATCGATTGCTCCAAAGATTATTGATTTAAGCGCAGATTTCAGACTGCATAATCCGGAAGATTACGTGATTTACTATGGCAAACCTCATCCTAATCCCGAACTCCTCAAAAAGTTTGTTTATGGAATACCAGAACTTCATCGTGAAGAAATAAAAAAAAGTAATTATGTTACTGGAGCAGGATGTCTTTCAACGGCATCTATTCTTGCATTGATGCCCTTGATGAAAAATGGATTAGTTGGGAAAAATGAAATCACGATAGAGGCTAAAGTGGGTTCCTCAGCAGGAGGGAATAAAAGTCATCCTTCGACTCATCATCCGGAGAGGAGTGGTGTTATTCGGTCGTATCAGCCGACAGGACACAGACATACTCCCGAAATCGTCCAGGAACTCACTTTTAATGGTAATATACCAAAAATAAGGTTTTCTGCAACCTCTATAGAAGCGGTAAGGGGGCTTCTTGCTACATGCCACTGTTCGGTAAATAGCGATTTGACCGAGAAGGATATTTGGAGCATATACAGAAAAGAATACGGGAATGAACCGTTTATTAGAATTGTCAAAGAAAAGAAAGGTTTGTACAGGTATCCCGAACCGAAAATTTTAACAGGGTCAAATTACTGTGATATAGGTTTTGAGAAAGATGAACACTCTAACTGGCTTGTGGTTATGTCGGCGATAGATAACTTGATGAAAGGTGCCGCAGGCAACGGAATTCAGTCTATGAATGTTATGTGCGGTTTCGATGAAAATAAAGGACTTGAATTCCCGGGCCTCCACCCTATTTGATTTTATATGTGTATCTTTTTTTATAAAAAAGATGCACAAAAAATTTTAAATTTCTAATTTATTGCTTTGCAATGAATTAGAAATATGTATAAAGTTTCTTTGCTTACTTTCTTTTCAAAGAAAGTAAGAAAAAAATTTAAGTATTTTTTATTTATAAGGTATTATGATGCTCGTTATCAAGGTTGGTGGAGGAGAAGGAATAAATTACGACTATATCTGTGAAGATATCGCGGGAATAATAAAGAGAGGCGTAAAGATTGTTCTTGTTCACGGAGGGTCTCATGAGGCGAATGTTTTATCTGAAAAACTCGGAAAACCGCCAAGGTTTGTTACCTCGGTTTCTGGATATGAAAGCAGATATACTGACAGGGAGACTCTGGAAATTTTCGCTATGGTTTATTCGGGAAAAGTAAACAAATTTATAGTTGAAAAGTTTCAAAAACTTGGAATAAACGCTGTTGGTTTATCAGGAATCGACGGCAGACTTCTGGAGGGACAGAAGAAGTCTACCTTAAAAATAATAGAAGGCGGAAAGAAAAAGGTTCTCCGCGGGGATAACACTGGAAAGGTGGAAAAGGTTAATATTGATTTGTTAATGCTTCTGATAAATAATGGATATCTTCCAGTCATTTCCCCTTTATGTTCAAGTTATGAAGGAGAGGCTATAAACGTTGACGGGGACAGGGCTGCCGCATTACTAGCGGTGAAACTAAACGCTGATAAACTAATAATCCTTTCCAATGTGCCGGGACTTCTTAAAAATGTCGAAGATGAATCAAGTCTTATAAAACATATAGATAGAAGCAAGGTATCTGAATTTATGGAGTTTGCAAAGAGAAGAATGAAGAAAAAGATAATGGGTACCGCTGAAGCCGTTGAAGGCGGCGTAAAAGAAGTGATTTTCGCCGATGCAAGAATAAAAAATCCAGTAACGAATGCCCTGAATGCCAAAGGAACAGTGATAAATTGACCTACTTTCTTTGAAAAGAAATTTATCCATTCTACATCCCTTGTGAAACAAGGGATGTAGAATAAGTTAAAATTTTCTTTGCTTCTTTCTTTTTTAAAAGAAAGAAGAGATTTTAAAAAAGGAAAAAAATGTCAAGAATAATTGAAATTGAAAGCAGATACTCGCCTGGATGTTACCCGATGAGGGATATTGCGATTGTCAGGGGAGAAGGTGCGATAGTTTGGGATGAGAATGGTGAAAGATACATTGACTGCGTGGCTGGGTTTGGTGTTGCAAATATAGGACATGCTAATCCGTATGTAATAAAGGCTATTAATGAACAGGCAAATAAATTAATTACCTGTCCTTCGGTGTTTTATAATGATAAACGTGCGGAGTTAATGAAAAAACTTGACGACATTACTCCTGAAAATATAAATAGATTTTTTTTCTGCAATTCTGGAACAGAAGCAGTTGAAGGCGCATTGAAGTTTGCAAGACTTGCAACCGGGAAAACAGAATTTATCGCTGCGAACAGGAGTTTTCATGGGAGAACTTTTGGTGCTTTGAGCGCAACATGGGCTGAAAAATTCCGAAAACCTTTTATGCCTTTGGTGCCCGGTTTTTATCATGTTCCTTATAATAACATTGAAGCAATAGCCGAAAAGATAAATGAAAACACTGCAGGAGTTATAATTGAGATAGTTCAGGGAGAGGGAGGTATTCATATTGGCAATAAAGACTATTTCTTAAGCCTGCGCAAGATTTGCGATGAAAAGGGATTAATTTTAATATTTGATGAAATCCAGACCGGATTCGGCAGAACCGGGAAGATGTTTGCGTATCAACATCATAATGTTTATCCCGATATTTTATGCATTGCCAAATCAAT
>JAUWXV010000145.1 GCA_030616165.1 bacterium | reverse complement strand
TGCTTACCTAAAGAAATAATATTAACTTTATGGAAAAATAGATCATTTCCCGGTAAATAGGCAATAAACCCCCATCCTTTATCTTTGTGATAGTTTTTTATAAATCCCTTTATTTTTGAATCAAGATTTATAACATTTTTGGGAACATTTGAAGGAGTTACAATCCATTTACCATTAACTAAAGATCTCTCTTTGTTTATTTTTTCAGCATTTAAAAAAGAATGAGTAGGCACATTTCTGTATAAACAATAACAATAGTCAAATTCAAAAATATAAGTTATACCTCTTCTATCCTGATCTAAAATAGGATATAATACATTATCTTGTTTACTTTTGTTATAAATATCATAAAATATTTTTTCCTCACCAAGTGCTCTAAACCTAAATACCCTTTTATTTTGACAAAAATATGCCATTCTATCAATCAATACACGATCGTTTTCGTGGAGTCTTTCAACCAATTCTTTTCCAAAAGATCGCATAGCATCAAATACATTATATTTTGAAATTCTCATATGCTTACCTCTTATTGCAGCTTCTATCATTGAATCACCAGCTAGTTTTATAAAACGTCTTACAACACCTTTTGAACCAAACACTAATTGTTCAAGCGAATCTCCATATTTTAAATCATCAACACGTTTTGTACGATTAGGATATTTATGCGGTAAATTACTATATTGAATATAAAAAATTTTAACCGGATTAATTTCATGACCTGCACAAAAAGAAATATATGACTTTAGAATTCTAAAAAAGAAATCACGAGAAGATATAAATTCATCTATATCTTTAATATTAAAACCTAATTTTATTCTTGTCCCAATACGTGAACCTTCAACTTGTTTGGAAGATTCTGTTTCTGGATAAACTGCCATCTTATAAAAAAGAAAATTACTAGTTCTAAACTGATTGAATATTGTTTCATATACAGAATACTCTTCTGATTTGTCTTTTGAAAAAGCTGAATAATGAAGCCTATCAACTTCATCAATTAATAATAAAAATTTATCACAAATATTACTAAAACTAGATTTGAAAAGATTTTCTAAATCCTTAATTCCTGGTTTAGATTTTTTTATTAATTCTTTTTCATACCTTTTCTCATAAGTATTGGTTAAGTCTTTAATCCATTTATACCCCACAGAACCTTCGGTCTTAAAAACATTAGAAACACGTTCAGTCACAGTCTCAGCGGTTAATTCAGAATATCTTTTGTCTTCAGCAAAAATACCAGATTTAGATAGACGCTCTAACCATAATTTAAATTTAATAAACCAATTTGTATCTCTTAAAAAATTTGTAATTAGAAAACGAGTATCTAATATTTTTTCATAAATATATAAAATTATATCTCTATATATGTTTTCTGAATCATAAGGTAAATCAGAAAACTTTATATAAATCGGGAGAACATTACACTTTTTCCTTTCAGCGATATCAACAATCATCTTTGAATAATGAAAAGCATAAATTGCCTTCAAAAGCATAGTTTTACCTGTTCCGAATGAACCTTCAATTATTGTGTTTTGTAAAGAAAAAGCCCTTAATGTAGAATCTCTATCTATTTCAAATAGACTTAAAACTTTATCTTCAGCATATTGGTCTGCTCCTAAAAAAGGAAATGGATTATCAGGTAAATCCCATTTATCCTGAAATAATTTAGAATCAGGCGTATATCCTTTCATTTTATTCACCATATTATTTTATAATAAAATATAATAATTATTAATTAATCTCATTATTTAAATATATTTTTATAAAATTTGTTGACACAATACTTATTTTTCTATTTTTTAGTTTTCTTACCCTTTTTTTTGGTTAAAGCATGCCCCCAATACTCTTGCCAATTGTGACATACGAAAATGTATGATTTTCTAACTATGTTGTCAGGGAATAGGTATAGTGTATATGAATTTTCTTAATCATAAGAAATTGTATGTTTTTAAGAAATACATGAATCAGATGAAAAGGATGATGAGCGGAGAAGTTTTATGTATAGTATTTGTTTTATAGAACGTAATTGTAATTTATTAAATTTAATAATTTATTTTAGGAAAGTCAATAGAATATTTATTTTTTTTTAAATAATGAACAAGTTGAATAAAATTAACCGCAGAGGCGCGGAGGGCGCAGAGGCAAAGGGAAAGCCCGAAGGGCAGGGAGGCAAAGATAAGAAGTATCCACGGATTACACAGTCATACAAAGATAATTAAATTATGACAGACAAGAATGTCTGTCCCACCATTTTTATTAAAAGGATGGGAAAAAAGGGCAAGCCCGCCAGAGGCGGACAAGCCCGAAGGGCAAGGAGGGAATTAAGATTTACGATTTACGAATATAGAGAATTAACCGCAGACCCACAGGGCAAGGACGCACAGAGAGATAGAAGCAGGAATATTAAGCTCAAATGCTAACGCATAAATGTCAAAGCTCAAATGACAAATCAAATCTAAATGACTCAATGACAAATGAGGGCGATTTGGGAATGGGGATTGAACCACAGATCCGAAGGACAGGCCCACAGGGCAAGCCCGCCAGAGGCGGGCAAGCCCAAAGGGCAGGGGGCACAGAGACCCGAAGGGCAGGGAGGCAAAGATAAGAAGTATCCACGGATTACACGGTCATACAAAGATAGTTAAATTATGACAGACAAGAATGTCTATCCCACCATTTTTATTAAAAGGATGGGAAAAAAGGGAAAGCCCGCCAGAGGCGGACAAGCCCGAAGGGCAGGAAGGGAATATTTTGTATGGATTCCCCCGAGTACTCGGGGGAATGACAAAGAGGGGGCGGGAATGACAAGAAGGGCGGACAAGCCCGCCAGAGGCGGACAAGCCCGCCAGAGGCGGACAAGCCCGCCAGAGGCGGACAAGTCCGCCCCTACGGATATAAAATAAATCAATATATTACAGTAGAAAGCAGGAAGAAGGTTGTTGTTTTTAGCCTTCGAGTTTTTTTAGTCCCTCTTCAAGTCTGCCTATTCCATTTTTAATATCCTCCATAGAAGCGGCATAAGAAAATCTGAGGCAGTTGTCATCACCAAATGCAGAGCCAGGAACAAGTGCAATCTTCATCTCCTCAAGCATGTATTTACAGAAACTGACCGAGTCGTTTATGAGCGTATCATTATGTTTTTTCCCATAGTATGCGGATACCTGCGGGAATATGTAAAAAGCTCCCTTTGGAACGTTTGTTTTTATGCCGTCAATCTCATTAAGACGCTTTACAACGTATTTTCTTCTTTCATCAAAACTTTCCCTCATTTTTCTTGTAGATTCTGCTCCATTATCAAGGGCTTCGATTGTTGCATACTGCGAGATTGAAACAGCGTGGGTGTCAAGTTGACTCTGGAGTTTGGACATTGCCCCTACTACCTCTTTTGGTCCGGCGGCATATCCTAACCGCCACCCGGTCATTGAAAAACTTTTTGATGCACCGTTTATGGTAAGTGTTATCTTTTTTATGTCGTCATTCAGCGATGCTATGCTGAATGCTTTCTGATTATCGTATGTTAACTGCTCATATATTTCGTCCGTTATAACAAAGAGATTTTTTCTCACGCATAAATCTGCTATTTCTTCTAACTCGTTTTTTGTGAATAATGAACCGGTGGGATTATTCGGGCTGTTTAAAATAAGTATCTGAGTTTTATCTGTAATGTATTTTTCGATTTTCTCTGCTGTTGTTTTGAAATCATTTTCGATTGTGGTGTTTATTATAACGGGTTTTGCACCAGTAAGTGAAACCTGAGGTGGATATGAAACCCAGTAGGGAGAAATTATTATGGCTTCGTCTCCTTCTTCCAGAAGAACCTGCAGTGCCAAATATACAGATTGTTTACCACCTGAGGAGACAATGACCCGGTCTGGCGTGTATTCGAGGTCGTTCTCTCTTTTCAATTTACGGCATATTGCTTCTCTAATTTCGGGAATCCCTGGAGCAGGTGTATATTTTGTATGATTATTTCTAATTGCCTGAATACCCGCTTCCTTAATATTTTCTGGAGTAGGGAAATCGGGCTGACCGGCAGAAAAATTTATTACATTTATTCCCTTTCTCTTCATCTCTCCTGCAAGGGAACTTATTGCAATTGTTGGTGAAGGTTTTATATTTTTTATTTTCCTGGATATTTTCATCGTAGTCCTCCATTTTTGTATTTATTTTAGCGTAATTATTAAAAGCAGCAAGGATGTTATTACTTACTTTGAGTTAATGTCTCATTTTTTCTTCAGTTCATTTTTAACATTTTCGGGAACGAAGTCGCTTATATCTCCGCCAAGTGATACCACTTCTCTAACTATTGACGAATTTAGATATGTGAATTTTTCGTTGGGCATTAAGAAGACAGTTTCGATTTTTTCGTTCAGCCGCCTGTTCATCAAAGCCATCTGGAATTCATATTCAAAGTCGGATACCGCACGAAGTCCCCTGATTATTGCTATCGCGTTTGTCTTTTTCGCATAATCCACTAATAATCCACTAAATGAGTCAATTTCAATCCTTTGTATGTCTTTTACTGCTTCACTTATCATCTTTATTCTTTCTTCGACGGTAAACAAAGGATTTTTGGTTGAATCGACAGAGACAGCAATAATTACTTTATCGAAAATTTTAAGAGCCCTTTCAATTATATCTATATGCCCGTTTGTTATGGGGTCAAATGTCCCTGGATATACTGCTGTTTTCAATTTTTTCCACCTTTTTAAAGATTGATATTTTATTTCCCCCGAATGATTTAAATTTTATAAGTTCGAATCCCCTGTAATAAGACCTCTTTTCTATTTTTGGATAGTGTTCGATTATAAAATATCCACCTTTTTGTATAATGGCATAAAGTTTTTCACTTTTACATAATTTATAAAGGTCTTTATATTTGAACGGTGGGTCAGTAAGAACAATATCGTATTTAATTTTATCCTTAAATGCCCTTGAAATAAAACTAAACACGTTAGTTTTAAAGACATTTGCGTATTTTTCAAAACCGGTCTTTTTTAGGTTATCATTTATCAGATGAATAGAATGCTTGGATATATCAATAAAAGAAACCGATTTTGCCCCCCTTGATATTGCCTCAATTCCTAAGTTTCCTGTTCCTGCAAAAAGGTCAAGCACTTTTTTCCCTTTTATGTATTCGCGCAAAAATTCAAAAATAAATTCTTTGACGATAGAAGTTGTGGGTCTTATATCTCTTTTTTTTGGACCTTTAAGTTTTGTTCCCTTTTTTTCCCCTGCTGATACTCTCATTTTTTTAATTATATGGAGAGATTAGAGATTGTTATTGGATGTTCATATCAGATAGAAGGAACAAAAACTTCAAGATTAATAGCAATCAGGACACTTTTTTTGTCCAGTATGGGAACTCCAGAGATTTTGAGAATGAGAAAATTTAAATTTTCTTTTTTTAAACTTTCAAAAAAGTTAATGGAATTTTCATCATAACCTTGAAGTTTTAATAATACTGGAGATTTCTGATAATTATCCTGTTCAAATGTTTTTTGTATAGCATATGATTTTATAACGAAACCACTTTTTTCCCCAATTTCCCTGATTTTAGATATAATTTCAGATGGTTCGTAAAACTCTTTGAAAGGGGTTTCAGTCTTTTGCGGCAGACCTTTATAAGATTCAAGATAGCCCCAGATTTGTGCTATTAATTTATTGGTTTCAATGGTTTTATTTACACCAATAATTTTTATTCCACCTCCTGGAATTTTTCCCTTTAGGTCAATATCATACTGTGCAATTTCATCATTGGAGTCAACAATTATTTCAGAAATAAAATAGCCTTCATTTACAGTGATAAGATTATATTCTATCTTTTTTGAAACAGCACTCCTCAAAGCAGAAAAACCATTAATTTCCCTCTGATTGATAAAATAAGCCTTTATTAAATAATCTTCCGTTTTAACAGGTGGCTTTGGTCTCTCCGGCTGGGGTTTTGGCACCTCTTTTACCGGTTCAATCTCAGGTTTAGCCTCTTCTTTTACTGCAGGCATTTGGGCAATATCTATTGCCGGTTCACTCTTTTCAGGAACTTCAATCTGAACAGGCTCGGTGATACTCACTTCATCTTTTAGTATTGAAGGTATAAAATTTAATAAATCTGGCAAATATATATAAATAAAAAGTCCAACAACAATTATTAATATAACGAAAGGTAAAATTTTTTCAGTAAATGAACTTCTCTTTTTTCCTTTTCGCTTAATTGGTTTTTTTTGTTTTTCTTCGGTCCCTAATAAATTTATTTTTATCATAGTATCTTTTACTCTCTTATTGCGAGACCGACTGATTCTGTAAATTCGGAATAGTCGGCAAGCGGGTCTATTTTTTCCTTAAGTTCTGGAGATATTGACAATTTTTTTAAAGGGTTTAAAATTTCAAATTTTGATTCACTCTCTATCTCTAAAATTTCGTTTAAGTTTAAATTTTTGTTATTTTTAAATAAAAACACTCTATCAAACTCCGTTTTGTTTTCTTGGGTTTCATGATATGAAATGAGAAGAGGCATATTTTTTCTTATCTCCCCGGAAATTTTTTCGGGAGGAATTTTTTTGTCAGGATAAAGGTTTTCGTTTAGTTGTATGTGATGAAACCCAAGAAAATTGTTACCTTCGAGTATTATAAATGTCAGTTGATTTTCTGCTATTTCAATCGCTGCTATTTTTTCTGTCGATTTTAACTTGTAGTTTGTCTCAAGGGCATTTATAAATGCAAATATATTAATATCAATGAGTTTCAGGTTTAGATGGGATATTTTTGAAATATATCTTACTGCTTTTATTATCTTTTTTTTTACTGCTACTATGAGGAGAGATGGATAATTGTAATATGATGTTTTTGGTAGTTTTTGAAAATCAAAGTAGTATTCTTCTACAGGTGATATCAGATGCTGTTGAAGTTCCCATAAAACATGTTGTTGAATTTCATTATCATTTAAATTATTATCAATGGGCAATCGTTTTATCACTGCCATACTACAGTCAAGTGATATTAATAGGTCTTGTGCGATTATTTTTTCGGAAAGGATTGCTTTTTTTAAATTATATCCAATGTTTTTAAGAGTGGTTTTCTTATTAATGGTATCGAAATTGAAAGGAGAACCTATGTCTATATCAACTAAATTTGTAACTTCTAAGCGGTCTGAAAGATGAGTAATTTCAACGATGCATGGTTCATGTGGTCCAAGGTTAAGCCCTATTTTTTTTGTCCGGGGTTTATTTCGCATATTATTACCAGCTCACTTTCCCATCAATAATTGAACCATGATTGATTATTTTTTTCTTGAAGACGAAATATTCAGGCACCGTAGATTCCACATTAGGGCAGTTTATTCTAATGAATGGTATAGAGTCGGAAATGGCGATATAATATTCCATTCCCGTCATGGGACAGGTTCGAACAGAATCAATGGGCATTTTATAAATAGTCTCGAGGGTATCTTCATTTGGAAAGATGTTGCGAGTATAGAAAGTATCTAAGAGCGTCATAATTGCAGAATCACTTTTTAAAACTTCAATAAGGGTGTCGACAGAAGCAGCATAACTATCTGTTTTTTGCTTAAAAAATGTCTCTAATGTCCAGAGGTTCAGTAATCTGGACTGACATTCTTCTTCATTTTTTGATTCTATATCCCAAATACGTTTAGGGATAAGTAATGACCCAAGAAGTCCGCCTATGAGTATTACTATTAGTATTTCATATATGAGCGACCTGCTCTTTTTCTCATTTGCCATTTCAACTCCAAATGTGTGTATTGTTTAACTTTTGTAAATTTATAATATATGTAAGAGTTATTATTTTCACATTAGTATTACCTACTTGTCATGCTGAATTTATTTCAGCATCTAAATAATTAATAAACAGTTGAACTCTTTACATCTGGTTATCTTTAGCTAATAAAGTATCAAAATGTATAACTGTTAAAAACCACCCTTATTGTTTAGAGGAGGTAATTCACCAAATTTCTGTTGGTAGTATTTTAAAAATTCATCTTCTTTTCGCATTGCATTTTCCTTATTTTCTGTTTGTGATAATTTAACCTCAAGTTTATCTATACCTATCCTTTCATGCAGTTTCAGGTTCCGAAATCTAGCTCCTTGCGCATGTGGGCGAGAACCTCCTTCTATTGATGTTAAAAACTGCCTTATTCTCCTCCTCAAGTTAACTCCTTCACCAATCATTAAAATACCTTCCTTATCTTTTCCGAGTAATCTACCAATAATTTCATTAGACCATTTAATTTGATAAACACCTGGCTTTTCCGGAATATCACCTAATTTTTTTCTATTAATCTTTGTATATTCCTGACCTCCCATATTAACACTCCATTATAGCAAGATTTTTGCGCTATCGGTAAACTTTATTTTTCATGAAACCAATAATTGCATTATCTATCATTTTTGGAATTGTTGTATGCCACTTGCTATCGAAATGATTTTTGAATATTTGATTTTTAGAAATTTTGTGTGCTTCATTCATAATATCTCTGAATTTATTTCTTGACTCAGTGGTATTTTCGTAAAAGAATTTTAATGTGCTTTTTCTATCCATTGGAACTACTAAATTAGGTAATAAAAAATGCAATACTTTCGAATTTGAAACAAATCTTGAATCACTTTTCATCACATGTAATTTGTCATAAATAGACAATATTTTTGCTAATACATCACCAAATTCATCTTTGTTCAATTTATCTATTTTTTTCTCGGAAAGTTCTAATATTACTTCTTTATTTTTTATGATTGCTTTTTTAAATTCATCAAAATATTTCATTTTAGCCGCCCTGGAACTCATATCCCAAGATACAAGGGTAGCATATATCAATTCGATGAAATAGTTACTTTGAAGCAATTCAGACAATTTTTTGGATTTGTGTTCTGTTATAATCCTTCTGTAAAAATACAAGTCAGGTCCTTCCCTGTATTTGAAATCACTTAATATTGAATCGAGATTTTCGATTAAAGAATTTATGCGTTTTTCTGCCCCTTCTTTTATCAAAGTCTTGCCCCATCTTTCATAAAGGTTCATTTCTTTTTCTATTATTTTATCATCGGATTTAAGGAATCTATACCTACCATTTCCCAAATAATAAAATGCTCTATGGGTTGTTGTATAATGTTTAGAAGAAGGGTGATTCGGACTTGAAGCTATTACCTGGCACCTAATCGTCGAATTCTTTACATCTGGGTATTTTTTCTGAACTTCTCTAATAACATCAATAGGAGTGAAAATCTCGGTTAATGATTTTGCTGCTTCCTCGCACATTCTCCACACAGTGATGTTATATTGGTACATAATTTTAACTTTTCTTCCTTTTAATTGACAAATCTTTTGTAAGTTTCGAATAATTTGCTGAAGTTCTGTAAATAAATTATGTAATTTAAATCAAATAAAATTAGTTATATTTTTTTTTAAAGTCAATAAATTTTTATTATTCAATTTTCAGTTTTTTTATCTTTCGATTCAATATAAATATGAGGTAATATTTTTTCAAATTTTTTC
>JAUWXV010000027.1 GCA_030616165.1 bacterium | reverse complement strand
TTTGTGAAGCTTTTTTGAATCATAAGTAGGACAGACATTCCTGTCTGTCCTGGTGTAAATATAAAAAAGTTTAATCAGCAATAAAAATTAAAACGGATAATAAAATGATAGAGTTGTATAAAAATTTAGAGAAAATAGACGATTACAGATGGATGATACCAAAGACGGGGAAGATGCGAGTCCCTGGTTTGATATTTTCCAGTGAAAATATGCTAAAGCAAATATTCTCGGATGAAGCCCCGATTCAGGTGAAGAATGCTGCGACTCTGCCGGGAATAGTGAAATATTCAATGGCAATGCCCGACATTCACTGGGGGTATGGTCTTCCAATTGGGGGAGTAATAGCCACGGATATTGATAGCGGGATTATTTCTCCGGGTGGTGTTGGTTCTGATATAAACTGCGGTGTGAGGCTGGTAAGGACAGACCTGGTTCATTCGGATGTAAAGGACTATGTAAAAAAACTTATTTCTGTGATTTTTCAGGAGATTCCGTGCGGCGTTGGTTCAAGAGGAAGGATAAAATTATCAAGGGAGGACGAAAAGAATGTATTAATAAAGGGGTCTCAGTGGGCAGTAAAGAATGGCTATGGATGGGCAGATGATGCAGATTTTACTGAGGACAACGGGAGATTAGAAGGTGCTGATCCCTCTGCGGTTAGCAATAGGGCATTAGACAGAGGGCGCGACCAACTTGGAACTCTCGGCTCAGGTAATCACTTTCTTGAGATACAGATCGTTGATGCTATATTTAATCAGGAAAAGGCAGAAAAACTCGGGATTTTTAAGGGGCAGATTTGTATGATGATTCATTGTGGTTCGAGGGGATTTGGGCATCAGGTTTGTGATGATTATCTTGAAAAGATGGGACGTGCTGTATCAAAGTATAGGATTGAACTCCCCGATAGACAGCTTGCTTGTGCTCCACTTAATTCTCCAGAGGGAAAACAATACTTTTCGGCAATGAAAGCAGCAGCAAATTATGCTTATGCTAACCGACAATGTATTTTGCACTGGGTCAGGGGGAGTTTTGAGAAGGTACTCGGAAAGAGTGCCGAAAGTATGGGGATGCATCTGGTTTACGATGTTACTCATAATACTGCAAAAGTTGAGGAACATAATGTAGATGGAAAGAAGGTTCGGCTCTGTGTTCATAGAAAGGGTGCAACTCGTTCATTCCCTTCCCATAATCCTGTGCTTCCAGAAAAATATTATGAAATCGGTCAGCCGGTGATAATTCCTGGTGATATGGGAAGAAGTTCATTTCTGCTTGTGGGAAAGGATAAGGCAATGGAATATTCATTCGGTTCGACATGTCATGGAGCAGGTAGGCTGATGAGCAGAAGAAAGGCTATCAAAAGTGCAAAGGGCAGAGCGATAAATCGTGAACTTGAAGATAAAGGCATTTTTGTAATGAGCAGAGGCAGGGACACTTTGAAAGAAGAATGCCCTGAGGCTTATAAAAATGTAGAAGATGTTGTAGAGGTGGTACATAATGCTGGACTTTCTGAAAAAATTGCGAAACTAATACCTATTGGAGTAATAAAGGGATAAAAAATATATCCGTTTTTGAAAAAAAACATGTAGGGGCGACCCGGCGGGTTGCCCGGAAAGTGGTAAAGAGATGAGAAATATATCAGTAAAAAGGTTTAATTCTTTAATTTCTAACATTAAAGGTAAAAAGATAGCAGTTATTGGCGATTTGATGGTTGATCGCTATTTTTGGGGAATAGTTTCGCGTATATCTCCAGAGGCACCTGTCCCTGTTGTAGATATAGAACGAGAATTCTCCCAGCTTGGAGGTGCGGCAAATGTTGGAAATAATATTAAATATCTCGGGGGGGAAACTTTTCTTATTGGGGTGATTGGGGATGATAATACAGGCACTCTTCTGATTGAACTGCTTGAATCGGGTCGATTTGATTCAAGCGGAATTATTGTTGACCCATCAAGACCAACTACTATTAAGACCAGGATTATCGCTGATAATCAGCATGTAGTGAGAACCGACAGGGAATCTCGACAGGAGATTAACGAAAAAATTGAAAAAAAGATAATCAATATTATTGAGGAGAAGATTAAAGAATTTGATGGAATTATCATTGAAGATTATAATAAAGGACTTTTAAAGAAAGAGATAATTCACAGGACAATTTCCCTTGCAAATTCCAATGATATTCCTGTAACTATCGACCCGAAGTTCGACAATTTTTTTGAATGTAAAAAGGCTACCGTGTTCAAACCCAACCTGCGTGAAATCGAGTCAAAACTTGGCATTCGATTTACCGATGATGATAAACTCTTGTATGCGGGCAAAGAGTTATTAAATAGGCTCGAATGTAGAAATGTCCTGATAACACGCGGTGAAAAGGGGATGACACTTTTCAAAGATTCGGGTGAAGTTATAAATGTTGGTGCACGTGCAAAAGAGATACACGATGTTTCGGGTGCTGGTGATACTGTAATTGCTACCTTGACCGCGGTGATGGTTGCTGGGGGGGATGTGGAAGAGGCAGCGACTATTGCTAATTATGCTGCTGGTGTGGTGTGTGGAGAGGTTGGTGTTGTCCCAATTAAAATTGAACAACTTGAAAAGGCTTTTGTAGAGGAATAATGGGGAAGATTTTCAAAATTGATGAACTTGTTAAATTCAGGGAGAAAGCAAAAATTGAGGGGAGAAAGGTCGTATTCACGAATGGATGTTTTGATATTCTCCACCGCGGTCATGTGGAACTTTTAGAAAAGGCAAAAAGTTTGGGAGGTTTTTTGATAGTTGCACTGAACAGTGATTCTTCAATGAAGAAGATTAAAGGGGAGAAAAGACCTATTTTGGATGAAAACGATCGCGCTTACATACTCGTTTCTCTAAAATGTGTTGATGCTGTGTGTTTGTTTGATGAGGAAACTCCTGCTGAGATTATTAATAAATTAAAACCTGATATATTAGTAAAGGGAGGTGATTATAAGATTAATGAAGTAGTTGGAAGAGAAAGTGTCTATAGTGTTGGTGGTGAAGTTGTCACTATACCTTTGGTAGAGGGTAAGTCAACAAAAGAAATTATCGAAAAAATTATTAAGTCATATTGTAAATAGTGATTTTATTGAGAAATAATTTAATTAGAAGGCTAATAATAATATTTTCATCTTGTGTAGTTGTATTGTTCTTTTATATATTTTTCGATTTATATAGTGATAGGTATATCCCTCCGGATATAGCGGTTCGTGATAGCGAGTTATACGACTATACAGGATTGATTCACATTCATACAAAATATTCAGATGGCAGTGGAACTCCCGAAGAAATAGCAAAAGTTGCAAATCAACTTGGAATCGACTTTTTAATTATTTCTGACCATGATACTCTTGGAGCTTTGATTGATAACAAAGAGGGATATTACAATAATGTTTTGGTTTTGGTAGGAATTGAAATTTCATCAGAGATTGGACATTATCTTGTTTATAGCCCTTCACCAGATTTTAGATTATATGATGTAAAAAATTCACTGTATCAACTAAAAAACAATAAATCAACCGAATATTATTCTGAAATGTGTCATCCATTTCATCCAAAAACACCAATAAAAAATTGGAATTACGATGGATTCGATGCAGTGGAAATATTCAATGGGGATTCCCAGTGGAGAGACGATACCCTTTTTGAGATTTTTGAGACAGTTTTAGGTTCATTTTTATATAAAAATCCACTGAATAAATTAGTTGACCGTCCTGAAAAAAATATCGAAAAATGGTCTGAACTTATTAAAGGAAGAAAAATATTCCAAATTGGTTCAGCAGATGCGCATGCAAATATTAAGATATCTGCAAATTTTTCAATAAAATTCCCGAGTTATGAGCAGACTTTAAGATTTGCTAAGACACATATATTAACAGAAGAAAAATTGTCAGGTGCTGCAGATAGAGACAAAATTATCGTATTTGACTGCTTGAAAAAAGGGAGATGCTACACAGAGATTGGGAATTTTTCACGACCCGGTGGATTTATTTTTAAAGGGGAAAATGATTATAAGATTGCTCATATTGGTGATGATATAAAAGGAAAAGTTAAATTTACTGTTTTCGTTCCAGATACGACCAATATCATTATAAAGTTATATAATAACGATGAAATTGTTTATTTTTCTGATTATTACAAACTGGAATATACAACATCTAAGCCGGGAGCATACTGGGTTGAAGTCTTTCAAATAAGAAAAAAATTACCATTTTTCAAAAAAATAGAAAGGCCCTGGATTATCTCAAATCCTATTTTTGTTTCAAAAAATTTATCACAATAACTTGTTTTAATTTAAAAAATTATTTAAATTATAAGCATAAAGTTTCTTTTCCGCTATAGGCGGAGCCCGTTTTCTTTTCAAAGAAAGTGGTATTCAAGAGGAAGTAAAAGATATTATATATAATGGGATTCAAATTAGAATCAAAATACAAGCCTTGTGGTGACCAGCCGAAGGCGATATGTGAGTTAACGGAAGGTGCAGAAAGAGGGGATAAGTTTCAGACCCTTTTAGGTGTAACAGGTTCGGGGAAGACTTTTACGATGGCACATGTTATTCAGAATACTCAGAAACCGACTCTGGTGATTTCACATAACAAGACACTTGCCGCTCAGTTATATGGTGAGTTTAAGGGGCTTTTTCCTAATAATGCTGTTGAATATTTCGTCAGTTATTACGATTACTATCAGCCTGAAGCATATATTCCGGAAACTGATTTATATATTGAGAAGGATACTTCAATAAATGATGAAATAGACCGTCTTCGTCTTAAGGCGACGAGTTCACTGCTTTCGAGGCGTGATGTTATTATCGTTGCTTCGGTATCTTGCATTTACGGGTTAGGTTCTCCGCAGGATTATATTGATATGATTCTAATCTTAAAAAAGGGCGAAGTCATTGACAGGCAAAAAATACTTGTGAAACTTATTGATATACATTATGTTAGGAACAATATAGATTTTTATAGGGGTGTATTTCGTGTAAGGGGAGATGTAATTGAGATTTTTCCTGCTTATGAGGAAAAGGGGGTGAGAGTGGAGATGTTCGGAGATGAGATTGAAAGAATATGCATTATAGACCCATTGACTGGACAGATAATCGAAGAAAAGGAGATGATAGTTATTTTCCCTGCCAAGCACTTTGTTACACCGTATTCAAAATTAGAAGGAGCAATTGTTGAGATAAAAAAAGAATTAAAAGAGAGGCTTGAATATTTCAGGAGTGAACAAAAATTTCTTGAGGCACAGCGTCTTGAGACGAGAACAAACTATGATATTGAGATGATGCAGGAGATAGGTTATTGTACAGGTATAGAGAATTATTCGCGATATTTATCGGGGAGACTTCCTGGTCAGAGACCATATACACTTATTGACTTTTTCCCTGAGGATTATTTAATGTTCATAGATGAGTCGCATGTTACGGTTCCGCAGGTACATGGGATGTACAATGGTGACCGTTCAAGAAAAGAAGTTCTTGTTGAACATGGATTCAGGCTTCCTTCTGCACTTGACAATCGACCAGTAAAGTACGATGAGTTTGAATCAATGATTAACCAGGTAACTTTTGTTTCAGCCACTCCTGCCGAGTATGAACTTGAAAAGTCAAAAGGAGTGATTGTTGAGCAGATTATTCGTCCTACAGGACTTGTTGACCCAAAAATTATGGTCCGACCGGTAAAAGGGCAAATTGATGATTTGATTGATGAAATCAGAAAATGTGTTAGCAAAAATGAAAGGGTGCTTGTCACCACCCTTACAAAGAGAATGGCTGAAGATTTAACCGAATACCTTTCTGGTCTTGATATAAAAGTAAGGTATCTTCATTCTGAGATAGCAGTGCTGGACAGAGTAGAAATATTGAGAAATCTGAGGCTGAAAGAGTTTGATGTTCTTGTGGGTATAAATTTACTGAGGGAGGGTCTTGATTTACCGGAGGTATCGCTGGTAGCGATACTTGATGCGGATAAAGAAGGATTCTTGAGGTCTGATAAGTCTCTTATGCAGATTGCCGGGAGAGCAGCAAGAAACAAAGCGGGTATGGTGATATTCTATGCTGATAAAATAACAAATTCTATGAAAAAAACTATTGAAGAGTGCAAGAGAAGAAGGAAAATTCAGCAAGAGTATAACAAAAAGATGGGGATCGAACCCAGGTCTATATATAAGTCAATTGATGAGGTATTAATGACGACCTCAGTTGCGGATGAGATTCCGGAAAAATTCCTAAGAGAAAAAGGCGGGACAGATTATAGAACAAAAATGGAGAGAGAAGATATTATTGAACATCTTGAAAAAGAGATGGGACTGGCAGCAAAACAACTTGAATTTGAAAAAGCAGCAAAAATCAGAGATGAAATAAAAAGAATTAAAGAAATGATATAATATTAATGTATTTAAAATTGTTATTGCTTAACTTTTATTGTGAAATAAATAAATTTGGTAAATGGGAAATATTAAAGAAAATAATAAATGGGATATAACTGGGGAATCTGATAGAATCCTTGAAGTAAAAAAGATAATAGAACAGGTAGCACCTACTGATATATCGATATTAATAGTAGGAGAGAGCGGAACTGGAAAAGAGATAGTAGCAAAAGAAATCCACCAGAGAAGCAATCGTAAGAATGGCCCGATGATTTCCGTTAACTGTGGTGCCATTCCAGAAGGTATTCTTGAGAGTGAACTTTTTGGCCATGAAAAAGGAGCATTTACTGGTGCGGTTAGTAAGAGAAAGGGATACTTTGAGATTGCTGATGAGGGAACGATTTTTCTTGATGAAATCGGTGAAATGAGTCTATATACACAGGTTAAATTGCTCCGAGTACTTGAAGAACGCGAGTTTCTGAGGGTTGGAGGAACTGCAGCAGTTAATGTTGATACAAGGATTATTGCATCCACAAACAAAGACCTTGAAACCGCTGTTAATAAGGGAGAATTCAGAAAGGACTTGTATTATCGCCTAAAAGCTGTAACAATATATATACCGCCATTAAGGGAAAGAACAGAAGATATTGAAATGCTTACCAATGCCTTTTTAGAGGAATATTGTAGAAAGATGAATATCCAATATAAGGGGATTTCACCTGAATCTATGCATCTTCTTAAAGAGTATTCCTGGCCTGGGAATGTCAGAGAACTTAAAAATTTACTCGAAAGTCTTGTAGTATTAAATAAAGGTGAAGTAATAAAAGTTTCTGACCTGCCAGAAAATATAAAAGACCAGACAGAGTTTGATAGGTCACTGCCTGTTCCTCTGAAGATTACTGCTGAACAGGCTGAAAGGGAACTTATTTACAGGACACTTCTTGCATTAGGGGCGGAATTATCAGAAATCAAAAGGATAATAATTGAAAATTATAGAGGAGAACAAAGATATATCCCAGATGAAAAATCCAGATTCGGAGAACATGTTTTTGAAGAAGAAATCCCTTTTAAAGAGGACAATGAATATGGAGAGATTTCTATAAAAAATAACGAGAAAGAATTGATAAAAAAGGCACTATTAAAGTATAAAGGTAACAGAAAAAAGGCTGCAAAAGAACTTGGAATAAGCGAGCGGACTTTATACAGAAAACTTAAAGAGTTAAATTTACAATTTTTTGAAAAAATCAGATGAAGTCTAAAATATTTGGTTTGATAGCGGTTTCTATTTTTATATTGTTTATTTATTGTTCGTATTATTCGTTTTCTGGGTCGATGAATCCCGGGATTAGGTCAATTGCCATACCTGTTTTTGATGATGTTTCATCTGAATTTCAGATAAGAGAAAAGATCACAAGTTCAGTTATAGAGAAATTTATTATAGATAACAACCTGAAAGTCGTATCTCCAGAAGAGGCGGATTCAATATTAAAAGGCACGATTGAAAGAGTGGAAGATAACCCTGTTTCTCTCAGAGCGGATGAAACCGCTCAAGCATTTGAATTGTATGTTTATCTTAAATTGGAATACCAGGATAGGAAGTCTAAAAAAATCATTTTTAAAAAGAATTTAAGGGGAAGAGGAACTTATTCTGACCCTTCACAAAGAGATGAGGGTATTGATGAAGCGGTGGATAAGATTTCTACCGATGTATTAAATTTGGTAATCTCGGGATGGTAAATCTTTTCTGGATTTAAAAAGCAGTATAAATTTTTTTTATTTAAAATTATGGGAGTGAAAAAATTGGAGAAAAAATTGCAAAAAAAATTAAAAAAAGAGATTAAAAATTTAAATAAGAAGATATCCAAAGATTCCAATTCACCGCTCTTTGCACGCCTTGCTGATAAATATCTTGAGATGGGTGAGGTTGAAAAAGCCAGAAAAATTTGTGAGGATGGGCTTAAAATTCACCCATATTATCATACCGCTCATATAGTGTTAAGTAAATGTTATCGAATGTTAGGGATGAATGAAGAGGCAGGAAAAGAATTAAAAAGAGCCATTACATTTGATCCGACATGCATTTCTGCCCATAAGGCGCTTGGTGATGTGATGAAAGAAAAAGGGATGGATGACCTTTATAAAGAAAGTTATACGGAGTTAAGTAAACTCGACCCTTTAAATGAGGAGGTTAAGCAAGTAGTTGAAACGTTTGAAGAAGCTCCTGTTGAAGAAGCGTTACCATCCCTTGAAGAGGAGTCAATTGAAGAAGGGGTTGAAACTGAATATCAGCCAGAAGATGTGGAAAAAAGCAAGGTAGAGAAAGAACTTGAAGAAATGGAAAAGGAAGAAGAGGGATTACCAGAAAAGATGGAAATGGAAAAAGAGGAATTACCAGAAGAGATGGTTGAAACTGTTTTAGAGAAAGAAGAAGTTCCTGAAGAAGAGGTTTCTACAATTATAAAAGAGCAACCTTTAGAAGAAGAACCTATAACGACCAAACCAACAGAAGAAAAGGAAGATTTCGAAGAACAAGAAGGTATTGGTGAAGAAATTGAAACTGTTGAGGAGGAACCATTAGAGGAAGTTCAAACTGTCGAAGAAGGAGAAGAAATTAAATCTGAAGAGACTCCCCCAATACCCTCATTGCCAGAGGAAGAAGCACCTGAAGAAGAAATTAAAACCGAAGAAGAGGTCTCCATCAAAGAGGATGAGGAAAAGCCTGAAGAGAAAAGAGAGGAATTAGTAGAAGAGGAAAAAAGTGAAGTAGTTGAAGAAGAGTTTCCAGAAGAGAAGGTAGAAGAACAGGCTGAGACAGAAGAAGAAAAGTTAGAAGCCCAGCCTTTAGAAGGAGAGCCGGAAGTGATAGGTGAAGAGAAGGTTGAGTTTGAAGAGGAACCGGAAAAAGCCGAAGAAGAAATCGAGTTTGAAGAAGAGCATCCCAAAGAAGAGGAAAAATTGGTCGAAGAAGAGGGAAAACACGAGGAGGTTATTGAAGAGTTGCCGATGATAGAGGATGAAGAAGAACCGACCAAAGAGGAGGAAAAACCTGAAGAGGAAAAACCGCCAGAAGTGGAAGAAGAAATCGAGGATTTAGAAAAAAAAATGCCAGAAGTACAACTGACTGAAGAAGAAAAGGAAGAAATAAAACCTGAATCCAAAGAAGAAGATGTTTTTTTAGTCGAGGAACCTGAGAAAGTCTTTGAGGAGGAAAAAGGAGATGAAGAAAGTCCCAAGGATATTTTGCCAGAGGAAGTAATAGAAGAAGAGGATGTTTTAGAGGGGGAGGAAATATTTAAGGAAACTTCTGAAATCTCTGAATTGAAAAAGGAACCAGAAGAGGGTGAGACTGAATTTTTATCAGTTAAAGATGAAGAGATATTAGCAGAAGAGACAGAAGAAGAGAAACAGAAACCAGAATCAATGGAAGAAAAGGTCATATTTGAGCCCGAACAAAAAGAAGAATTAAAAGAAGCACCTGAATCAGATATAGAAGAAGAAATCTTACTTACGGAAGATGAAGGAACAATGGAGGAGGAAGAAGAGTTGGAACTTGAGGATATACCTTTGTTCGAAAAGGAAGAAGAAATTGAAAGCGAAGAAATTACCGAAAAGGAAGAGGAACCTCCAGGTGAAACTGGTGAAGATGAACTCTCCTTTTTAGTGGGAGAAGTTATGGATGAAGAGAAAAAGCCTGAAAGGGAATTAAGAGAGGAAAAAGAGATTCCACAAATTAAGAGAAAACCTATTAGAGAGGAAGAAGGTCTCAAAGAAGGGGAGATTAGTGGGGAACTGCGCGAAGAGGAAGAATTGAAAACCGGCAAAATAGATAGAGAACTCCGCGATGAAGAAGAGTTGAAAACAGGAAAACTTGATATGGAACTGCGGGAAGATGAACTAAAAGAAGGATTATTGGAAAGAGAATTTAGAGAAGAACCAGGGCTTAAAACTGGGGAATTTGTTCCTGGGAAAGATAAAGATTTTGAAATAACCGGTCATTTCAATACTATGACATTGGGGGAAATTTATTTATCTCAAAAAAAATATGAAGAAGCCTTGAAAGTATTTATGGCATTAAGGGAAAAGGTTCCTGATAATAAAAAATTAAGTGCAAAAATTCGTAAAGTTTTAAAACTGATTGAAAATGAAAAAAAGGATTGATAAATTAATTGCACAGTTTGATAGTTTGGGAATTGATTGTTTTATCGTTTCAAATGCACGAAGTGTGAGGTATCTATCTGGATTTACTGGTAGTAACGGTTTGTGCATGATTGCTGAGGATGAAAGATATTTTATTACTGATTTCAGGTATCAGGAGCAGGTAAAAGAGGAGGTGCGTGATTTTGATGTTTTAATCTCAAATGAATATTTGTTTGATGAATTGAAAGAGAAAAATTTACTAAAGGGCAGAAAAGCAGGATTTGAGGCAAAAAGAATTAATTTTTTTGATTATCAGGAGTTATTGGCGTTTATTCCATCGGAATGCCTTATTCCAGTTAATGATTTGATTGATAAGATGGTAAGTGTAAAAGATGATGAAGAGATTGAAAATATAAAGAAAGCATCCAAGATTGGTGATAAGATTTTCAATGAAATTATTCCCATGCTAAAATCAGGAATCGAAGAGATTGAAATATCTGCTGAAATATCATATAAAATAAAGAAATATGGTGGAGAGAAGGACGCCTTTGACTCGATAGTCTTAACTGGTTCCAAATCTGCACTCCCTCATGGGAAACCAGATAAAAATAAATTAAAATTGGGAGAGTTTGTTCTTTTAGACTTTGGTTGTGTATATAATGGTTATCATTCTGATATGACAAGGACTGTATTTCTCGGGAAACCGAATAAAAAAGAATATGAAATATATTCCACAGTTCTTGAAGCGCAGAAGAATGCAGTAAAATCTGTAAGAGAGGGAATGAATTGCAGTGAACTTGATTCTGTGGCAAGAAATTTTATAGCCGAAAAGGGATTCGGTCAGTATTTCGGTCATTCTTTAGGACATGGATTGGGACTTGAAATTCATGAAACGCCAAAAATATCTCAACTTAATCATGAAACGCTTATTTCACGGAATGTTATCACTATAGAACCTGGTATTTATATCCCCAATTATGGTGGAGTCAGGATTGAGGACGATGTAGTAGTGCAACCAAATGGTTGCACAGTTCTCACTAAATCTCCAAAAGAATTAATATGTGTTTGAAATTTGGGATTTATGATAAAGAATTTTCTCACCGATTTATAAAATTAATTAAGATGACTTATAATATATACCGTTAATGGTTGATATTTCAATAATAATTGTTACTTTTAACAGTGCTGGTGTTATAAAAAAATGTCTTTCCTGCATTAAAAATAATATTGTTTCCTTCAATGTTGAATTAATCCTTATAGATAATAATTCTGAAGATGAAACCTTGACGGTAGTTAAAAATTTTTTTCCTATCAGCCAGAAAAGCCCTACCTTTAGAATAATAGAAAATTCAAAAAATATTGGTTATGCAGGAGGAGTAAATCAGGGATTAAGAATTGCATCTGGAGATTTTATTTTGCTTATTAATCCAGATGTATTTATAACCGATGGATTTTTTAATAGAATAATCGATTTTTTTAATGAAAGTCGTGATATCGGTCTGGTTGCCCCGCAGCATCTATCAATGGAAAATAAGATAATTCCATCCTGCAGGGAGTTTCCTGACCATTTGACACTTCTATGGGAGATAACAGGGTTGAGTATTTTATTCAAAAGGAGTAAAATATTTGGCAGGTGGAGAATGGGATACTTTGACCATAAATCAAAAATGGAAGTTGACCAGCCTATGGCTTCATGTCTGATGGGAAGAAAAAAGGTTATAAACGAAATTGGATTTATGGATGAAAGATTTACTATGTTTTTTAATGATGTTGACTGGTGCAGAAGATTTAAAGAAAATGGATACAAGGTAGTTTTTAATCCCGAAATAAAGATATATCATTTGGTCGGACACAGCGTAATGCAGAAAAGATACTCAATGATTCTTCATTCTCATATTGCTTTTTTCTTATATCTTCAAAAATATTACAAAAAATGGTGGCATAGAATATTAAACATTTTATCTGGAATCATACTTTTTACAACAGCATTTATTAGAATAGCCGTCTTGCTTTTTAAACCGAAACGTAAGGGAAATTCAGTTAATTTAAATTAACTTTAATAAATTTTTAATATGGTCAGACAGGAATGTCTGACCTACCATTATTATTTGTCTTATTATATTGATAATACATTAATAAGTGTAAAAAAGGTGGTTTTCAGAAATTAGTTGTGGTTGTTACAAAGAAGTTGCGTTATAAATTAGATCTTTAGACTTTTGTACAGTTTGGTATAATGTTATATCAAAACTATAAGAAAATTATTATGTAATTGTGTGATTTAGGTATATTAGTATGACGAAAAAACATAGTGAACGATACAAGGAATGTAAGAGAAAGATTTTTGAACTTTTGACAAAAAATTACGGTGAGGTAGAAATAGGATATAATCTGAATTTACCATCAAAGTTAGAAGAATATAAAGGGTACGATTTTTACAATGCTTTAAAAACAATTTACACTGAACTACAAAATTATAGAGGATTTAGAGAGTTTGTTCGTGCAAAAAAACTTCCGAATGTGGACTACTATGTTGTAAATCCTGGATTTGTAGTTGAAGTTGATGAATCTCAACATTTTACAAAGCCTCGTGAAATTACGCTTAGAAATTATCCTGAAACATTGAGACTGGGATTTGATAAAATCAAATGGATTAATCTTTGTGTCAAATTAAATAGGCATGATAATGATCCATTTGATAGAGATGAAAAAAGGGCTTGGTATGATACTCTCAGGGATTTTTCTTCGGTTTCGTTGCATATTCTTCCTACTATTAGAATACTCCAAGACGAACGCATTTGGTGTAAATTAAGTGCTGAAAAAGAAGAAGATGTAAGATGGTTCAAAGATTTTATTCAGGAAAGACTTGAAAAAAGTAAGTAAATAAACTTGCCATTATTACTTGTTTCGCAAGAAATAGGTTTAAAGTTTCTTTTCCGCCAGAGGCAGATCCGCCTATGGCGGAGCCTTTCTTTTTCATAGAAGTAAGTAGGACAGACATTCTTGTCTATCCAAATATAAACAACAAAAACGATAGAACATACTGGAATGTATTTTCAAACATTTATTTTTTATTAAAAGTCGCAAATTAAAAAAATTCCTGAAGTTTCATAATTTAATATAATTATAATATCGTATTACTTTTTAGATGTATCGAAAATTATTTAAAAATAAAAAAATATTTTTATTATTTTTGCTTTTAGATATATTTTTTGTCAAAATTATTTTCTCGCAAGAATATACTCCAAATGAAATAATTATTAAGCTAAAATCTCTATCTTCAGAAAATCTAAAAAAGATTTCTTCGCAATTAGATTTATTTGATAATTATATGGGTATAGTATCTGTTGATAATCTTAATAAAAAATATAATGCAGTTAAAATAAAAAGTTTGATTCCATACAATAGAAGTGTTTCATTAAAAAAGAATAACTTTTCTGAATTAGTCGATGGAATATATTTAATCAGGTTTGAGAATTCTATTAATGTTAATGATATTTTGAGAGAATATACTTCTATACCGGAAGTAGAATATACGCAGTTAAATTATCTTTATCATCTCCATCAGAGTAAAAATAATGCGGATTCAAACGAGCAATGGGGTTTAGAAAGAATTAATGTTTACGAAGCGTGGGAAATTGAAAAGGGTTCAAGGGATGTATTGGTTGGAATAATTGACACTGGAATAGACTATCTTCATAAAGACCTAAAGGAGAATATCTGGATAAATCCGGGAGAGGATTTGAATAAAAATGGTATTGCAGATTCGTCTGATTTGAATGGAATTGATGATGATGGAAATGGATTTATTGATGATATACAGGGATGGGATTTTACTGATGTTCCCTCTTATCCGGACGATGGTGATTATCTTGAGCCTGATAATAACCCAATGGACGAAATGGGGCATGGAACATCAATTGCTGGTATTGTTGCTGCTTTGGGCAGTGATGGTATATCTGGGGTTGCACCGGGATGCAGGATAATGAATCTTCGTGCAGGTACATCAAAGGGATTTCTTCAGGATGACGATATTGCTTCTGCAGTGATTTACGCTGTTCAAAATGGTGCTCGTATTATAAATATGAGTTTTGGGGATTTAATATACTCCAGAGTATTGGGGGATGTTATTAGATTTGCTTATAATAATGGATGTGTGGTTGTAACATCCAGTGGGAATAACGGGGATGATAGATTAACCTATCCTTCCACATTTGACGAGACTATTTCAGTGGGAGCAGTAAATGAAGATGACAGTCTCGCTCAGTTCTCATCATTTGGAAATACGGTTGATGTTACCGCTCCGGGTACAAGTATATATTCTACGAAAATTGGTAATAGTTATGGATTTATAAGTGGAACATCTGTTTCTGCATCTTTTGTTAGCGGATTGGCTGCATTACTCATTTCTCATAATGGAAATCTTTTTCCAGAGCAAGTCCGTTCTATAATTTTATTATCTGCTGATGATTTGGGGCAAGGTGGCTGCGATTTCAGGTTTGGCGCGGGAAGAGTTAATGCGTTGAAAGCTTTAAATGTTAATAAATTTTCTGTCGCTAAACTGCACACGCCAAATATATATCCGCAAGAAAAGAGAATTGACATTACGGGAACTGCAGCAGGTCTGGATATGAAGCATTACTCATTCTATTATGGTATTGGGAAAAATCCAGAAAATTGGGAACTAATTCAGAGAGAAATAAAAAGTCAGGTTGTTGAAGATACACTTGGATACTGGAATATCGAATCTCTACCCGATGATACATATTGTTTAAGGCTCGTTGTTGAAAACTATTCTAACTCTTCAGTCGAAGACAGAGTAATTGTAAAAATTGTTAGGTCATATCCTGAAGTCAAGAATTTTTTGTATTCTGATATAATTGATAAAGATAAAATCTCACCTTTTATCAGATTTGAAACGGAACAACCCACGAGATGCAGGATATTTTATAGAAAGAAGGATTCAGATGAAAATTTTAGAATAAAGGAATCGGAGTATGCTGTTAAATTTCACAAAATGGTAATTCCGGGGGAAGAAATAGATAAAACAATCGAATTTTATGTTGAGGTTGAAAATGAACAAGGATTGAAAAATAAGTATGATAATAATGGTGACTATTTTATCTATGAAAATAAAGATTATCCTTTTTCAAGTTGGGAAATGGTAAAAGAGGGATACTATTTACCATCTTCATTTCTTTTGCCTGTCACAACTGATTTTAATAATGATAACAAAAAAGAGATAGTTGCTAATGTTTATGAGAATAAATTTTCATTTGGAACACTTGGAATATTTGAATATGAGAATGGTTCATTTACACCTATCGTAACTACAGATTTCAGGATAATTCCAAGGGATGCAGGGGATTTTGATATGGATGGTAAGGGTGAAATACTCGGGGGGATGGGTGCAAAGAGTGTGATAATCGAGGCTGAAGAAGAAAATTTGTTTCCATCCGGGATAGTTTGGGAATCAGAAGAAGGATTATGGGCAAGTAAATTTTGTGACATTGATAATGATGGAAAAAAGGAAATGATTGCAAGAATTGAAAATGAATTTGTTTTACTTGAAAATACGGGTGATAATAATTATTCGGTAAGATTCACGTTTCCTAATCCTACAGGTGGCACTAATGGTGCAGGCATCCCAAGGTGTGAAATTGGTGATTTTGATGGTGATGGTAAAAGTGAAATTCTTTTTGGTGATAGTGACGGTGATATTTATATATATGAATATAATGGTACTGGTTCTTTTGATTATATATGGAGTTATGGATTGGACCAGATAGATGCGGTCGATTTTATCTCCGCTGGTGATTTTGATGGCAATGGTATGGAGGAATTTATTGCAGGCTGTCACTCGGAGGATTATCCGAGCGAATCAAGCGACCCAAAAATGAGATACTGGTCGTATGCAATTTTTAAATCGAAAGGAGATAATGATTTTTACAAAGTTTGGGAAAAGAATATACTTGGGTATAATCCTTTGAGTATATTCGACAGCGGCTGCTTTTCGGGAGACATCGATAATGATGAGAATAAGGAAATAGTGATATCCGCCTATCCTGATTTGTATATTGTTGACTATAACGGAAATGATTATCAGATTGTCTGGCATTATGAAAAAAGCAGATGCAGCAGGTTCATAATCGACGATATCGATGGCAATGGAGTTAACGAGTTGTTTTTTAACGATGGTGAGAAAATAGTATCTTTTGAAAATAATATCGTTTCAGAAAGACCATTACCGCCATTTAATCTTACTGTCGTGCCTGTTGATACCGACAGAATTTATCTTAGTTGGAAATCTTCAAGCAGTGCCGACTATTTCAATATTTATCGGGGTTTTAATGAAGATGAACTTTTCAAGGTTACATCGGTTAATGAAAATTATTATTACGATGAAAATTTAAAAAGAGATAGTATATACTGGTATTCTGTTTCTGCGGTTAATAGTATGTTTAAACAAAAAGAGAGCCTTAAGTCTGCTGTAGTTTCTGCAAAACCTAATGAGAAACCTTTTATTAAAAATTTGGATTTTATTCCTAAAGATAAAATAAAGATAACCTTCAGTGAACCTATGAGTAAGGAAGTAATAGATGAGACGAAATATAAAATTTCTCCCGGCAATTTTTCTGTTTCTTCTGCTGCATACTCCAAATCGGGGAGAGAGGTGATATTAACTTTGGTGCCGGAATTTTCTGGGAGTGGATATTATAAAATCGCGGTTTCAAAAGAATTAAAGGATATTGATTTTACCCCAATTGATACATCATCAACTTTGTTGGATTTTTATGTTTCGATTGAACCAGGATCTCCGTATATAACCAATATCGAAGCAGGAAGTAATAATTCCATAATACTAAAATTCAATATTCCTATGGATAAAATTACCATACTAATGAAAGAAAATTATCTTTTTGAGCCTGAGTTAAAAATTAAAGAGATTATATTTGATGAAAAAAATCCGGATGAGATTATTTTAAAGATTGATCCAAAGTATCCGGTGGGGGCTTTGGGTAAAAGTTATTTGATTACTGTTAATAATTTGAAGAGCAGTGAAGGAAAAGAAATTGTTGATGGAAAAGGGAATACTATATCGCTTTTATTAAGCAAAAGTGATTTATCAGAAGTATTTAGCTATCCTAATCCCTATAACTCGTTGAGCGGGAATGGATATATAACGTTTGCAAATCTGACAGAAAAGGCAGAGATATGGATTACTAATATGTCTGGCAGATTAATAAAAATTCTTGAAGAGAACGATGGAGATGGTGGGGTTAACTGGTATCTCGACAACCAAAACGGTGAAAAAGTTCCAAGTGGTGTATATCTTTATTATGTTGAGGGAAACGGAACTACTTTTAAAGGAAAACTGGCAATTATAAGATAAAACAATAAACAAACTTGCAGATGGTAGGTCAGACATTCTTGTCTGACCGAATTAATATAATCATTCAAAGATGGAAAAAGAATTAAAATACAAAATATTAAATGAAGATGATTATATAGATGTTTTTGACGCTCTTAAAAAGAAAAGTAGATTTACTGTCTCGATTCAGGAAAATCATTATTATGACACAGAAAATATGCTCCTTCTTATGAACAATTCAATCTTGAGAGGAAGGATTGAACAGGAGAAGGTATTAATCACATTTAAAAAACAAAAAGATGTCAATGATGGTTATTTTGTTTCTGAAGAGATTGAGGAGATTTGTAATTTAGGCACTTTTCAAAAGATTCTTACAGGTGAAAAATATATACTTGATATATTAGGTTCAGAATGTGGAAAGATAATTGAAAATATAATTGGTAATTCAAAACTCATTTTAATTGGTAAATCAGAAACCGAAAGAAGGACTTTCTATTATGAGGATATGAAATTTGAACTAGACAAGACAAACTTCGGAAAAGGGTTTATAGATTATGAAATTGAAGTTGAATCAGGAAATGAGAAAGAAGCAAGAAATAAATTGAACGCTCTTTTCAAGGAGTTAAAAGTTCAATACCAGATTCAGGAAAAAACGAAGTATCAGCGGCTTCTTGAATTAAATAAAATATAAGATTTATATAAAAAAATTTTAATGTTAAATTAGATTATTAATAATATTTATTCAATAAAGAGATTTTCCCTTGAAAATGTTATATTGTTTTTGTAAATTTTGACATTAAATTAAATATAAAATTAAAAAAAACAATAAATTTAGTGATTAATTAATTGTCTAATCTCACCAATAAAATTAGAATACTCCCTGAAGAAGTTATAAATCGGATTGCTGCTGGGGAGGTAGTAGAAAGGCCTGCATCTGTGTTAAAGGAGTTGATGGAAAATTCCCTTGATGAGGGGAGTAACAAAATTGTTGTTCAGGTAAGAGATGGAGGTCGAGGTGGTGTAATGGTTTCGGATGATGGGTTTGGTATGAGTGAAGATGATGCTCTGTTGTGTTTTGAGAGGCATTCTACAAGCAAGCTATTGGGATATTCTGACCTTGAGCAGATTAGAACTCTTGGATTTCGTGGAGAGGCTCTCTCAAGCATTGCTGCTGTTTCTATGATTGAGATGAAGACAGGACTTAAAAATAACAAAGAAGGCTCATTTGTCCGTGTGGAAGGGGGAATTATTAAAGAGGTGAAAAAAATAGCGTGGGAAGGGGGAACTACTGTAAATGTTAGAAATATTTTTTATAATACTCCTGGTAGAAGAAAATTTCTTAAGGGAAAAAATACTGAATTTAGGCATATTCTCAAAACTTTTAAGCAGATGAGCCTTGCTAATTGTGATAAAAACTTTACAATTTACAGTGAGGATGCCCTTGTGTGGCAGATTGAAAAAAGCACCCTTTTAAAAAGGATGGAAACTTTTTTTGGAGAAAATATTGTTGATATGATAATAGAAGTGGACGAAAAGCAGGATGAAATCGAAATCGAAGGTTATATAGGTAAACCTCAATTGGTAGGAAGCTGGTATGGTGAACAGTATCTATTTCTTAATAATAGATTTATAAAAAATAAAGGAGTAAGCAGGGCTGTTTTTACGGGGTATGGCTCTTCAATATCTGCTGGTGATTATCCCCTTTTTGTTATTTTTCTTAAGTTGAATCCATTAAGGTTCGATGTTAATGTTCATCCTGCTAAACTTGAGGTGAGATTTAAAGATGAAAGGGGAATATATAATTTTATTTATGAATCGCTCAGAAAAAGGTTAAGCGATGATAAATCTTCTCCTACTACCTTTTTCTTCGATAATGGGGCTAAAATTTTCCAGAAAAGAAAATATTCAATTCCTGAACCTTATGAGCAGAATGATGTTAAGGTGCAATTTGAAATGAATTATGACAGGGAGGTAATGGGTGAAAAATCGGTAGAAAAAGAGGAAAAGTTGGAATATTTTGAAAGAGAAAAGATATGGCAGATGCATAATAAGTATATATTTTCTCAAATCAAAAGCGGTATAATTATCATTGACCAGCATATCGCCCATGAACGCATCCTTTTTGAGCGTATTTTGAAAAGAATTAAAGAAAAGAAATGCGGAGAGTCTCAGCATTTGATATTTCCGGTAACAGTGAATCTCTCACTGGAAGACAGGATTGTTTTTGATGATATTTTCCCATTTTTGACAATGATTGGTTTCCAGATAAAGGTGTTCAGTGAAAATACCATTATACTTGAAGGAGTCCCAAATGATTTAAAGAAAGGAGGCGAAAAGGAGATAATAAAAGGTATTATCGATTCTTATAAAAAGGAAGATAAGGAGGATTTCGGAATATATGAGAAGATTGCCAGTTCATACGCATGCAGGGCTGCTATAATGGCAGGAGATAGACTCACTATTGAAGAGATGATTAACCTTATAGATGAGCTTTTTGCCACTGATTTCCCGTATTTCTGTCCGCATGGAAGACCGACAATCATCAATATCCCAATATCTGAAATCGATAAAAGATTTTTAAGATGATAAATTTTTATGTTTATTTATTATTAATTTGGAACGGAAGTTTAATTAATTTAGTGTAAAATAAAGTATTTAATAAGTATTAGCAAAAATAAATTATCTTTCCAATATGTTTTAAACATAAAAGAGGACTGTTTAGTATGATAAGTTGAGCAATTGAGAAAGAATTTTTGGAATTGGAAAAACCATTATATTAATACTGTGGTCAGAAAAAATAAAAAAAAGCATCCTGTACCTTTGGTTGGGATTACCGGAGGGATAGGGAGTGGAAAGAGCCTTCTTGCAGAAATGTTTAAAGAATTCGGTGCTTTTGTTATAGATGCAGATAAAATAGGAAAAGAAGTTCTTGAAAAGGATAAAAAGGTTTTTGCAGAAATATTAAAACATTTTAGGGAGAATATTCTCGAAAATGATAAAAAGATTGATAGAATAAAATTGGCAGAAGTTGTATTTACCAATCATGAAAAACTTAAAAAACTCAATTCAATTATTCATCCAACGATGATTAGGCTGATTGAAAAGAGAATGAAAAATGAATTCAAATTAAATAGAAGCCCAATGGTAGTGGTTGATGCTGCTCTGATATTCGAAGCAAAAGTGGAAAATAAATTCGATTATATTATCAATCTTTATTCCAATTTTGAAAATCAAATAAAAAGGTTATCCAAAAGAGATGGAATGTCTGTAAATGAGATTAAAAAAAGAATGAAAACGCAAATATCAACAGAAGTAAAAAAGTCTAAATCTCATTATAATATTGAAAACAATGGAACAATTGAAGATTTAAAAAAATGTGGAAATGTTATATTTAACAAGATTTTGGAGGATTTTAAAAAATCCGATTAATAGAATTTTATTTATTTTAGAGAGTTTGTAAAAATTGTAATTTAAATAGGTTTTTTATATGATTAAGAGAAATTTGATATTTTTAATTTTGACGTTATTTCTTTCAGAAGGAATCTCTGCCCAGATATATGATTATTTTGGAAGGAACAAGGTTCAATACACAAAGTTTGGGTGGAAAGTGCTTGATGTTGAACATTTAGATATATACTTTTATCCGGAGATGAAAGAACTTGCAGAGAGAGGGGCATATTATGCAGAAGTGGCATTTAAAAAACTTGAGGATAGATTTAATCATACGGTTGATAAGAAGATACCACTTATATTTTACAGCAGTCATATTCATTTTCAGCAGACCAATGTAATTCCAATATTTTTACCCGAAGGTGTTCAGGGATTCTTTGAATATTTAAAAGGGAGAGTTGTTATACCAAGTCAGGGGTCAATGAGTAAATTCCGAAATGTAATAAATCACGAACTTGTTCATGTATTTATGCATAGTAAACTCAGCAGTGTAAACCGTGCTCATAAGCAGTTTGCGCGCTCGGTACTTCCACTCTGGTTTACAGAAGGACTTGCCGAGGCATGGTCTGGTGATTGGGATATGCAGTCTGAAATGGTAATGCGGGACGCAGTGCTTAATGGATATTTAGTCCCGATTACTGACATATATTCCATATCGGGTTCTTATCTTATGTATAAAGAAGCTGAAAGTTTTATAAGATTTCTCTCTGATAAATATGGTGAGGAAAAAATACTTCTGATAATGGAAAATTACTGGAGGACAAAGAATATTGATAAAGTATTTGAATTAACATATATGGGAAAAACACTTAAAGAGTTGAATAACGAATGGATTTATTATCTTAAGAAAAAATATTACCCTATTATTGATACCGAAGACATGCCCAGTATGGGCGCGATAAAGATAACCGATTTGGGAAACAACAGCAAGCCTGTATATTACAAATCAGATGATGGGGAAAAGGTGCTGTTTGTATCTAACAAAACCGGTTATACTAATATATATATGAAAAATTTAAATCAGAGTGATGAAAAAGAAGAATCAGAAATTATTATAAAGGGTGAGAGGAGTTCTGAATTTGAAACGTTTCATCTTTTTCAGAGTAGGATAGATGTTAATAAAAATAGTATTTTATCATTTGTAACGAAAAGTGGTGAACAAGATATATTGTATCTTTACGATATTAAAAAGGGTGAAATAGTAGATAGCTTCCGATTTAAGGAACTTATATCTCTTGCATCTCCTTGCTGGTCGCCAGATGAGAAAAAAATAATATTTACAGGGTTAAATGAAACAGGAAATAGAGACCTTTATATTGTGGATATTAAAAGTAAAGAACTGATAAAATTAACTGATGATTTTTATGATGACAATGATCCTTCCTGGTCAAAGGATGGAAGATATATAGCGTTCAGTTCAGACCGCACTACTTTTGGGAATGAGGGATTTTATAATCTATTTTTATATGACTTGAAGAATAATTCTATAAATTATTTAACTTATGGGAGACATAATGATTATTCTCCTTCCTGGTCGCCGGATAATAAATATATTGCATTTACTTCTGACCGTGAAAAATCAACCAACATCTGGGTAGTAAGTACTGAGTTTATCGAGAAAATTGAAAAAGAGGATAAAGTTGCAATATATAAGGTTTCACTATTAAAAAAACCGCAGAGCAGTATATACAGGGTCTCAAATTTTACTTTGCCTGATCGTGGTTTGAGGAAAATCACTAATATGGTTACCGCAACATTTGATCCTGCCTGGGTGAATAATGGAGGTTTGCTATTTACATCTTTTGAGAACTTTGGATTTCAGGTTCAGATGATTAAAGATTTAAAAAACAAATTCTCAATGGAAGATGAAACGGTCCATTCAATTCAAGAAATAGAACACATTGCCTGGATTCCTGAAAAGATTCCCGGAAGCGAGAAAAATACTTCAATATATAAAAAACACTATAATCTGGATATAGCACAGGGACAAATTTCTCAGGACCCTGTTTTCGGAACTATGGGTGGAACTGCCTTTGCGGTCTCTGATATGCTTGGGAATGATCATTACAATATGCTGATTTATAACAATGCTCAGACAGGCGATGATTTTTTCAACAGTTTCAACTTTGCTCTTACGCGGATTTCCCTTGCGAGGCGTAAGAATTTCTTCTATGGACTTTTCCACTTTTACCACAGATATTATTTAGACTATACAAGTTTTTTAGATTATTATGTTGAAGAAAGGTATGGAGGGTTCTTTACTTTGAGGTATCCGCTTTCCCAATTTAAGCGGGTCGAGGCTAATATTACTTTAACAAGTTCAGACAGGGAATATAATTATGGTTCATTTAATAGAAGAAAGGCATTTTTAATATCCAACTTTGGTTCATTTGTGAAGGATAATTCGCTTTGGGGACCCTCTGGACCGCTTGATGGCGAGCGATATATAATGACTCTGGGCTATACCACAGACCTTGTTTACTCAAACGTTGGTTACTGGACTATAAATTTAGATTATCGGAGGTATTTTAGAATTGGTCTAAGATCGGCATTGGCGGTTCGTACAATGCTGTTGATGAATCACGGAAAAGAACCGCAGAGGTTTTATATGGGTGGAAGCTGGGACTTGAGAGGATATAGAAGATTCAGCCTCTGGGGAACAAGGTTAGGACTGATAAGTACCGAACTGAGATATCCTCTCATTGATGCTATTATGCTTAGGTTTCCATTTGGAGGGTTCACGTTTCCTTCTTTCAGAGGTGCACTCTTTTTTGATGTGGGGAATGCGTGGAATGACAATTTTGATGGACTGCTTGGCAGTGTGGGAACAGGAGTAAGATTTAATATTGGGTTTTTTGTGTTAAGGTTTGATGTTGGAAAAAGAATCGAAAATAATTTCAAGTCTTTTCAACGTGGACTTTTTACTCAATTCTTTTTCGGATGGGATTTTTAGGAAATATTTAAATAGGACTTGATAAATCAAGCCCTAACAAATTTTATATTAACATATTATTGTTAAATGTAAGGATTCGATTTATTGAACCCTAATTTAAAA
>JAUWXV010000023.1 GCA_030616165.1 bacterium | reverse complement strand
CCATTACCCTGACCAACATAAGAAACTCCGCTTTGATAATAATTATTCCCATCCTTTTGAAGTTTTTGCAGCGAATTTGGATTAAAATCTATATCTGAAAGAGAGAAAGTGGAATTTTCATCCTGAACATCATTTTCTTTAATAAGGGTCATATTATATTTAAGCCCTTTTACATATAAATTGCCTTCTGATTTTATTGAATAGATATTTTCTCTTGAATTTCCGTCCGTATATTGAAAATCGACTTCAATCCGAGACTCATCTGTTATCAATCTGTGCCTTGTAAAAGTGATTTGTCCATTTGCATATTCTATAATGTAATCATTATCCTCTCCCCTTTTCATTAATTCACCATCAATCCAGACCTTTTCAGTTCCACCGATAACAACGATATATTTTTCCCCACTCTTCCCGGTTAATTGATATGGACCTTGATTCCCCTCCCTCCCCATAAATCTGTTCGTATTAAATTTCCCTTTTGAAACAGCAGCAGAAAATACAAACTCTTTAGAACCAATTTTTCCTCCTCCGGATATTCCCTGAAGTTTCCTGTGATAATTAGAGAATTCTGTCCCATTATAATCGATGCTTAAATCACCAAGCGTCGTTTCATAACCTTTACCACGAACTTTAAAAAAGATTCTATCTATTTCACTCAGAGTTTGTGTATTCCCTTCGGGCTGTAACGGTGAATTCTGGTCAGTAAGGCTCGCAATTACTTCAAGGTTTTTTCCTATATCGCCTCTGAAATCCATCCTGAATCCAGAATTCATTGTCAAGCCCCTATCAGTGTGAATACTGAATCCACGGATAAGGCTGCCGCTCTTTTCAAAAATCGATTTATCGACCTCTTTCTCAATTGGAGAATTTTTAATTGGATTATTAACAGAGTAGTTCTTTTCTGTGGATACACCAAATCCCTCTCTGTTATAATAAATACTTTTAAGATTTATCGGGATTACCCTATAATAGACTTTGATGATGCTTCCTTTTGGCGGGGGATCAAAAAAGGTTAAGTTGTTTGTATCATAATCTATACTGAATCTTTTTTCAGGTCTTATCTTGAAACCATTTATATAAACATTGACAGAATCTTTGATAATCCTGTAACTTTCAAGATTGAATATATTCTGCTTACCATTGCCATAAAAGGTCTTAAATTGATGATTTAATGTAAAAGGGAAAACTATATTTTTGTCTTCACTGTGAGTTTTTTGAATACAAATAAAAAATATGAATATAAAAATAAAAAAAATTTTATTATTAAAAAATGTCATCAATTTCTTTCTTTGAGTATATAAATTCTATTTTGTATATTGTCTACAATATAAAGCAGTCCTTTAAAAAAAACAATATCAACAGGTTCTTCGATAATTTCACCTCCTCCGATTTCGTTTCCTTTTATGGTAAATAAAAATGAACCGTTTACGTCAAAGACGTGAACTGATGCAGCTTCTGGGTCGGCGACAAATAATCTGCCTTCATTATCAATATCAATACCTGCAGAAGATTTCATTGAACTGCTTGCTATCTCAAAATAAAAATTCCCGAAATAATCGAATACAATCACTTTCTTTAGAGAAATATCGGAAACAAAAATTTCATTATCTGGAGACACAGCAATCTGAAACGGCTGGTTTAATCTAAAATCAAGATTCTCAAATCCTCCAAAACTCATCTCCGGATTTCCAAAACTGTTTATCTTTATTATTCTTTTATTTTCACCATCAACAACAAAAATATCGCCCCTTTTGGACACAGCAATTCCTGACGGATACCCAAAAATGAGGTCATTATCTTCAATATCATCAGCCGCAAGTGAAGAAATATAATTTAAATCCTTATCAAATCTTACAATTCTATTTGCATTTTGGTCGACCACGAAAATATCAAGTACTGATTTAGCATAAATATCAAAAGGTTTATCAAAATTCTCTCCACTCCATCCAAATCCTCCCCTATATTCAAGAAAATCGCCTCTTTCGGAGAACTTCTGAATTCTGTGATTACCAGCATCCGCAACATAGATGTATCCGTTCACATCAACGCTTATTCCAGCAGGATTTTCAAGTTCTCCCTCCGCACTCCCCTTTCCACCAAAAAATGCCACAAAAATAAAATTATTTTCCGATTTCTCTTTACTCGATATTTTAATAAAACACAATAAAAAAATTAAGTTTAAAAGTAAACAAAAGCGAAAAAATTTTATATTATTTAAAAATACTCTTTTAAAAATAGATTCTTGCTTCATAATGTAATAAAATAACTTTACTTTAGTAAATTTCGCATTCCTGCTTGCACTTGTGTCTGTCCCTCAGTTATTTTAGTCAGACCGTGTCCGCAGACAGGCGGGCAAGAATGTCTGACCTACCATCATATTGTCTTTTATCATAAATATAGGAATATATTTTTTATAATTTAATTATATTTTAAAAAAGTCAAAGAGTAGTGAGGTTAAAATAAAATATTTTATTAAACAAAAAAAGCCAATCTTTCAAAGATTAGCTTATTTCAAATTTATATATTTTATAAATTTGCTACTTTCTTTTGAAAATCCACTTTCTTTGAAAAGAAAGTGTGCTCCGCCAAAGGCTGATCCGCCTCAGGCGGAAAAGAAACTTTAAACCTATTTCTCATATGTCGAGTTAAAAGATTAATTTTAACATTTTCAGCCAATTACCCGAAATTTACAAAAATTTTTTAATAATTATAAAAAACAGATTCAGGCTATACTTCTATAATTTCCTGTTCTTTTAATTTCACAATTTTGTCAATTTTCTCGATAAACTCATCTGTAGTTTCTTGAATCTTATCTATACCTTTTCTCATTTCATCTTCGGAGATTTCGCTATTTTTCTCCATTTTTTTCACCTTATCATTTCCATCTCTTCTGATATTTCTAATAGCGATTTTTGATTCTTCTCCGAATTTTTTGACGAGTTTAACCAGTTCAAGTCTTCTCTCCTCGGTGAGTTTGGGAATAGGAACACGGATAATATTACCATCGTTTGTTGGAACAAGTCCAAGTTCAGATTTCAGTATAGCCTTCTCTATTTCTTCAAGCATACCCTTTTCCCAGGGCTGAATGGCGATTAAATGTATATCAGGTGTTCCTATATTAGCCACCTGTTTTAAAGGCACCCTATTTCCATAATACTCTACTTTAACTCCATCTAAAAGTGTAGTCGTAGCTTTTCCAGTCCGAATTTTTGACAATTCTTCCTTTAACTTTTCTAAAGCCTTCTCCATCCGCCTTTTAATATCTTTATATATTTCTTCAAGCATTACCTGTTTTCCACTATTGTTTTTGCAACAGCAGGACAGACAAGAATGTCTGCCAATTCGACAGACAGGAATGTCTGTCCTACAAAGTCTCTTCAAGCATTACTTGTTCTCTATTATTGTTCCTATACTTTTTCCCAAGATAATATTTTTAAGATTATCTTTAACAAGCAAATTAAAAATAATAATTGGGACATTATGGTTCATACAAAGAGTAACTGCTGTATTATCCATAATCTTCAGCCCATCTTTAACAAGTTGAAGATATGCCATTTCATTGAACTTAGAAGCACCGGGGTCAATTTCGGGGTCTGTTGCATAAACTCCGTCAACTCTTGTCCCTTTCAGCACAACCTCAGCTTCTGTTTCTATTGCCCTTAGAGCCGCTGTAGTATCTGTGGTAAAATATGGATTCCCGGTACCTGCTGCAAATATTACTATCCTTCCCTTTTCAAGATGTCTAATTGCTCTCCTTCTGATATAGGGTTCAGCAATTGACTCCATGTTTATAGCACTTAAAACTCTAGTAAACATGCCCATCTTCTCCAAATAGTTCTGTAGTGCAACAGCATTTATTACAGTTGCAAGCATTCCCATATAATCAGCAGATGCTCTGTCTATTAGATTGAACTGTTCGTTTGAACCCCGAAATATATTTCCTCCACCAACAACTATACCAGTCTCGACACCGAGTTCTTTTACACTTTTTATTTCATTCGATATCCTTTCAAACATCTCTGGATAAAGTCCGAATCCCTTTCCGCCAGATAATACCTCCCCACTAATTTTTAATAATATTCTCTTATATTTTATTTCAGACATAATTTTTATATATTGATGTGAACTTTTTGCAGAAAATAACCTATACAAGAAATTGGATATGAATCAGATTAAGAATGGTATTAAAAATATATTAAGTATCTCCTCCCAATCTATATCTTGTAAACCTCTTAATAGAAATATTCTCGCCTACTTTACCCATTAATTCCAGCAGGATATCCTTAACTGATTTAGCAGGGTCTTTAATGAACTGCTGCTCTATAAGGCAAACTTCCTGGTAGAACTTTTCGAGTTTTCCCAAAGCGATCTTTTCAACAATATGTTCAGGTTTTTTTAACTCTCTTGCCTGAGAACGGTAAATTTCCATCTCTTTATCCACTACATCTTTATCTAATTGTTCTCTGATAACAACTATGGGACTGGCAGCGGCTACTTGCATAGCAATATCTTTCACAAAGTTTCTGAATTCTTCAGTTTTTGCCGCGAAGTCGGTTTCGCAACCAACTTCCACCAAAACTCCAAGCCTGTTACCAGGATGAACATAAGCCTCGATACCGCCTTCAGATGTTGTTTTCCTTAATCTTTTCTGGGCAGCTGCAATTCCTTTCTTTCTCAAAATATCAATCGCTTTTGTAACGTCGCCATCTGCTTCGGTTAGAGCTTTTTTACACTCCATTACACCCGCACCTGTTTTTTCTCTTAATTCTTTTACCTGAGAAGCCGATATTCCCATCCGAATCTCCTATGAATTTTTTATCTAAAACTTTGTTCAAAAGTGCAACTTGCTTTCACCTTCCTCTCCCATTAGAAAAACAGCCACACAAAATAATAAATCCTAAATCCTAAACCCTAATATCTAAATAAATCCAAAATTCAAATCTCAAATTTTATAAACATATTTTAACTTTTCTGTTATGAATTTGAACTTATATCGTTTTGAATTTCTTTCATTTGCCTGCCTGTCGGCAGACAGGAATTTGTTTAGAATTTAGTATTTAGAAATTAAACTATATACTTTTTAGTCTTAATTTAATAGAATATCCTATTTTTCATTTTTTATTGAACAGAACCTAACTGGCCAGACAAGAATGTCTGCCAATTCGACAGACAGGAATGTCTGTCCTACCAGCTAAATATAGAAGAACATGTTTTAAGTTTCTTCTTCTTCCAGCACTTCTTTGGTGATTGCACACTCTACAATGGTATCTGCTATTGCTTTTGTTATTAAACTAATAGAATTATATGCATCATCGTTCCCCGGTATAGGATAATCTATATAGTCTGGATTACAATTAGTATCAAGTATTGCAACGATTGGAATTTCAAGTTTACGAGCTTCCGAGACTGCGATTGCATCTTTTTTAGTATCAACAACATAAATCATTCCCGGGAGTCTGTTCATCTCCACAATCCCTTCCAGAACCTTTTTAAGTTTTAATCTTTTTTTTTCAATTACCCCAATTTCTTTTTTAGTTATTTTTTCATAAGTTCCATCGGTTTCCATCTTTTCCAGAGACTTCAAATGTCTTATACTTTTTTTAATAGTGGCAAAATTTGTCAGCATCCCACCAAGCCATCTCTCAGCGATATAGAACATATTACATCTTTCTGCTTCAGAGCGGATAGTGTCCTTTGCCTGTTTTTTCGTTCCGACGAATAATATCTTTTCACCTTTTTCAACCACTTCTGCAACTGCCTTACACGCCTCATCTATTAAGACTTTAGTCTTCTTTAAATCTATTATATATATCCCATTGCGTTCCATAAAAATATATTTTTTCATTTTGGGATCCCAACGCTTTGTTAGATGTCCAAAATGAACACCTGCTATTAGCAATTCCTGTATAGTAACTGATGCCATATATTTTTTCTCTTAATTTCTAATTACTATTTGAATGCATCTGAATTTTATAGAGAAATATTCAAACCAATTTAATAAAGTAGTGCTTATTATTAATAGAATAAAAAATTTCTTGAATTTTATCTTTTTGAAAACTGGAATCTCTTTCTGGCTTTTTTCTGTCCGTATTTTTTTCTTTCAACCATTCTTGGGTCTCTGGAGAGAAGCCCCTCAGAGCGGAGAATTTTTCTCAATTTTTCATCAGACTTTACCAGAGCTCTTGCAATACCAAGTTTTAACGCTCCAGCCTGACCTGAAAGGCCGCCACCCCCAACATTTGCTATTACATCAAACTTACCCAGGCAGTTAGAAACCTTAAGAGGATGATTTATCAAAATCATCAATGTTTCTCTTCGAAAATAATCTAATCCAGACTTTTTATTAACAATTATTTCACCCTTCCCTTCTTTCAAACGCACCCTTGCAATTGAAGTCTTTCTTCTACCTGTTGCTGAATATAATTCCATAAAAAATTCCTAAATAATTTTTAATAATCCATCAATTTAATTATTTATAAACGTTTTAAATAAGATGATATAAGATGTTGTTGAGATTGCCACGTCGTCCCGAGTAATCGGGACTCCTCGCAATGACACGTTACCCCTGTCATTGCGAGTGAAGCGTGTGAATCTCATAAAAAATTATAAACCATTTTTTTCTAAATTTTTAATCATGTTGTCTGTTTATTTATTGTGTTTCATATAACTGCTTAAATATATCATATTTCTAAAACTTGTGGTTTTTGGGCTGCGTGTGGATGCTCACTGCCTCTATATATCTTCAATTTTTTTACCATCTTCCGACCAAGTTTGTTGTGCGGCAACATACCCCAAACAGCGTGATAGATAACCCATTCAGGTTTCTCTCTAATAAGTTTTTCAAAACTTGCCGATTTTAAACTCCCGGGATAACCAGTATGGTGGTAATATAACTTTTTTTTAGCCTTTTTTCCTGTAAGTCGGACTCTTTCAGCATTAACTAAAATAATATTATCACCCAAATCAAGATGAGGAGTATAAATTGGTTTATGTTTACCTCTTAATATTGATGCTATTCTACTTGCTATTCGTCCCAAAACTTTCCCATTTGCATCAACCAAAAACCATTTTCGGTCTTTATATTCTCCTTTATAAACAAAAGTCTTCAATTTATTTGCCTTAATTTTATATAAGTTTAAATTTATCAATATTAAACAATAATGTCAAGTAAAAATATTTAAGTACTTATTTGTTATTCTTTCTGTAATTTTTTAATAAATTAAATTTTTAATAATAAAAGATATCTGTTGCTATTAATTATAATTAAAAAAATAAAAAGTAGTATTAATGAGTTTCTGTTAAATTATTCTTAAATTTATCTACTTATTTTCTTGATATTTTTAAATTATATATATTATCTAATCCATACTTTATTTTTATTGAAAACTCCCTTAATTTCACCAGAAAGTTTCATTCCTACAAAAGGTGAATTTCTCGAAATAGAAAAAAAGTTTCCATTTTCAACAGTCCATTTTTTATCGAGTTTAATAATTGCAAGATTTGCTCTATTGTTTTTTTTGATTTCAGGTATATCTAACTTTAAAATATTCCTCGGATTTATAATTAATTTTTCTGTTAGTTTTTCAAAAGTTATGATATTTTTATTGATTAACCTTTCATTTATTATCCCGAATGCAGTTTCAAGACCAATAATTCCAAAAGGAGCTTTATCAAATTCTACCTCTTTTTCTTCAATAGAATGCGGCGCATGGTCAGTTGCAATGACATCTATGACGTCGTTTTTCAGAGCATTTTTAATTACTTCAACATCCTTTTCTGTTCTCAATGGAGGATTCATTTTAAAGTTCGGGTCAAATGTTTCAGTGCATTTATCGGTCAATGTTAAATGATGTGGCGTTACTTCACAGGTAACTCTAACACCTCTTTCTTTGGCGTTTTTTATTATTTCAACAGACCCGGCTGTGCTAACATGAGCTATATGAAGTCTGCATCCCGTATATTCAGCAATCATAATATTTCTAATTACAGCAATTTCCTCTGATATTGATGGGATTCCAGCAAGTCCAAGTTTTGTGGAATAATACCCTTCATTCATAACGCCTTCTCCCGAAAGTGCTTTTTCTTCAGAATGGAGAATCACGGGAATATCAAACATAGTTGCATACTCCATACTTCTTCTCATCATCCCTAAATTTGCAGTAGGAAAACCATCATCAGAGAGCGCCACAATTCCAGCGTTTACCATATCTGCAATTTCGGAAATTTCCTCTCCTTTCAAATTCTTTGAAATTGCCCCAATTGGAAATATATCTGTTATCAAATCCCTTCCCTTTTCCAGAACAAATCTTACCATTTCCTGATTATCGATAACAGGATCTGTATTAGGCATAGGACAGACCGCTGAGAATCCTCCTGCTGCTGCTGCCGTTGAACCTGTTGAGATAGTCTCTTCATCTTCCCTTCCCGGTTCTCTAAAATGAACATGTATATCTATAAATCCCGGAAATATAACCTGTCCGGAGGTATCTACTACTTTTCCATTAAAAGAACTAAATTTACCTATATCTTTTATAATCCCATTTTCTATTATTATATCAGCATTAATAAACTTTGAAGTCTTTATATCCCAATATTTACCGCCTCTAAGCAAATACGGCTCTAAACAATCCGCAACTTTAAATTTTTTCCTATAGATATTCAATTTCTCACCCATATTTAAATTTTGTATATAAAAATATAAACTTTTGAACTGTTTTAAAATGAGGACAGACCACAAGGCAAGCCCACAGGACAAGCATAAATGTCTGTCCTACCTACTTTCTTTGTAAAGAAAGTAGGCAAAGAAACCTTATACCTATCCCAAATATTTGGGATAATAGTAAGTTTTACCAGCCATAGGCGGTTCCTTCAGATTGCTTACTTCCTTTTCAAGATGAAGAGGCAAAAAATGAAAATTTATCAAGGACAACCCGAGGGTTGTCCCTACATATTTGTGGAAATTAAACTAAATCAATATATTAAGGTTACACTTTTAAGCTGCTTTCAACTCCACTCAAAAGATAGAGAATCGCCATTCTTATTGCTACTCCATTTGCAACCTGTTCAAGGATAATGGAATATTTGCTGTCTGCTATGTCGCTGTCGAGTTCAATCCCCCTGTTGATGGGTCCCGGGTGCATTATTACAACATCTTTTTTTGCACTTTTAAGCCTTTCTTTAGTAATTCCAAAATAATTGTAATATTCTCTGGTCGAAGGGAAAAGACCGACTTTTTGTCTTTCGAGTTGAATTCTCAGAGCCATTATAACATTCTTGTGCTTTATTGCTTCATCGAGATTATAAAAAATTTTCACACCGAGTTTATCAAGTTCCCTCGGGATTAATGTCGCCGGACCGCAAACAGATACATCTATTCCCATAGTAGTCATACCATAAATATTGGATAGAGCAACCCTGCTGTGAGAGATGTCTCCAACAATAAGAACTTTTAATCCCTCAAGTTTCCCAAACTTCTCTCTCAACGAATACATATCCAAAAGAGCCTGAGTCGGATGTTCGTGTGCACCATCTCCGGCATTTATTATTGATGAATTTAATATCTTAGAAAGAAAAAGTGGTGCTCCGGGTGCTGAATGACGAATCACTACAATGTCAATTTTCATAGCTTCTATATTCCTTGCGGTATCTTTTAAGGTTTCCCCTTTTGAAGTGCTGCTGGTGCTTGCACTGAAACTAACTATATCTGCTGATAGTCTTCGTTCTGCCAGTTCAAACGAGATTCTTGTTCTCGTAGAAGATTCATAAAAGAGATTGACAACTGTTTTGCCGGTCAAAGTGGGCACACGCTTTATTGGTCTTTCTAAAACCTCTTTAAATATATCAGCAGTCTTAAAAATTAATTCAATTTCCTTTTTACTTACCCCTTCCAAACCTAATAAATGTTTACTTGATAACGGCATTTTATCTTTAAGCCTCAATAAGTTTATAAATGAAACTTTAACAAGTTATTAAATTTGCAACTTTTTTTAAAAAAAAGTTGCTCATCCGCTATAGCGGTTTCCCCGAGTACTCGGGGAAAAAACTTTAAATTACTTTTCAATTTTAGATTTTGTCTAAAAAATATTTTTAATAAAGTTTTATCCACAACATAAAATTAAACAATTTAAGATATATCGACCAAAAAGACTCCATCATCCTCATCTATTTCTTTCAAATGAACTCTGATTTCCTCTCCATAAGATGTTGGGACATTTTTTCCAATAAAATCCGCTTTAATAGGCAGTTCGCGATGCCCCCTATCAACAAGTATAGCCAACTGGATGCTGGCAGGTCTTCCAAAGTCCATAAGTGCATCCAAAGCAGCACGAACTGTTCTACCTGTATATAATACATCATCCACAAGAATAATATTTTTATTATCAATAGAGAATGGAATATCAGTAATTTGAACCTTTGGCTGTTTGAGGACGGTTCGAAAATCATCCCGATATAAAGTAATATCAAGGATTCCTAATGGAACTTCTTTATTTTCAACCTCCTTGAGTTTTTTGGTTATTCGCTCTGCAAGATAAACGCCCCTTGTTCTCATCCCGATTACTACTATATTTTCATGTCCTTTATTCTTTTCAAGAATTTCGTGAGTAAGTCGAGCTATGGTTCTTCCGAGGTCCTGGTCATCCATTATTTTTGATTTAATCTGTACTTTCATTTATATATTCTCAGGTTTTTCTGATTTTTTGTGATAATTAAGTAATTTCATGTAAATTTTCACATATTTGAAATATCTTTATTAATCTTTATTAACTGCTGGCGAATGTTAAGAACACTTCGCCATCAGAAATATATTCCCACGTTTAGCAATATAATTTATTAAATCTTAATCAAAAAAAACATTTAGATAACAAAATAAAAAAGCCTTCCCTTCCCAAAGAGAAAGAGAAGACCTATTTTATTAATACATCCTTTCCTTCCTCACGGGAAAGGTTTAAAGGATATTATGATAATCCCTAAATAAACCTTTAAAGTGGGCGATATTGGAATCGAACCAACGACCTCTGGCATGTGAGACCAGCGCTCTAACCGACTGAGCTAATCGCCCAGATATTTTATTTACAAAACCTTAGCAAATTTTAAAAATTCAATATATTTTGCAGTTTTGTAAATTATTTAAATATTGCTGCTGGTGAAGGTGAAGAACACCTTCACCAACATAATTATTTGAATATAATGAAAATTAATCATTTTGTCAATTTTATTTTATAACTAAATTCTCGAATTTTTAAATTATAATTTAGTAATGGGCAGAAATACAGTTAAATAGTATATTTACAATTTCTTACCATTAAGAAGGATATTTTTGATGGACAATAATTTTAAATGGACAGACAGGAATGTCTGCCCTACCCACATTAACAATATATTATTAAACCTAACTGTCAAATTTTTGGGTGTATTGTTGCTGGCGAAGGTGAAGAACACTTTCGCAAGCAGTAATTTGAGAACTGTAAAAATATAGACACAAAAATTAAAATAATTTACAAATATTCATTAAATTTTTCTTTTACTATTAAAAATTTTGATAAATTTATGACAAAATGTTAACAATAATACAAATTTATGGAACTAATTTATACGGGTATTTGTTATTATCAAGGTGGCACGAAAGTTGCAATTATTAATTATGATAGAATAAAAGAATTACAATTCTATTTCATCAAATTAGTTGTCAACTCAAAATTCATAAATCTTATATAATTACTTGTGATGTAAACTATAAATAACAATCTTTCTTAGAAGATTAAAGTGCGAGAAAAGAGGTATATTATGAAAATATTTAAAGCAAAATTATTGAAAGACCTTTCTTATATATCGAACTGCCAACTAAAGAGGGGAGAAATTGTATTTATTAAAAAATTACCCAATAACACGAATTGGGTTATGGACCCAAAATCAAACCACACTATAAAATTGTTTTCGTATGAGTTTGAGGAGATATAAATTAATCTTAAACTTCAGGATTTCAATCCTATAAATAAGTTCAAGTAAAACAATAGTATCATACAAATTTTTATGAAAAACCATACCCTGTATTAGTTAAACTATAGTGCCGCAGTTAAGCAGGTTCTTCAAAGTTGGTAAATCAGACAAAATAATATTCTGTTATCAGTAATTTGTTTAAAGAGAGGAAAGATATTCGTGGATAGATCTGGCGGCTTTTCGTCCAGCTCCCATAGCGAGTATAACCGTTGCCGCGCCGGTTACTACATCCCCACCAGCCCAAACCCTCTCCATTGATGTTTTGCCAGTCTCTTCATCAGCAACGATGTTTCCCCACTTCCCCACTTCCAGTCCAGGTGTTACGGCGGAGATGAGCGGATTGGGGCTGTTACCAATAGCGCAGATTACAGCGTCCATAGGAAGAGTAAATTCAGAGCCCTCAATTGGAATGGGTCTTCTCCTTCCAGAGGAGTCGGGCTCACCCAGTTTCATTCTCAGGCACTCGATTTCTTTCACCCATCCGTTTTCATCACCAGCGTATTTAATAGGAAGGGTCAAAAAATCGAAAACAACTCCTTCCTCTTCAGCATTTTCTATCTCCTCCAAGCGTGCTGGAAGTTCCTTCCTTGACCTTCTATATACGATCCTGGTTTCTGCCCCGAGCCTCAGGGCAACTCTTGCACAGTCCATTGCCACATTTCCGCCACCGATAACCGCAACGCGCTTATGATTCTTTATGGGAGTATTAAACCGGGGGAATAGAAAACCCTTCATCAGGTTCATTCTGGTCAGATATTCATTTGCCGAATAAACACCATTGAGATTTTCACCGGGAATCTTCATAAACCAGGGAAGTCCAGCACCCGAACCGATAAATACAGCGTCAAATTCCTCCAGAATGCTTTCCACTGTTCTGGTCTTGCCAACTACAAAGTCTTTCACTACTTTGACGCCGAGTTTTTTGAGATAGTCAACTTCTCTGTTCACGATAGCCTTAGGAAGTCGAAATTCCGGGATTCCGTAAGTCAGGACTCCACCCATCTCATGCAGAGCCTCAAAGATAGTAACCTGGTGACCTAATTTTATCAAATCGCCAGCCACAGTGAGTCCCGCAGGTCCACCGCCCACAACGGCGACCTTTCTTCCAGTAAATGGTGAAATTTTGGGCATCTCAAGTTCTCCCTGCCCAGCCTCCCAGTCTGCCAGGAACCGCTCCAGGCGACCAATTGCAATCTGACCTCCTTTTTTTAGCAAAACGCATGCTTCTTCACACTGTTCCTCCTGGGGGCAGACTCGACCACAGACTGCAGGAAGACAGTTTTTCTGCTTTAGTATCCTGGCTCCGGCAGTAAAGTTTCTATCTGAAATAGACTTTATAAAACCTGGGATGTCTATCTCCACCGGACACTTTAAAACACACTTTGGCTTTTTGCACTGCAGGCACCGCTCTGCCTCTTCCACAGCAATTTTAACAGGATATCCCAGTGCCACCTCGTTGAAATTGTGCCGTCGCACTTCTGGGAGTTGTTTGGGCATTCCCCTTCTATTCAAGTCCACCTTTTTCGGCTTCGGTTCAGACATAACTTAATCTCCTAAGATTTTCTGGCGTGCTCTTCGCACCTGCTTGTCCTATGAGGGATAACCTCTTCTTTCATGTATGTTTTTCGCCTTTGCAAAAGTTCAGCCCAATCTACCTGGTGTCCATCGAAATCGGGACCATCCACACAAGCAAATTTTGTTGTAGAACCGACAGTGACACGACACACACCGCACATTCCAGTTCCGTCGATCATTATTGGATTCAAGCTGACCACAGTTTCTATGCCCAGAGGTCTGCTCACATCCGACCCTCTCTTCAAAAGGAAGGTGCATCCGTTAATGATGATTCTATTAACAGGCTCTTGAAATGACTTGATGATTTCGGGAAGTCTTCCCACATGTCCCCGGTAGCCCTTCGTTCCATCTCGTGTAATGTGGACAATTCTGTCAGAAACTTTTCTGAGTTTTTCCTCCCAGTAAAAAAGGTATGAACTTCTGGCCTCGATAACTGTGAAAACCCTGTTATTTTTCTCTTTCAGTGCTCTGGCAATCGGGAAAATGCTTCCAATCCCATAGCATCCGCCAAGACACAGAACAGTGCCAAATTTCTCAATTTTCGTTGGATTACCAAGTGGTCCCACCACAGTTGGAATGCTGATTCCAGTTTCAAGTGATGCCAGTCTATCAGTGGTGATACCCACGTTCATAACCATAACAGTTACAGTCCCTTTTTCTGCATCCCAGTCAGAGACGGAGATTGGTATTCTTTCTCCGTCTTCCTCGGCACGCAAAATCACGAACTGACCCGGCTTCATCTGACGTGCAACAGCCGGAGCCTCCAGCGTTAAGAGATGAATATTAGGCACAATCATCTGGTTTGTTATCAGTCTAAACATCTTTCTTCCTTATTTTAACTGGATGTGGGTTATTTCCAATGGATTCGCCCTGAGGCAGCGTGACGTGAAGGGTTCCCTGCGTCTGTTCACTCAGAATATTTGCAGACCAGATTTTCTCGAAGTAGGCTGATGTCACTATGACCTCATCACTCCGGGATATTCCAGTTTTTCTGGCATCTTCCGGGTTTATGTCTATTATACCCTCGGTAAACAATTTTTTTAATCCCTCCACCCAGGTTGAGAGTGGGAAACCACGATAAGTATGCTCACCGACTGAAACACTGAGAAGAAATGGGAACTTTTTGTCTGCCTTCTTTGTCCTTGAGGGCCTGGTCTCAGGAATATTCAACTCTCCTTCGCATATCATGGGATTCGCTTTGCGTTTTGTATTATCAAAGTCTCCAAATCCTTTTATCAAAGAGGAGATTTCTTCATAAATCTCGCGTGCATTGGAGAAATCAAATCCTTTTATTCCCATTTTCTGGGCGATTCGACAGAGTATCTCCCAATCGGGTAAGGCTTCACCCGGAGGGTCCACAGCTTTTCTTACCCGCTGAATTCGCCCTTCACCATTGATGAATGTCCCGTCCATCTCTGTAAAGGCTGCAGAAGGAATGACAAGGTCGGGTTCATACGAAATATCCGGGGGATAAATGTTTTGAAAAATCAAGAAATCCGATGGAGGTCTGCTGTTCGGCGGAACCTCTCCTATAAAATAAAGTACCTTCATCCTCGACCCCGATGAAAGTGTTTCTGCGTTCCACTGAGAAGAGAAATTAGGAACATCCGCACTCCACCTTTTTCTGAGATTATCTATCCTTTCTTTACCAGTGGAAGAAAACCCGCCGGGCAAAAATTCAGGGTAAACGCCCATGAGAACGGAACCGAATAGATTGTTCTGAACTGGCAAGGGAAGAATCCCGGCACTAACATTTCGGGCTAATTTTTCGACTGCCTCAAGGATCTGCGGACTTTCGTCGTATTGCAGAAATTCTGAACCCACAAGGAATACAGGAGCGGAGGCTTCCTTAAGCATTTTAGCAACCGTGGAAAGTTCCCCACTGAGACTTCCAGTCGTTCTCTTTGACCTGAACTGTGAAGTCGGTGTTTTCTTTTTTTCTGTCAACATTACAAGTGAATTGAGAAGATTAACTTCCATTTTAGGAACAGGTTGAAACTCTTTCTCGGCGATCATTGTGAGATTATGATGGCGGGGATTGATGGTAATAATTTTAGCCCCCCTTTCAACTGCCTTTCGGAGTTCGACACCCACTACTGACCTTCCGAACCTTGTATCCAGCCCGATACAAAGGATTATTGAGGCTTTTAGAACGTCCGAAAGAGGAACAGCCATTCTCATAAGGTTCAAGAATGCGTTGAATCCGGTTCCATAGAAGGTTCTCGCAGTGGTATCAATATTATGTGAACCCACGGCGACACGGGCAAATTTTTGGGCGATGTATAAATCTTCATTGGAACAGTTGGGCGAAACAAGCATTCCAAACTGTTCAGGTGAGCATGCTGAGAGTTTTTCAGCCGACAACTCGACAGCTTCCTCCAAAAAGATTTCTACCTTAGTGCCGTTCTGGGTCTTATATGGTTTCCTCAAACGTTGGTAGTTATTTACCAGTTCGGCAACACAGAATCTTCCCTTGACACAAAGCTGTCCATTATTCACCAACGGGTCTTCCGCAGGCAGACTTCCAATGATTTCATTTTTCTTTATCAAAAGGCGGATTTGACATCCCACTCCACACAAGGGACATGTTGTGAGCTCCTCTCGTTCCGCTTTACCCTCCCACTTACTAACTTTTTCCGAGAGAGCACCGGTAGGACAAACTGAGACGCATGCTCCGCAGAATTCGCAGCCCGCATCGATATGAGTGCGGTCATAAGCCGGACCGACTACCGTTTTGGGTCCCCTTTGTTTAAAAGCCAAGGTGTTAGCAATGCGAATCTCCTGACAGACCCTGATACATCTTCCACAAAGGATACAAAGGTTATAATCCCGGTCATAGAAGGGGTCATCTTTTTCCACCCGGAGATTGCGATAATAGATGGGGTAGTTAATCTCTTTCACACCCAGTTTCTCAACCAGGTCCTGCAGTTCGCACTGACCATCCTTAGGACAATACCGGCATCCGGTGGTCACACCAGCCTTCCGGATGGTGCCCATGTATTCTTTGCATTCATCCTTTTCTTCACATATCAGGCAGCTTGAAGTATGTTCGCTCAAAATCAGCTGTAAAATCTCCACTCTCGATGCCTGAACTTGAGCGGTATGAGTCTTTATTACCATTCCCTCCTCGACCGGTGTGGTGCAGGCCGTGGGGAAACCGCTCATTCCCTCCACCTCCACTATGCACATGCGACATCCTCCAAAAGGAGTCAAATTCTTGTGGGAACAGAGTGCAGGAATGTAGATGTTATTCTGTTCGGCAGCCCGAAGTATAGTTAATCCCTTTTCCACTTCAAGGATTTGGTCGTCAATATTTATAGTTACCGTTTTATTCTCTTTGCTCATCAGAGATTCTCCGTTTGTACCTGATGATGAACAGCATCACCGACTATAGCGTCGAAACGACAGATTTCATAACAGGCTCTGCACTTAATACATTTTAATGGATCAAGGATATGTAATTCTGCCTTGGCTCCAGTAATAGCATCTGTGGGACACACCTTGACGCACTGCTGACATCCGGTGCATTTTTCCGGGATTATTCGGTATTCGAATAGTTCCTTGCAGACTGCAGCCGGACAATGCTTCTCCTTCACATGCGACAGATATTCTGGTCTGAAATAGCGGAGTGTCGTTAACACCGGATTCGGAGCAGTCTGTCCTAACCCACAAAGCGAAAGTGTTTTGATGGTCCTGGCAAGATTTTCTAACCTTTCAATATCTCCTTCTTCTCCTTTTCCTTCAGTGATGCGAGTCAGGATCTCTACCATTTTCACGGTTCCTATCCGACAGGGGACACATTTCCCACAAGACTCCTCCTGAGTAAACTTCAAGAAATAGAGAGCCACATCCACCATGCATGTGTCCTCATCCATCACAATCATACCGCCGGAGCCCATGATAGAACCAGCCTCAGCCAGCGTTTCATAGTCTATGGGCAGATCAATCATATTCTCAGGGATACATCCTCCCGAGGGACCTCCAGTCTGAACAGCCTTGAACTTTTTTTTGTTCTTTATTCCGCCACCGATTTCGTAGATAATCTGTCTCAGCGTGATTCCCATAGGTACTTCAACCAAGCCTGTATTGTTGATTTTGCCCACCAGAGAGAATATCTTTGTTCCCTTGCTGTCCCTGGTACCAATCTTTGAATACCAGTCGGCTCCTTTCGCAATTATGTGAGTAACATTAGCCCATGTTTCCACATTGTTGATAGTCGTGGGTTTTCCCCACAAACCGGACTGAGTGGGAAAAGGCGGTCTTGGTCTTGGAAAAGAGCGCCTGCCTTCAATGGAAGCCATCATAGAAGTCTCTTCTCCAGAGACAAAGGCTCCCGCTCCCTGAAACACATGAATATCAAATCGAAAGTCAGATTTAAGGACTGATTTGCCCAACAGCCCGTATTCTCTTGCCTTTTTTAGAGCAATTTTTATATGTTTTACGGCAAGCGGATATTCCATTCGGACGTAGATAACGCCCACCGAAGCGCCAATAGCATATGCTCCGATTATCATACCTTCTATGACGCTGTGGGGATTACCTTCCAGCAAGCTTCGGTCCATGAAGGCACCCGGGTCTCCTTCGTCGGCGTTGCAAATGAGATACTTCGTGTCGGAGATAGTGCCGCGACAGTCCGCCCATTTTCTTCCTGTGGGGAATCCTGCTCCTCCTCTTCCTCTTAAGCCCGAAACTTTAATTTCAGCGATGACCTCCTCTGGAGTCATATCACGAAATGCCTTCACAAGAGCCTGATATCCGCCCACAGCTATGTAGTCTTTGATATCAGTCGGATCTATCAATCCGTTGTTCCCAAAAACGACACGCTTCTGTTTCTTATAGAAGGGCACATCTTTCTCATGAACAATTTTTTTCTTTGTCACGGGGTCAACAAAGAGAAGTCTGTCAATAATCCTCTTGTTCACTATTGTTTCTGAAACAACCTCTGCAACATTCTTGATTTTGAGCTTTTCATAGAATATGCCCTCGGGGTAGATGACAACAATCGGTCCTCGCTCGCAGAAGCCATGGCATCCTGTAGTCCTTATGTCAACGGACTCCTCAATATCCAGTTTCCTGATTTCTTCTCTGAATGCGCGAACGATTTCTCCGCATCCCTGGGCATGACAACCTGTCCCACTGCAGACCGTTATACAGGGTTTATCTTTTTCTCTGGTTTGCGAAATCCCGGCTCTAATCTCTTCCAGTTGTCTGATACTGATTCCGTTTTTCATACAGCAGTCTCACTCTCCTTTTCATTCTTAGATTTATATTTTTCGAGGAGTTCCCTGACTATTTTTATTTTCATCTGTCCATGGTAATCTCCACTAAAGATAACAATTGGACCCAAGGCGCATGCTCCCACACAATTCACCGTTTCCAGAGTAAACAATTTGTCGTCAGTTGTCTCGTCTGCCTCTACGTGAAGGTTTCTCCTGAATTCATCCAGGATGTTCAGCGAACCTCTTACATGGCAGGCTGTTCCCATACAGACTTTAATTGTGTATTTTCCTGACTCGATAAACTTGAACTGGGAATAGAAGGAAGCAACTCCAAATATTTGATTTTCTGAGATTTTCAAAAAACGGGAAATATTTTTTATTGCTTCTTCCGAGATATATCCGAATTTTTCTTGAATCTCCTGGAGGAGTGGGATTAAATCTCCTTCCTCACCATTGAATCTGGAAAATATATCTATATAATCTTTATTTGTCACAGAACATTCTCCTATTATGTTCCATAAGGGTTCCTTTTGTCTTTAATGTTACAAACTCTCTTTTACATATTAGTAACATTTCAAATTCGCACAGGGGCGACCCAGCGGGTCGCCCCTACTTTTCGATATTAAAAACATTTTTCTGACTTTAAAAAGTTCCAATTGAATTTTGGTAAATTTTTATCTTTAATTAAATCATCTATTTGGGGAACTCTACTTTGTATATTTTGAAAAAGAGCCTGCACTCTTTGAAAGAAAGCAGGCTTCGCCACAGTCCGTCCACAGCGGGTCTGTCCAAGGTAGAAAAGCAAACTTTCTATTATTTATCATCCACAAAAAAAGATTATATTTAATATTTTTAATCTGAAAATTGCGATAGAATTTTTAAGATTAATATAAACAAAAAGTTGTTTAAATCAAATTGGTGTTATAAAAAAATCGCCCTTTTTGTCATTGGGGGTCCGCAGTCGTGGCAATCTCACGAAATAATTCTAACTAAAAAATGAGATTGCCACGTCGTCCCGAGTACTCGGGACTCCTCGCAATGACATTTTATTTTTTAAATTTTATTAAAAATACGGGTTTTTTTGGAAATTATTATTCTTGTATCGCAATGTTCGGATTTAATAAATATCGTCACTCTTTATTTCAACTTCCCTCAGTTCTTTAGCAGCGGTTTCAGGAAATATCGCATTTATATAAGTTCCTGAACCCCATTCGAACCCCGCCGCCAGATTTATCCTTGGTCTTATCTCTATATGCCAGTGATAGAATTCTGCAAATTCATCACTTAAAGGGGCTGAATGAATCACAAGATTATATGGTGGAATAGAAAGAACAGCATTCATTCGGATAATGAATTCTTTAAAGGTTAACGCAAGAGATTCAAACAGCGTATCATCAGCTGAAAAGATATGGCTGTGCTTAAGCGGAATAATCCACATTTCATAAGGGAATCTCGATGCAAAAGGTGCAAGCATAACAAAATCTTCATTGGAATAGATAATCCTTTCATTGGGATTATTCAATTCCTGTGCAACCATATCACAATAGATACATCTGTTGTGATATTTCCAGTAAATTTTAGCACCATCACATTCAGCTTTCGGAACATGTGGTATAAACGGATAAGCAACCAGATGAGAGTGCGGATGGTGAAACGGCATAACTGCTCCTGCTCCTGCCCCAAAATTTTTGATAATAAGCATATATTTCAGCCTTATATCTTTAGCAAGGTCTGTAATCCTCTGCTGATATGCCAAGAATATGTCTTTTATCATCTTAACCGACATAGTATCAAAAGCCGCATTATGAATATTGTTTTCGATAACAATTTCATGAGCTCCAAGTCCATTCATAGTATCATACATCCCACTCCCCTGACTATCAAGTTCACTTTCCACCCTTAGTATTGGAGACTTATCAGGCACAACCCTTAATCTCCATCCTGGAGTGTTTGGCTTTGTGTTCTTATCTCTGAAAGCAAGTATCTCCGGTGGTGTAAGATGCTCTTTCCCTTCACAAAATGGGCATTCTTTTTCTTCATGATGCTCCCGATATTGATGAGGAAAATGACGACGACTTCGACGCCTTTCCTCTATTAATATCACCCACCTCCCGGTAATCGGGTCTTTTCTTAATATTGACATTTTTTATCTTTCTTAAATTATGTAAAATATAAATCATTTATTTTGACTATAAAAGTATAAATAAACAAAGAATTAATCAATAAAAATTTTATTTGTCTGAAATATCTTATTAAAAAATATAAAATATATATAATTTTTTTAATAACTTATAAATTGATAATATATTAAAATTGTATAGAAATTTAAGATTTGCGACTTTTTTGTTGTAAATGTTGCAGTTCCACCATATTTCGTTTCAGTCTGTCTGTGGTGGAGAAAAACATTTTTATTTTACCCCAATACCTGAGAAAGTCAAAAATTATGATAGGTTAATTACTTGATTAACAATTAGTTATGTTAATATGAGGAGTAGATATACATATATTACAAATGGAAAAGAATTAGAAAGAGATTGGATATAATTTTCCCAATAGTATAAATAGAGTTAATAGAGTAAAATATAACAGAGTTAGTATTTAAAAGAACATTTTATTATATCAGATCTTATTTAATCCATTCAGATGCAAGCAAAAAATAGTAATAAATTTATGTTTTTTTTACCCCCTTTCTTTTATATCTTTTTTATTTATGCGGTCTTACGGGTCTACCGGACGCCTGGATTGCCTTTTGGATTTTATGTTAATACTTCACTCTGTCGTTGCTACGAACATTTGACAGAGCCTTCATGAAAGATGCTTGCATTCTCAGACCGGGAGTTATACAAAGCAAAAAATCCCGGCAGACCCGACCGCCCCACTTTCTTTGAAAAGAAAGTGGGCATCCGCCAAAGGCGGATCCACCCATGGCGGAAGAAAATTTTAACAAATTCCTCACCCCCAAGTACCCGGGGGTGAGGAATTTTTATTTTTTTGCTTTATAGTAAAACCAAGCTTCACCTTATCATAAAGACAGACAAGAATGTCTGTCCTACTAATTGGACACATTGATAAGACGAGAGTACATGTCTTACACGCTATCCCCGTCACATTCCGCTTGCGTTGGCAGAATGGTGTTAACATAACTGCAAAAAACGTACAGACTGTTAGTGAATATACGAATTTATTTTTAAAATGTCAAGGAAAAAATTGTTCCGGGGAAAGATTTTTTTGATTCTCTTAAATTTTTCTATTTTTAGTTTGGATAAACCTATTATTAATAAGGGCGAAGGTGAGAAACACCTTCGTCAGCGGAAACCTACTTTTTTTGTAAAAAAAGTAGGCAAAAAAACTTTTATATTATTCCTCATCCCCCGAGTACTCGGGGGATGAGGAATTGTGATTATTTAATCAAATTTTATGAAATATTAATATAATATATCATATCTTATTATTTTTATAAGCCATATCGATTAGTTCTACGGTGTGGAAGACTTTTAGATTATTTTGTGCACCTTTGAGAAGTTGGATTATGCATCCTGTATTGCCGCAGACGACCGCTTCAGCACCGGTCGAATGTATATTATCCATTTTTCTTTTAAGGAGTCGCTTAGCCATTTCCGGATGTATAATGTTATAAATACCAGCGCTACCACAGCAGAGATCGGACTCAGAAATTTCAATCAGTTCCAGACCCGGAATCATCTTGAGTAATTCTCTTGGTTCTTTTATTATTCCCTGACCATGAGCAAGATGGCAGGAATCGTGGTAGGCAACTCTCATACTTACTTCACTAAATTTATCATTAATCTGAATTTCATAAAGAAATTCGCTTATATCTTTGACCTTACTGCTGAAAATTTCCGCTCTGACGTAATAATCGATTTCATCTTTGAGAAGTTCAGGGTATTCCTTTAAAACGACACTGCATCCTGCTGTATTGGCAACAATCGCATCAAGATTTAATTTTTCAAATGTTTCTATATTTTTTTTTGCAAGTTCTTTTGCGATATTCGTTTTTGCTCCGTGGATATGAAGAGCCCCACAGCAGACCTGATTTTCTGGTGTTATTACCTCACAGCCATTCTTGAGAAGAACATTCACTGTTGCAATATTAATATCGATAAACATAAACTCCATGATACAACCTTTAAAAAATCCAACTCTATACCGCCTTTTTCTCGTTGGTTTCATTAATTCTCTGATTAATTTTCTTTTTGAGGGTCTTGGTATGTCAGGTAAGAGTATCTCCGCTTCGTATAATCTTTTTGAGATGAGTTTCAGAATTTTTAATTTTCTGACTATCCATTGAATTCCGAATTTTTTATAAAACCATAAAAACCAGAATAGAGCCAAAAGCCTTTTTTGAGATGGTATAATTTTTTCATAAACGAGACTTTTTAAAAATTTTTTAAACGAACCGTATTTTTTTTGAGGTTCGAGTATTTCTCGTGTTTCTTCTATAAGGCGAGCATATTTAACTCCGGATGGACATGCAGTTTCACATGCACGGCATTCCAGACAAAGGTCTATATGTCGGAACAGACTTTCACTGGGATTTATCCTATTTTCAGATAACGCCCTCATAAGATAAATCCTGCCGCGAGGGGAGTCCATCTCCAAGCCAAGTTCTATATATGTCGGACAATTATTCAAACAGAGCCCGCAATGAATGCAACCAAGGATTAAATCGTAATTTATTTCACCTTTATTCATTATTTTTTGGTTTTCTGATAAAACTTTGACCTGGTCAGACAAGAATGTCTGACCTACCATTAATAGAAGACGGGATTCAATTTAGTGTTACGTCAACAGTAATATAACGTATAAAATATAATATAGCTCTCTGCGTGCCCTTCGGGTTGGTGTTGTCACCAACAGAGAAAATGTGTGTTGGTCACAAGACCAACACACAGCAACTTCGACCTGGTCAGACAAGAATGTCTGACCTACCATTAATAGAAAGCGGGATTCAATTTAGATTCCTCCAACAAAACGACCTGGATTAAGGATATTATTTGGATCAAATTGTTCTTTAATCCTTTTCATTATTTTAGAGTTTTTATTTTTACGCCCCCAAACCGAAACCTTTTCCTTAAATTTCAAAGGAATGTCTTCTATCATAAAATTTCCCCCTGAATCAATTGCGATATCCTCTACCATATTAATAAGTTCAATGACTTTGTTATCGTCATTTATATTGTCTAAAGGATAAATTACATAAATTATTCCACTTCCAAAATGCGATAAAACAGCCTCCTGAAATTTATTTTCAAAAGGTAAACTTTTTATTTTATGCAATACATTCTTAAATTCCGGGATAACAACACTTACTTTAAAAATCAAAGAATCTGCAAAAAGTAAATAAAAATTTCTAATATGACTCAACAAAGAATTCCCTGCATCAAAAGGGATAAAAGTTTTCTGACAATTATTTTTTTTGCTGAGAACTTTTATCTGTTCCAACTGCCAATCGACTGTTTCAGAAAAGCCATCAAAACCAATAAGAGATAAATGATAGTTTTTCACAAAATTTTCAACAATTCCCTTCGGAAGAAACCTGACAAAAGAAGGGGAAAGATATTCCAAATATGAAGGTATTAGAAAAGAATCTCTAACCGATTCACAGAAGTTTATAAAGTCTGAAATATCGTTGAAAAACAACAGCGCATTTTTTTCTGATTCCGGGAAAGGATGCAATTTTAAACTTATTTCAGCAATAATACCTATTGTACCCATAGAACCAATGTAAAGCCTGCTTATATTATAACCCGAAGCATTCTTGACCACTCTTGCACCGGTTTTAACAATAGAACCATCCGAAAGGATAATCTTCATTGCAGTAACCATATCTTTTATCTTGCCGAATTTTAATCTCATAGGTCCATTTGAATCAACAGCGGTTATTCCACCGATAGTGCATTTATCAGCAAACGGTGGATCGACCGGAAGGAACAACCCCTTTTCGGATAAGAATCGATTAAAATCAGAAACCTTAATTCCAGTTTCAACGGAAACCGTTAAATCATCAGGGTTAAATTCAAGGATTTTGTTTAATTTTGAAAGAGACAACAACAGATCAACTCTTGATGGTATATTGCCGATATTTATTTTTGTCCCACTGCCGTATGGAACTACTTTAAGATTTTCTCTGAATGCCAGTTTCATTATTTCAGAAATCTGCCCGATGTTCTCAGGAATGACCCTAAATTTAGAATTTTTTCCATCAACTAAATAATCATCAAGCCTTTCATCATCAATTAGATTACTCTCACCAACAATATCTATTAATTCTTTTTTCATAATTAATTTTTATTTTTTTAAAATCCCTACTTTCTTTTGAAAATGAAAGTAGCAAAGAAAACTTTATACTTATTTCTCATTCATCCCGAATCCTCGGGATGAATGAGAAATGGTTAAATTTCTTCTCGTAAGAGGAAAGATTTAATAAAAAGTTTTTTACTCGATTATTTTTCCGGGATTGCATAATCGATCCGGGTCGAAAATTTTTTTAATATTTTTCATAAATTTCAGGTCTTCCTCTGAAAATATCCAATGCATAAATCCCTTTTTATAAAAGCCAATTCCGTGTTCTCCAGAGATAGTTCCTCCAGATTCGACACATTTTTTCATAATTTCTTCACTGGCACGAAACGCTCGTTCAACCTGGTCAGTATCCGTTTCATCATACATTACCGCGGGATGAAGATTGCCGTCACCTGCATGAAAAGTGTTAGCAATTGTTAAAGAATATTTTATGCCAATTTCATTAATAAATTTTAACATTTCCGGGAGTTTGGTTCTTGGAACAGTTGCATCATTAGTAAAATAATTTGTAGCAATTCTTCCAATAGCACCAAATGCATTCTTTCTTACAAGCCACAAAAGGTCTCTTTCCTCATCATTCTTTGCTGTCTTTACTTCACGAGCATTGTTGGCAGTGCATATATTAGTAATTTTTTCCCCTATTCTCGCCATTCCCTTTTTTATGCCATCTATTTCAATGACCACCACCGCTTTTGCATTTTTTGGGAATTCAAATTTAAATGCTTTTTCAAGGGCATTTATCATTACATCATCAATGATTTCCATTGCAGTAGGTATAATGCCAGAGGAAATTATTTCTGAACAGGTACTTGTGGCATCATCCATAGTTTCAAAAACAGCGAGAAATGTTTCATATCCTTCTGGCAGATGGATAATTTTGATAATTATTTTGGTAATAATCCCCAGAGTTCCCTCGGAACCAATCATCAGCCCCGTTATATCAAATCCGTTAGTATCTTCTATTTTGCCACCGAACTGCTCAATAGTGCCGTCGGGCAAAACTACCTCGACACCAAGTATATGATTTATGGTAGAACCATATTTTAAGGTATGAGGTCCACCAGCATTTGCTGCAACATTACCACCAATGGTGGAAACCTGCTGACTTGAAGGATCCGGGGCAAAAAGGTATCCATTTTTTGATATTTTTTCTGAGATTAGTAAATTTATGACTCCGGGCTCTACAACAGCAGTCCTATTCCAAAAATCAATATCAATGATTTTATTCATCCGTGTTAAACAAATAATGACACCTCCATATACAGCCAAACATCCCCCGCTTAAACCAGTCCCAGCCCCCCTTGCAGTAAATGGAATCTTTTCATTATATAAAATTTTTACAGCCTCTGATACCTCTTCAGTATCAGCGGGAAATACTACCGCCTCAGGTTTGTGCTTTTCCTTTGTAAATCCATCGCATTCGTAAACTATCAATTCATTATCATCTGTAATAACATACTCTCTGCCGACCACAGATTCTAATTTTTTAATAATTTTATTATTCAACATATATATTTAAACTCCTATATACTATTCTATTTCAAACTTATTGACAGATTCCGAAACAATACTGAATCAAGTTCAGCACAGGATTCGGAATGACAGGTGGTGACTGCGTTAAAGAATAACTGGTTGTGTGGGTGCTTCAGAATGACAACAGGAATATAATGAAAATCTGTTTTAAAAACAATTTTGCTACAATTATGAACTCGTTTCATGATTAATAATTTGTTTGCTAAAATAAAGAATTTTATGAACTATTCAGGTCAGAAACCTTTTTTTCTTTAATCATTTGTTTTAAATTTCTTATTTCATCAGACAATTTTTTTTGCCTTTTAAAAATACTGAAAATGTATAAAAATAATACAACCCATATAATTGAATACGCAGCAAACAGGTAACTCATAATGTTTTCCTCCAGAATTATTGTCAGACCCCAAGGCAAGCCCACAGGACAGGCAAGAATGTCTGACCTACCATTAATAGAAGACAGTAATTTTCTTTTTGATAAAATTTTTTATTGTTATCTTTCTGGTTCGATGAGTTTGTATAGATAGTCTATCTCATCTTTAGCCTTTTCAAATGCAATTTTTAAATAAAGGATGAAGAAAAAAAGCAAAGTAAAAGCAATCAAACAAATAATAAAGGTCAGCAGCATCGGGGGTTCAAGTCCAGAATTTTCACCGCCCCCGACGACCGGTCCTGGATGCTGTGTTCTCCACCACCTCGTTGACATATAAACAAGGGGAACATCAATAAAACCGATAATCCCAACAACAGCAGAAAGATTAGCCCTCTTAGATTCGTCATAAACATATTTTCTGAGCATGATATAGGAGATATAAATCAACCACAAAACAGCGGAGGTTGTCAATTTGGCATCCCACGTCCACGCAATTCCCCATGCCTTTTTAGCCCAGATTGGACCTGTAATAAGGACAAGGGTGCAAAAAATTATTCCGATTTCAGCAGAAGATGAACTTACTATATCCCAATATTTATCTTTTTTTATCAGATAAATTATTCCGGAAATAAAAACAATAAAAAAAGCAAGAAATGCAATCCATCCAGAAGGAACATGGAAATAAAATATTCTCTGCACCACCCCCATAGTCCTTTCTGTGGGAACATAAATAAAAACGAAAAAAATCGCTGTAAGCATACTTAAAAAAGTTAATATCGAAAATATGTAAAAAATTAAATTTCTCTTCTTTAGAATATTACTTTCTTCTTTGTGCACTAAATAAGACCTCCTTATAATTTTTGAAAGTGTCGAGGTGAAGAACACCCCGCCCTGTATGGAACGGACTTGATAAATCAAGCCCCTACAATGCATGAAAAAATGTATTTAATGTAAGGACAGAACACAG
>JAUWXV010000234.1 GCA_030616165.1 bacterium | reverse complement strand
ACCCCTCGATTTATCGAGGGGATCATAAAATGATAGTATTTTATCAAAAAATAATAAAAACATATCACCGTTCCGCTCCTCCTTTTTTCCCTCCGTCTGTTTGCAAAGAATCTAAACCTTTTTCCCTGTAATTAATAACATTTATTTCAGGGACATAATACTAATTTCTTGACAATATGTCTAAAAAATATATATTTTCGTATGGCACGATTGGCAGGATTATTGGACACATATTTCACCAAATTTTATATAAATATATTAATAATTCCTAAAGGAGTTAATCTATGAACATATCAATTGAATACTGTGGAGAATGAAACTATTACCCACAAGCCTCCAGTTTGGCGGCTGCGATTAAAAACGAAATAGGAATATCTCCAAAACTTATAAAATCCAGCGGTGGTGTTTTTGAAGTGGTTGCGGATGGGAAATTGATATTCTCAAAAAGATCAACTGGCCGTTTCCCTGATAATAATGAGATGATTCAAAAGTTGAAGTCAATTTAAAAATAAAAATCAATTCGGAATAACAATTCTTCAAAACCATAAACAAGGGCAGAACAATGCCTGCACACTGTGTTCTGCCCCTACATTTAATTTAAACGAAAGGCAATCAAAACAAGGATTGGAAACAGAGAGGGCGAACACACAGGTTCGCCCCTACGTTTGGTTGGAATGAAAATAGATTAAAAGAATAATAATAAACCGCAGACCCGAAGGGCAAGGAAGAAAATAGAGAGGGCGAATCCAAAGGACAGGCACACAGTGCAAGCACAGGGGTTCGCCCCTACAGTTGGTAAAAAAACAATTCATTAAAACATATAATTGAAATGAAAATATATTATGTAAAGATACAAGGAGAAACAAGTTATGAAAATTGCAGGAAATTTTGCCAAATTTTTATCAGCTATAATTTTGGCGTCCGTTTTTTTAATGTCATTCGTGGTTGGGTCGTGCGAAAATCAAGTGAGTGGTAAGAGGTATGAAGCCACCTGGGAATCTCTCACGCAACACTCTACTCCCGAATGGTTCAAGGACGCGAAATTTGGAATTTACCTTCACTGGGGAGTTTATTCGGTGCCCGCATTCGGTAACGAGTGGTATCCACGCTGGATGTATGTAAATGAAGAGCAACCAAGGAGGGGCAATTTTTATCAATACCACAAAGAGCATTTTGGAGATCCATCTGAATTCGGCTATAAAGATTTCATCCCGATGTTCAAAGCGGAAAACTTCGATGCTAACCGCTGGGCTGATTTGTTCAAGAGAGCCGGCGCGCAGTTTGCCGGTCCTGTTGCGGAACACCACGATGGTTTTGCCATGTGGGACAGTGACATCACTGAATGGAACGCCGCTGATATGGGACCCAAGAGAGATATTGTCGGGGAGTTGGCTAAAGCCATTAAATCACGGGGTATGAAGTTTGTTACATCGTTTCACCATGCACGTAAATGGTGGTATTATGAAAATTCTTATACGCCTGATAAACGATATGATACCGAAGATCCAAGGTATGGGGATTTATACTCCCAGCCACATGAAAAGGGAGCCCCGCCGACCAAAGAGTACATGGAAAACTGGGAAGCAAAAATAGTCGAGGTCATCGACAAGTACGAACCGGATTTACTCTGGTTTGATGGTGGGATAGGGAGAAAGGAGTATTTCCGTTCAGCCCTTGATGATTTCCAGGAGTATAAAAAGAGTTTTCTCGCTTACTATTATAACAGAGCCGAGGAATGGGGCAGAGAAGTGGGTGTAACTTATAAGCACCAGGATCTTCCGGCAGGGGCAGGTATCCTTGACCTTGAGCGTGGAAGGCTTGATTCATTAAGTACTGATGCCTGGCTAACTGATACATCAGTTGACAGAAAATCGTGGTGCTACATCGAGAACCCAGATTATAAATCAGTTAATGAACTGGTTGATGTTCTGGTTGATATCGTCAGCAAGAACGGCAATATGCTGCTCAATGTTGGTCCCAGGTCTGATGGAATAATTCCCGAACCGGCAAGAGAACGTCTGCTGGGAATCGGCGAATGGCTGGATGTCAACGGTGAGGCAATTTACGATACACGGCACTGGGTCACTTACGGGGAAGGTCCTACTAAGGGAAAAGGTGGTGCTTTCAGCGAAGAGCGCGACAGAGTTCCTTATACGGCAAAGGATATAAGATTTACCAGGAAAGGTAACGTCCTCTATGCAATTGCACTCGACTGGCCTAAAGAAAAAGAACTTACCATAAAGAGTTTAAATGCCAAAACTAAAATCAGCCCCGAAGGTATCTCTTCTATCTCCATGTTAGGTTCAAGAAGTGAAATTCAATGGTCCAGAGATGAGAGGGGTCTTACGATTAAGTTTCCTGAAGAGAAACCCTGTGAACATGCTTTTGTATTTAAGATTAACTTAAAATGAAAGATGATTCTTAAAGAAGACAGTGATGGTTAAGAGTGAAGGCTGATTATGCTTATACCATGAAATAATGCACAAGTAAACGGCTCATCAGGAATCCCTGTTCGGGATGAGAGTTAAAGCGGCAATATAAATTCTCGTATAACCATCCAATGCACCGAATCAGTACTCCGCTGTTGCTCCATTCCAGCTGGTTATTTACGATGCAGGTCATTAAAATTTCGGGAGTATAAAATGGTCTAAGATATAGTTCTTCAAATTCAGATTTGGCTGGATAAATTTAAAATTTTAGAGTAAAAACTGTTTGTTTGTTGGGTTTTGAAGATGCCTTGATTGAACCGCCGTGCAATCTCATTATTTGCCTGGATAAGCTCAAGCCGATGCCCGACCCATTTTTTTTTGTGGTAAAGAAGGGGATAAAAATTTTATCCAGAGCATCTCTAATGATTCCAGTGCCATTATCAGTAACCCTGATTATAACATTCCCTCTTCCATCCAAACCTGCTTCTAAATCTATTCTTGCGTCTTTTTTGCCTTCAACTGCCTGGATCGAATTTAATATGAGGTTTATAAGGACTTGTTCAATCAATTCCGGATCTGCTGTCAATTCCAGAGTTTTCGGTTCTACAGTTACCTGATAACTAATTGCCTTTTTTTCTATTTCGGTATGCATAAGTTGATTTACCCGGTCAAAAAGTTCCGCAATTAAAAATATTTGGAAGTTGGGTTTTGGAATATTGGTAAGATCTCTGTAATTATCAACAAAGTGTAATAATCCCTGACTCCGTCTCTGAATTGTTCGTACTGCATCATGAATATCAGGAAGTTGTTCTATCCTATTATTCCCTTTAATATACTGATTTTCAGAAATATAAAAATTTTTTAGGAGGTCATTAATCGTAGAAGCAAGTGAGGCAATTGGTGTAATTGAGTTCATTATCTCATGAGTAAGTACACGTATGAGATTCTGCCATGCTTCCATCTCCTTTTCTTCTAATTCGCTTTTTATATCCTGTATTGAGACCAGGGTAATTTTTTGTTCACGTAATTTAAATTCTGCAGCATATACCATCAGTTGCAACAAATCATTATTATCTTCAACTTTGACTAATTCCTTTTCACCCGATTTCAACCGAAACATAATCTCAACTAATGAATTGTTGAAAGATTCAAGTGACTTGATATTTCTCAGTCGTGCAATCTTAAATAAACGTTTTGCAGGAGTATTAATCAGTACCACATCACCATTTTGTTTATAAGCCAGTAATGCAATACCTACGTGTTGAACAACCGTTTGTAAAAAACGGAAGTGCTCTTCCGTTTCAGCCCGCGTCTGTCGAAACTTGTTTATGACTTCATTATATTCGGTGCTTAACTCATCGAATGAGTCTCCTCGACCATTTTTGATAAAAGTCTGTGAAAAATCCGAATACCTGATAGATTGTAAAAAACGGGTCAGGACTTTGTTAGTTTTTTCCACATACCGAATAAGCGAAAAGATTTGAAAAAGAATGAAAATGCAAACAAAAAATATTATCAAATATTGAGTGGTGTTATGGAATAGATAGAATAATAGAAAAGTCAAAACACATATTATAAGGACTCTTAGGACACATTGGAGCCGAAAACTTTTATAAACCATATTTTTCCAACCTCCGATAAAGGGAAGTTCGTGTCAGCCCTAATTCTTTTGCCGCCTGACTGATATTTCCCCCATGTTTACTAATTGCTTTCCGAATTAATACTTTTTCGGCCTCTTCTAAATTATAATTTTCAAATGTTATGTATTCTTCTTTTGTTTCCGGTGCAGAAAAGAAAAAGTCAGATGGCTGCAATATCTCAGAGTCACTCATTATAACAACTCGCTCTATAGTATGCAGCAACTCTCTGACATTTCCAGGCCAATTGTATTTTTGTAATTTTTTCAAAGCTGTTGGACTTGCCCGCATGATTGATTTTTTGTATTTTTTAGAGTAAATCTCCAGAAAATGTTCAACAAGTAATGGAATATCTTCGAGCCTCTCACGCAGAGGAGGAAGATTGATTTCAACAGTGTTAATTCTGTAAAGGAGATCCTGACGAAACTTTTTTTCGGTTACCATTTCCTGAATGGACATATTGGTTGCACAAACCAGGCGGACATCAATAGGGATTGGTTTATTCGTTCCAAGGCGAATGACACGGCGTTTTTCCAGGACTGTTAAGAGTTTTGCCTGTAAGTGCAGGGGAAGATTACCAATTTCATCAAGAAAAAGCGTTCCTCCAGATGCTATTTCAAAACGGCCGGCCCGGTTTTCTCGGGCATCAGTAAAAGCTCCTTTAACATGACCAAAGAGTTCACTCTCAAAGAGTGTTTCACTTATTGAACCTATGTCAACACTGATAAACACTTCATTAGTACGAGGTGACTGGCGGTGTAATTCCCGGGCTACTAATTCCTTTCCGGTACCATTCTCACCCAGAATTAATACATTGGCTTCGGTTTTAGAAACTTTTTGAATGGTTGCAAAAATCTGCTGCATTGCAGAAGAGATGCCAATAAAATTATGAAAAGGTTTATCAAGGTCTGCACTCAGCTGTTTTTGCCGTGAACGCAGGCTATCAACCTCGACAAGAGACCACCTAAGATTCAGAGCTGCCGAAAGAGTTGCCAGCAATTTCTCGTTCTGCCACGGCTTGAGGATAAAATCTGTCGCACCTTCTTTAATTGCCCGAACTGCCATTTGCACATCACCGTATGCTGTAATCAGAATTACAACAGCCGAATGGTCAATTTCAAGAATTTTGTTCAGCCAATAAAAACCTTCAGAGCCGCTGCTTACATCCCTGGTAAAATTCATATCCAACAGGATAACATCATAGGATTCGTTTTTAAGTAATGCAGGAATTGTCTGCGGGCTTTTTTCAATATGTATCGTTTCTACGTGTTGTTTAAGGAACAGTCTTGCTGCATGAAGAACATCTTCATCATCATCCACAAGAAGTACTCTCCCCGATTTTTTACCCATATCCGATCACCTCACAAATTTATTAACACTTACTTAAATCTAATATAATAATCAAGATAATAAAAACAAATTAAATTTTTTAAATCAAATTTCTTTATCCATTAAGATATACTATTGTCATGTCAACAGTAATATAACGTATAAAATAAATTATAGTTTTTTGTTGGTGTTGTCACCAACAGAGAAGATAGTATAATAAAAGAAATTTAATTATTTTACAACCCCCTTTAGTTCCCCCTTTGATAAGGGGGATTTA
>JAUWXV010000150.1 GCA_030616165.1 bacterium | reverse complement strand
TTTAAAATGGAAAAGTAATAAACGAAATAAAATCAACTTTTACTTTAGAACAGAAGGACAGGACAATGTCCTGTCCCTACAATATATTCAATCACAAATGACTATTATGTAGGGACAGAACAGCGTTCTGTCCGTTAACATATTTTTAAAAATTACACAAATGTAGAAATTAATAAAATTTTTTTATAGAAATTACAAAAAAGAACATATTTTATTTAACAAGGCACTAGTTATACCAGTACAACAAAGAGAAGAAGCCTTTCACACTCACCTCGCAGTTATAATGCAGAAACTGATCTAAAAGTTTAAACAATAAATAATAACAAAACATAATATGCGAGAAGAAATATTATGAAAGACCAGAAAATATCTAACAAACAGAAGAGTATGAAGATTTCACGACGGGATTTTATGGGCGGTGCGGCTGCGGCTGCTGTGTTTACAATTATTCCCCGACACGTTTTAGGAGGTTCCGGCTACATTCCGCCGAGCGACAAGCTCAACATAGCCGGCATAGGTGCAGGTGGTATGGGTTCATCAAACATTAATGAATGTGCAAGTGAAAATATTGTCGCGCTGTGCGATGTGGATGCTGACCGAGCGGCTGATACATTCGAGAAGTATCCCAATGCAAAGAGATATATTGATTTCCGAGAGATGTTAGATAAGGAGGACAAGAACATCGATGCCGTAATTGTGGCAACTCCCGACCACACGCATGCCGCTGCAACGATGATTGCCATAAAGATGGGAAAACATGTTTACTGCCAGAAGCCGCTGACGCATACTGTGTACGAGGCTCGCATGATAACCGATGCCGCGCGCAAGCACAAGGTTCAAACTCAAATGGGTAACCAGGGCCATTCATCAGAGGATATCCGGCTGCTGTGCGAATGGATAAATGACGGTGCCATAGGCAAGGTAACGGAAGTGCACGCATGGAGCGACCGACCTGTGGGTGGTCAACCATGGTCCACCTTTGCCGTTATTGCCAGGCCGAAAGAGACACCACCAGTACCTGAGACACTGGATTGGGATCTCTGGCTTGGGCCAGTGAAATATAGACCTTATCATCCTGAATACTGTCCCTTGAAATGGCGTGCCTGGTTTGATTTCGGTACTGGTGCGCTTGGTGACATGGGTTGCCATATTCTTGACCCGGCTTTCTGGGCGCTGAAGTTGGGTCAGCCGAGCAGTGTTCAAACCACGACAACACACTGGGAGGAAAGGATCAGTACTGAAACATACCCACGAGCTTCGATTGTTCGTTACGAGTTTCCGGCGCGCGGCAATATGCCTCCGGTCAAACTTACCTGGTATGACGGCAGACTCAAGCCGCCGATTCCAAAGGAACTCGAGCCAGGCAGAAAATTAGGTTCTAATGGGGCTATTCTTGTCGGCGACAAGGGAGCTATCATGCACGGTTCGCACGGAGCCGGAGGAGTTCGGATTATTCCGGAAGCGAAGATGAAGTCGTATCAACTTCCGCCAAAAACAATCCCCAGAGTCAAAGGCAGTCATGAACAGGACTGGGTACGTGCCTGCAAGGACGGTAAGCCGGCAAGTTCAAATTTCGACTACGGTGGGCCTCTCACGGAAATGGTGCTTCTGGGCGTGCTTGCCATGCGCGTGAAGGATGAGAAGCTTGAGTGGGACGGAAAGAATATGAAGTTCACCAACAACAACAAGGCTAATGAGTACCTTCATATCAAGTATCGCGATGGCTGGACATTATAGTTGCTGAGGGATTATGAGCAGGTGTGTTGTTTTCACAGCCAAGATAAAAATATTGAAATCTTCAAGCGGTTAGGTGTTAGCTATTAGAAAACAAAGAGGGCGAACACAGGGGTTCGCCCCTACGGGTTTTGTGTAGGAGGAAAATAAATTGAAACAGAGAGGGCGAACACACAGTGCACGCACACAGTGCACGCACAGAGGTTCGCCCCTACATTTGGTTGAAAGACATTATTATAGGCTATTTTGTGGGAACACCTTCGCCAGCAGAAAATAAGGATTGAAACGTGGATGTTAGAAAATAAATAGGGCGAACACATGGGTTCGCCCCTACGGGTTATGTATAAGAGGAATATACATTAAAACGAGGGTTGAAAACAATTTATTCTAAATACCAATCAATAAGCGAAAAAACGGCAAATTTTATGTAATATGACAAGTCGGGGATATTTTTTTACTGATTTTTTAACCTATCACAATTTTTGTATAATTATGAATTACAAAGTTATAATAATTCTTTTTTTATTTTGCGCAGTTTTTTTAGCACAGGGGGTGTTCAGTGATTTTAAGTGGCAGAAAGGAGAGCCTGAGCGTAACGGAATGTCCTCCTCAAAACTCGATGCATTAAAGGACACCCTTGCTGTCAGAGGTACCAAGACATTCCTCGTTATCAGACATGACCAAATCGTTTATGAATGGTATGCATCCGAGTACAGCCCTAAGACGCACCATTACACCGCTTCACTGGCAAAGGCTTTAGTAGGTGGTTTATCTCTTATGCTTGCATTGAATGATGGACGTATTGACATTGAAGAACCCGCCTGGAAGTATATACCTCAATGGAAGGGAGACTTAGAAAAAGCAAAGATTACCATACGTCATCTGGCTACACACTCTTCAGGTATTGAAGATGCCAAGGAGGATAGGCTCGGAGTTTCACAAAATGACCTTCCGGGCTGGAAAGGGGATTTCTGGAGAAACAGGTCAGGAGCCGAAGCTTTCATTATCGCCAGAGATTCAGCCCCGGTGATATTTACTCCGGGTACAGATTATCATTACAGCAATCCAGGAATGGCGATGCTTGCTTATGCTGTAACAGTTAGTTTGAAAGGTGCCCCACAATCAAACATCCTTAATCTGCTTAGAGAACGGATTATGAGACCTATTGGAGTCCCCGATGAAGATTGGTCTATAGGTTATGGCAAGGGGGGTGAAGCGGAAGGTCTTATGCTATATGCCAACTGGGGCGGCGGTAACTATACTGCCCGGGCGGCGGCGAGTATCGGTCGGCTTATGCTGAACAAAGGAAACTGGGACGGAAAACAAATTGTTGATGGAAGTTGGGTTGAAAAATGTACCAGATATGCGGGAACCCCATTACCCAAAAGAACTGAAGATAATCCAGAGCCTGGTTCGGGACTTTGCTGGTGGACGAACTTCGATGGAGTCTGGAGATCGGTTCCCGGAGATGCGTTTGCAGGTGCCGGTGCCGGTAATCAAATTCTCCTGGTAGTTCCGAGTTTAGACTTGATTGTTGTGCGAAATGGTTCACAGCTTGGAGATACATTCTGGGGTGGATTAGAAAAATATCTGTTCAATCCATTGATGGACGCAATCGTAAATGATGAATCTTATTCCTCATCAAAAGCAGTTATCAAAGACATTACCTTTGCTTCACAAGAAAGTATAGTGGTCAAGGCAGAAGGCAGTGATAACTGGCCTATCACATGGGCAGACGACGATAATCTTTACACAGCATTTGGAGATGGTTGGGGATTTGAACCAAAAATTAAAGAGAAACTGAGTCTTGGCCTGGCAAAGGTCATTGGAGAACCTACGAATATTTCTGGTGTCAATATACGCTCTCCCAGTGGAGAACATGCTGGCGATGGAAAATCGGGAAAGAAGGCAAGCGGGATGCTCATGGTGGACGGTGTTCTCTATATGTGGGTGAGAAATGCGAATAATAACGGGGAACAATCACAGCTTGCCTGGTCAACCGACTATGGACAGAGCTGGAGATGGGCTGATTGGAAGTTTGAAGATTTTGGATACTGCTGTTTTCTGAATTTCGGTAAGAATTATGCAGGCTCAAGAGATGATTATGTTTACATTTATTCTCCTGATACTCCGAGCGCCTATAATGAAACCGACGATGTGGTATTGGCCCGGGTATTAAGAAATCAGATAAGGAACAGGAGAGGATATGAATTTTTCAAGGGTCTGGATGCGAATGGCAACCCTGAATGGACAAAGGATATCATTCAGCGTGGAGCAGTCTTTACCTTAAAAGGTTGCTGTAACAGGCTGGACGTGGTTTACAATGCACCGCTTGGACGTTATCTTATGACTATGCGCAGCCGAGCAAATGCAGGTGGGATGAACCAGTTCAGCATTTACGAGGCGCCTGAACCCTGGGGACCATGGATACAAGTTTATTATATTGAGCCAAGTTCAACCACAAATGGTTGGCCAGGTGAGGCTCAGCACTTTCCAACTAAATGGATAAGCAGTAACGGAAAAACTCTATATATGGTATGCTCGGCGTTCGATGCTTTTTCCATTCAGAAGGTGATGCTTACCGTTGATAATCTGTCAAGGTAGAATAATTTATATCATGAAAAATAAGGGGAATGTTAAAAAAGGATAATTAATTAAAAAAGCAGGTGCGAAGGTAAAATCCGCTTTAGCGGGACTTCGCCAGCAATGGATTCCCCCGAGTACTCGGGGGAATGACAAATCTTTTTTCATTAGTACCTTTGTTATTCCCGCGCAGGCGTGCAATAATACAATAATAAAAAGACAATATTATAGACTATTTTGTGGGATCATTTGCACGGAATTATCATTATTGTGGGGGCGAAGCATTTTTTTGTCTATGCTGCAGATTTTTCGAAAACTCTTTAGTTAAATGCTTCGCCCCTACACCCGATTGGAACAAAACCGGGTTCATTGTCAACAATCCTGCAAATTTTTCAATCGTTTGCGACAAGAAAAATAAATCAAATTCGAAAAACACCGGGTGAAAATATTACAAAAAGCAAAGAATTTCGTGAAATTCAAGTGGGCAAATGAGGTTAAACATTAAAAAAAATATTAATAATTGAGGTGAATAAAATGAATATTTTTAAAGACCGTATTATACGTGCCGCGAAGTTAGATGTCAGTTTGTATGAAGAGGTTGAGGCAGATAAGGGGGCTATGGGTCAAGCTATGGGGATTGTTGTTCTTTCAAGTTTAGCAGCGGGGATTGGAATTATTTCAAGCGCAGGAATCGGCGTGATTTTAATGGGAACAGTCTCTGCTCTTATTGGATGGTATGCCTGGTCATATATTGTTTATTTTGTCGGCACAAGAATTCTCCCTGAACCACAGACTAAAGCAGACTACGGCGAATTACTCCGGACGATTGGTTTTTCAAGTTCTCCAGGCTTAATTCGTGTTTTTGGAATTATTCCCGGATTAACAGGCATTGTATTATTAACAGCTTCTGTATGGATGTTGATTGCAATGGTAATTGCTGTCAGGCAGGCTCTTGATTACTCTGGAACAGGACGTGCTGTTGGAGTATGTGTCATCGGCTGGATAATTCAGTGGATTATATTAGGATTATTATTTTACATTTTAAATATTTCAATATAATCTGTGTAAAATTAATTTTTAGTGGTAATATTTTTAATATATTTTTTATAGATGACACGGCAAAAAATGAAAATTTAACAAGGACAACCCGAGGGTTGTCCCTACATAGTAGTGGGAATTAAAGTAAATTAATATATTAAAGTAGAGACATGCCATGGCATGTCTCTACCTAAATATATATTTTACAATTGAATTTTTTTCAGAATAAAGATTCATGCTCCTTTGGAGCACCACGAAACATAAAAATATTTTCTATTTTCTGGATTAATTATGTAAATGCAGATTTAGCAAAAATTAATATAAAGGGCTTGATAAATCAAGCCCCTACAATTATAATGATAACATTCGTAGGGATTCGATTTATCGAACCAGATAATTAAAATATTCATATTCATTTAATCTAAAATTATATTCTATTTTAGAACTAAAGATTTAAAAAAAAATTTTAGCCTTTTTGCCGTATCATCTTTTAATATTTAAAGTGTTTTTCGAATTTTATTTATACAGGGCGAAGCATTTTTTTGTCTATGCTGTGAATTTTTTGAAAACTCTTTAGTTGAATGCCTCGCCCATACACATAAAATGAGGGGTATATATGGACGACATTAATATAGTAAATAATATAAATCGGCGTGGTTTTATAAAGAGGTTTGGAGCAGCAGGTTTGGGGACGCTGGCATTGTTTGATAAAATGGCTACTGCAGAGGTAGAACGGATAAAATCTTCGCAATTTAATTATAAATGGAAAACGTTTCGTTCAGATGAGATTCTGAAGATTGGTATGATTGGAACGGATGGACATACTGGAACAATAATCGGTGACCTGTCGAAAGTGAAGGGCGTAAAACTTGCTGCTTATGCCAACCATAATAAAAGGGTATCAAGACTTCCCAAAGAAACCCGTCTTTACGATAATTATGAAGAGATGTTAGAAAAGGAGGAACTTGATATTGTTGGAGTCTGCCTGCCTTATTATATGAATGCGAGGGCATCTATTGAGGCGGCAAAAAAGAAGATACACATTGTTACGGAAAAGCCAGTGGCGACTACTTTGACAGACTTGAAGATGTTGTTGGAAACAGTAATCGAAAATAAAGTCCGACTGACAACTCTTCTGGATATGCGTTTTAGTCCACCTTATCAGGCAATACATAAGGCTGTTGCTGAAGGTAAAATTGGCGAACCGATTCTTGTGACGGCGCAAAAATCTTATAAATTTGGTGCAAGCCGTCCCGATTTTTATAAAAAAAAGGAAACATACGGAGGGACGATACCCTGGGTTGGTATTCATGCCATAGATTATATCCACTATACAACAGGATTAAATTTTAGCAAGGTAACAGCATTTCAGGGGAATAAAGACCATCCAGACTACCCGGGATTCGAGGATTATGCCGGTGTTTTGCTGCGGATGAGTAATGAGGGAACTGCAATGATAAATATAGACTATCTCCGACCAGAAACAGCACCGACTCATGGAGATGACCGTCTTCGCATAATAGGGTCCGAGGGTGTAATAGAAATAAAAGATTCAGGGAAAAGGGTTGAACTTATATCTTCATCAACAAAACCAGTCAATATTGCTCTTTTAGAAGGGATGTCATTGTTTGCGGATTTCGTTGGAGAACTGCGCGGTCAGGGAAAACATATTTTATCACCTGAGGAACCTTTTGAGATGACAAGGGTTGCACTTATTGCTCATCAATCTGCAAATCAGCACAGTATTATTAAACTTTGAAAAAATTAGAAGTTTTTTTAAATTAATATATAAAGTAAGAAAGGATAATCAAATTGAGAGAGAAAAATATGACAAGAAAAATATTCAAAAATTTAGACCGAAGAAATTTTTTAAAGTCAATTTCATTTGGTCTGATTGGAACAAATTTTTTGTTCAAGAAAGGCCCGATAATATCATTGGTGCCCGAAAATAAATCCAGAGTCGTAATTGGGAGAGCTGAAAAGTTGTTAAGTGCAGAAGGCAGTGAATATATCGAGTTGGTGCGGAAAGGCGTTGACCAGTCAATTATGACATTAGCCGGCGGATTAACTTCCCAGGAAGCATGGAACAAAATTATAAAAAAAGATGATGTTGTCGGTTTAAAAGTAACTTATGAACGAACCAAAACCGACTACCAGCTTATTTATGGAGTCGCAAACAGCCTTATAGATGCCGGACTCCCCCCGGAGAATATTATCATATTTGAAAGGGCTGATTACGATTTAACACTCGGGAATCATAAAATTAACAGAACGAATAAAGGGATAAAATGTTTTGGTATAGTTAAGGAGGAATGGCACGGTGCAACGAATGAATCCGATAAATTTAATCCCCAAATATATGATATTGCCGGTAACAAAATACAAGTCTGTAAAATTGTTGCTGATATGTGTTCGGTTATAATAAATATCCCGGTTATCAAGCGCATGAGTTTATCTGGTTTTTCAACTGCTATGAAAAATCACTTCGGCTGTATTAATTCTCCAGTTAATTTACACGGAGATAATTTAAATAGACATATAGCAATTTTAAATACTGTCCAACCGATAAAGAATAAGACAAAACTTATAATCTGCGACGCTATCAGGAATTTCGGAAGCGACCATGTTGGAACAGGAAGCATCATAATGAGCAGAGACCCTGTTGCTCTGGATTATACTGCCAAAGGTATATTGGAAAAACATCTAAAAAGAGAGATATCCCCAAAGCCATCTTTTATTGACATTGCTGCGGAGTTGGGAGTCGGAGTGAACGACCCAGAAAAGATTGAATGGATAGAATTCGATATAACTTAATATTAATAATTATGAACTTTTATAAAATCTTAAAATATACAATAATATTTGTATTTGTACTTCTAATAATATTGATATGTTTAAATTTATTCAGAGAAAATGACGGTCAGTTCCCGGAAATTCCGAAAAGTTTTTCGGGCTGGATTATTAAAGAACCTGTCAAGTTTTATAAAGGGAAGGAAATATTTGATTTTATCAATGGTGAAGGAGAGATATATTTAGAATATGATTTTAAGGCAGCAGCCGTCCAGCAATATTTTAATGATAATAACAATATTGAACTGGTAGTCTATAATATGGGAAAAGGGGAAGACGCCTTTGGAATATTCAGCCTTTACCGGTCAGAAAAAGGCGAAACAACCGGGATTGGAAATGATGATAGAACCACAGATTGGTCTATTAAATTTTGGAAGGATAAGTATTTTGTGAACATAATGTCTTATAATGCGGCTACAAAAAATGGTATAATATCCCTTGCAAAAATTATAGAAGAAAATATACCGAATAAGGGCGAAAAATCCGAGATTTTAAAATATTTTTCAGAATTCAACCAAAAAAATGTTATATATTTTCATGGAAGATATTCTTTAAACAGTATTCATTATGTAGCGGATGAAAATGTTCTGCAGTTGAACAAGAATACAGATGGGATAATTTATAACTATACTGAAGATGGAAAGAAGATGCTTTTAGTCAAATATCCAGATGAAAAGAGTGCCATAAATGCCTTAGAATCATTGAAAAAATATGTAAGAAATGAATCTGTTGAGGAAGATGATAATTTTTTAGCCTGGAAAAGAGCAGAAAAAAGGTTTGATATTTTTATGTTAAAGAATAATTATTTGGGTGGGATTCTAAGTGGGAGTGAAGATTCAATTAAATATTTATTAGAATTCCTTGATAACCTAGTGTCATGTCAACAGTAATATAACGTATAAAATAAATTATAGTTTTTTGTTGGTGTTGTCACCAACAGAGAAGATAGTATAATAAAAGAAATTTAATTATTTTACAACCCCCTTTAGTTCCCCCTTTGATAAGGGGGATTTA
>JAUWXV010000243.1 GCA_030616165.1 bacterium | reverse complement strand
AAAAGATTCTCCCAAATTGCTTTTTGCAATTTCTTTTATCAGCAAATCATTATTAGTTGCAGTAAAAAGATAAAAATTAATTAAGAGTCAACTCATAATCATTTTGTTAATGATATAATAGTTTTTATTAATATCAAAACGAATTAAGAGATATTTAAAATAAGTAAATAAATTAAAAATTATTAAATAATTATAATTCTACTTTTTATGTTTTTCTACAATTAAATCGGAGATGAACCTAAAAAGTTAATAATTTAATTTTCGGAAAGGAGGTAAAAACTGCCAAGCGGTAAAAAGAAAAAAAGACATAAAATCGCCACTCATAAAAGGAAAAAAAGATTAAGAAAAGACAGACATAAAAAGAAAATTAGATAATAGAAATTAATTCTATATTTTCAATAAAAGTTATAAAGGATGGAATCTTTACCAAAACTGCAAGAAAAAGTTTATACAGTGAGCGAGATCACCAGTGAGGTAAAACATCTCATTGAAGGGAGTTTCCCATTTGTCTGGATAAAGGGTGAAATATCAAATCTAAAAAGGCACTCATCAGGTCACTATTATTTTACTCTGAAAGACAATTTGGCACAAATATCCTGCGTAATGTGGAAATGGCGAAATATACTTATGAACTTTATTCTTGAAGATGGAATGGAGATAATAACAGGCGGAAGTCTTACTGTATATGAAAAACAGGGAAAATACCAATTAGACGCCGAAACTATACATCCTATCGGGGTTGGAGAACTTCAACTTGCATTTGAAAAACTGAAAAACAAACTTCAAAATGAGGGACTTTTCGATGAAACACACAAAAAGCCACTTCCGAAGTTTCCCTGGAGAATTGGAGTAGTAACTTCACCCACTGGAGCGGCTATACAGGATATAGTAAGCGTAATTGGAAGGCGCTTCCCTCAGGTGCAAATTATCATCAATCCGGTCAGGGTTCAGGGAGATGGGGCTGCCTTGGAGATAAGCAATGCAATAAAAGAATTTAATGAATTTGGGGAAGTTGACCTGATTATCGTATGCAGAGGCGGGGGTTCACTTGAAGACCTCTGGGCATTCAATGAAGAGATTGCAGCACGGACAATTTTTGCTTCCAAGATTCCAGTATTATCTGCTATAGGACACGAAATTGATTACAGTATATCAGATTTTGTTGCAGATAAGAGGGCTCCCACGCCATCTGCTGCCGGCGAAATCGCCGTATTGAACAAAGTTGAAATTGAAACACAAATCGACCAATTATTTAAAAAAATCTATCAAAATCTCAAAGACAAAATAGATTCAGAGAGGCAAAAAATCCAGTCTATAGAATCCAGTTATGCCTTTAGAAAACCACTTGACCTTTTTAAACAATATTCTCAAACTATAGACGAAATCTCTCACAGACTGAAGATAACATACAAGCATAAACTTTCATTATTAAAAGAGAAACTCTCAAATTATGAAGAAAGACTGAAATCTCTCGATCCATTTGCAGTATTAAAGAGAGGGTACAGTATCTGCTATAAACTTCCTGAAGAAGAAATTGTTAGAAATTCAAAGGGACTCAAAGTTGATGATGAGGTAAAAATTAAGTTTTATGAAGGGGAAGCAGAAGGGAAAATACAAAAATTAATTTAATAGGATAAAAAATGTCAGAAAAATCATTTGAAGAAGCACTACAAAAACTCGAAGAAATAGTTTCAAAATTAGAAAATGGTGACATTCCACTTGAAGAATCAATAAATATTTTTAAAAAGGGTGTTGAATTAACAAAGTTTTGTAAAGAAAAGCTAAATGAGGCAGAGACACAACTTAAAAAACTTGTAAAGGATGAAAACGGAAATTTTCAACTTGAACTTATTTCTTAACATACTTTCTTTGTAAAGAAACTAGCTCCGCTACGGCGGATACGCCTTGGGCGGAAAAGAAACTTCATACCTAAAAAATTGGAGCAATTAATTGAATTTTGGAATAATAGGAAGAATAATTAGGGAAAGTGACAATGAAGTCATTCAGAAACTTTTCAAATGGATGGATAGGGAAGGGATAAAATTTTTAGTGGAAAATTCATTAATTGAAAAACTCGGCAATAATGAATTTTCAGATAAAGGAGTTGAGTCAAATGAACTGGTTAAAAGGAGCGATATGATTCTTGCTCTGGGTGGAGATGGTGGCATACTTTCAACAGCAAAGGTTGTGGGTAAAGAAATGGTTCCAATTTTAGGAGTAAATACAGGCAGGCTTGGATTTCTTGCAGAAATTGACATCCAGGAACTTATCGATAACATTAAAATACTTTCAGAAAAAAAGTTTCATATTGAAAAGAGGATGATATTGGCAGGCACAATTCCTTCAAATGACTCTGGTAAAAAAATCTATGGATTGAACGATATTGTAGTTAACAAAGGTTCATATTCTCGGACTATTGTTTTGGAACTATTTATCGGAGATAAATACTTCAATACTTACACTGCAGATGGATTGATAATTGCGACACCAACGGGTTCCACAGCATATTCACTCTCCGCTGGGGGACCAATACTTTCGCCCAATGTGGAAGGGATTATTATCAATCCAATCTGCCCACACTCTCTTACCGAAAGGCCTGTAATTATCCCTTCAGAAAGTATAATATCAATCAAACTAAAGACAGAGATAGGCCATGTGAAAATATTTGCAGACGGTCAAATAGGATTCAATTTAAAGCCTGAACAAAAATTAGAGGTGAAAAAGGGAGAGTATTTGGTAAATCTCGTGCACTGTAGTAAAAAAAGTTTCTATGATATATTAAGAACAAAACTAAACTGGGGAAGAAGAGGAGTCGAAACTTAAATAATATATGTAATATTTAATTTAAAATATAAATAATTTTGAGAGAAGAAAAAATATTAATAGCCGATGATGAAGAAAGCGTACGCGAGATTTTAACGGAGATTCTTGAAAATTCAGAATATAAAGTAGACTGCGCAATTGATGGCACAGATGCAGTAGAAAAATTTAAAAAGACTGAATATAACCTTGTTTTAACCGACTTGATGATGCCCAGGCTTGACGGGCTTGGAGTACTTAAAGAAGCAAAATCTATCTATGATGACATCATTGTGATAATTATGACTGGATATGGAACAATGGAGGCTGCTGTTAAAGCTTTAAAACTTGGTGCAAATGATTTTATAATAAAACCTTTCGAAACAACAATTCTACTAAATACTGTCGAAAAAAACCTTCTATCACAGAAACTCTCAAGAGAAAATAAAAAACTCCAAGAACAGATTTTAAATGATAGAGACCAGTTGAGAAAGAAAGTTCTTGAACTTTCTGTCTTAAGAAACCTTGGAGTAAATTTCAGTTATACATTTAGTTTTTCTAAACTATTCAATATAATTTTCGAATCCCTCTCTCAGGCTATAGAATATGATTCCTCTGCTATTCTTGATATTGAAAAAAGGGAAATAACCATCGATGTAAAAAATAAAATCTCGGAAAAACTTATAGAAGTCCTTAAAAACTCTATGCTCAATGATATTTCGAAGTTCTATAAACGCAAAGTTAGACCGGAGCATTTAAATATAAAATTTATTTCGAAAGAAAAAATTGTTAAAAATAGATTAACAACAAAATCTTATTTTAATACGATATTATGGGTAAAAGATAAACCTTTTGGGGTAATAAACGTTTCAAGTTTCAAAAAGGATGCATTTTCAGAATTAGATAAAGAATTTTTAAAAAATATAGCGAACCAATCATCAGAAATTTTCTCCCGCATGAAAGAGATATTAGTCAGCCAGAGAGAAAAACTCCAGTTTATCATAGACAACCTTCCTGATGGGGTCATTATGTATGATATTAATGATGAATCTATACTCATCAACCCTCGGGCGAAAATGATGATTGAACGAAGAAAAACAAGGGAGGTAAAAAAGGAAGATATAGAAAAAAGATTAAATTTAGATTTTTCATCACTTCAGAATGAGGCTTTAAAAAATAATGCCCCTGTAATCAAAGAAATAAAACTAAAAAGAGTGGATGATGAAGTAATCCTTGATGCAAATATTGCAAACCTTACAAATCCCGATGGATTAATACAGGGATTAGTTATAGTTTTTCGTGATGTTACCACCGAAAGAAAGCTTGAACAATTGAAAAGAGAATTTATTTCCAATGTTTCTCACGAATTGAGAACACCTGCTGCGGTGATTAAAGAGTTTATATCTATATTGAATGATGAAGTGGGCGGTCCTCTGACAGTAGACCAGAAAGAATATATAGAAACAATGAACAATAATATAGAAAGGCTTTTGAGATTGATAGAAAATCTTTTAAATATATCCAGGGTAGATTCGGGAACTCTAAAAATCAGAAAAGCCTGGTTTGACCTAAAAACCCATTTAAAAAAACTTGCACAATCTTTTATGATTCAATTAAAAGAGAAAAATATTAAATTGAAACTCGACCTACCTGAAAATTCTATAAAAATTTACGCAGATTCAGATTCTATAACTCAGATACTTACAAATCTTGTAGATAATACAAAAAAGTACTCAGAAAAAAATACCGAAGTCACAATCGGTGCAAAAGAAAAAAATAATGAAGCACTAATCTGGGTAAGTGATCAAGGAAAAGGAATACCTCCAGAAAAACAAAAAGATGTGTTTAAAAGATTCTTTCGTATAGAGTCGAAAAGTGAAGCTCGCCAGGAAGGAACTGGACTCGGGCTTCCAATTATCAAAGAACTCGTTGAACTCCATAAGGGAAAAATTGAAATAGATAGCGATATAGGAAGTGGAACTACATTCTTTATCACTATACCAAAATTTGCCTCTTAACTGCGTGAATTATTTTTATTAAAAATAATTAAGATATTCAGGGTTTAATACAAGAAGTATTGAGACTTTTGGAAGAGTATTCCTTGCCTATCAACATAAGAGAACTCGAAAATGTTATCGAAAGGGCTGTTCTTATTTGCCCAAGCAATAGACTTGGAGCAGATGATTTTTCTATAAAATTTGCGGAGAAAACCTGAAATTCTTAGTTTTCACTAAAGTCTTGGAAAATAATATAGCATGATAAAAGACATAGATAAAAATAAGATTGTAATAGAATATAAATTGGAAGATAAAAAAGAAATTCCCTGTAAAGACATGGACCTCGATTGTCTTCCTGATGATAATGGATTCACACCATTTGGATGTTATATAAAATGTTATCTTTATGATTCAGATAAAGGTTCCTGTCCATTCATACCAATTTAAATTTTTAATATTATTCACTGAAATTTGATAAATTTTTATTTTTCATAGTAGAGATTCATTATATTGAATCTCTACTAAAAATCATTCCGAATATTCGGAACGTTTAAATGTATTTTTAATTTCTTTATAAGAAATGCTTGGGAATGTTAAAAAATCTTTTTTGATATTTTCTATCCTCTTTTTAGAATTTTTTACTATAGAATTCTTGTCCAGTTTAGAAATTTATACTTTGGAAGGAGATATTACCGAATATTACATAGAGACTTTGCATAATGA
>JAUWXV010000022.1 GCA_030616165.1 bacterium | reverse complement strand
GGTAAAGTAATCGATATGTATATATAACTCAAACATTATGTATTCCATAGCATAACTATTTATCCATTAAAATATTCATATTTAACCATTTAATCTTCAATCATTTATAATTTTTACAAGATTCCATTGTAAATTTGCTTAATATTTTTTAAATTTTAGATGTGAAAAATATTTTAATATTTAAAAGGCTCGAGGTAAATGGAAAAAGAAGAAGCAACAAAAAATACAATAAGTTATAAAGCAGGTACGGTTATATTTTCTGAGGGGGATTTAGGAAACGAAATGTATATTATAAAATCAGGGAGAGTTGAAATAATCAGAGAAATGGGAGATGGAGAGTTAGTTCTTGCCAATCTTGTAGAAAACGAATTCTTTGGTGAGATGGCGCTTTTTGGTGATTCCAAACGCACAGCAACTGTCAGGGCTGTTGACGATTCAGAACTACTCGTAGTGAACAAAAATATGTTGGATGCACAATTTAAAAAAATCCCTGAATGGCTGGTAACTATGATTAAAACAATTGCGCAAAGGATTCTTAAAACTGGCAAAGGAGTGAAGATAAATTTTCCAGTGAATATTGAATACAGTTTATTAAAATCACTCATTCTACTATTATCAGAATATGGAATTAATGAAGAAAAGGGAAGGAGTATCAATCTTACTCTCGCGAGGCAGGAAATTAGCAATATTATTGGAATTTCAACAGATGAAGTAGATGGTTGGCTGAAAAAATTCAACTTTGTTAACTTAATAAAAATTGTCAGCTCGAAAAATAAAATTTTAATTCCAGATGAAGAAAGGCTTGAAAAATTTTTATCTTATCTCCTCTGGAAGTCTCCAAAAAGAAAAGCAAAAGAAGAAACAATTGATAAGGATTTAATCTCATCTTTTGATAGAATCTACAAATTACTCTCCAGAAAAATATAATTCACAGAAATTTGAACAATTTCATTAAAATTTGCCAAAATTTTACTGAAAATATTAAATCATTTTATGACCTGATTTATTAATAAATTTTGTTATTAAATAACCAAATTATTGATATTATTAAAATTGTAACAAAACTGTTTCTGAAGCACTCTTACAGTGATAATACCGTAGTCATTTCGTTCCCGAAATATGTTCAGGATCTTCAGAGTTTTTTGTTGATAGATATTGCCACGAAGTGGTCACTTTGTGAAAATAAATTCAGGATGACAGAAAAAGGTGAAATATATTTAAAATAGCAATAACAGGATTTATGTATTATTCATGTATATTAGATACCAGTCAGCGCATTGACAACAGCATTTCCGAAATTTTTTGCAGATGCAGGTCCATCTGCTGTTATAATACTGCCAGATTTTACAACATTATTTGTGGTATATTTTGCTCCCCATTTTGAGTATTCACTCAAAGATTCAGATGTTTTATAGAACGTAGCTTAAATACCTCTCAATATTCCTGCACGGGCAAGGACTACACCAGAAAGGCAGATTGCCGCTACTACTTTTCCACTTTTGTTGGCATTGGATATTATATTTTGAAGAGTTGTATCTCCCCAAAGATATTCAGGTGCACCCATTCCTCCGACTACCACCACAGCATCGTAATTATCGTAATTTACCTCTTTTATCAGCAGATCGATTTTTGTTTTTGCTCCAAACATCCCCCCTGCTTCACCAAAAGAGGTAGATGCAATTTCAACCGATGCTCCTTCTCTAATAAATATTTCTCTTGGATGATTCAATTCTTCATCTCTGAATTTTTTTGGGGCTATTACCATCAATATTTTTTTATCTTGAATTCTGCCCATTTCAAACTGCTCCTTTCACTATTTAATAAAATAAACACATATTTTAAAAATTAAGTTATTTAAAGACAATTCTTGCAATAATACCGGCGGCTGGAGGGAAAATCAACGTGGAAAAAAGTCTGATTAATGTAACCTTAGTGCCGATAAGAGAAATTTCAAGAGGCAGTCTTGAGACCGCCCACAGCGACCATGCAGTTACAAAACCAATGATAGTTCCAATTCCAGCGCCTGATTTGTAAAGAGAGGCAACTATCGGAAAACTTATATAAGGACCTCCAGGAGTTATAGCTCCCGCAAAGCACCCAAGAAATATCCCTTTCAATCCAGACTCATCACTAAGCCACTTTACGATGAATTCTCTTGGAATAAGAACCTGAATCATTCCTGCTATCATAAATGATGCCAATAGAAGTGGTATTATGGTGTAAAACATATGCCACCCTTCAGAAAGACCTTTTAAACTAAATTCTCTACCCTGTTTATAAAGGATTATAAAAAGAGTTACCGCTATTAACCACATTATTATAGTTGCGTATTTCATTAAATTTTACCTCCTTTCGAAAATAAATAAAAGAGCCTCTACTAATTTTTCAAGAGATGCTTATTCCCAATATCAGCATTTTTCAGCCCAGCATCCTTCGCAGCGCTTAATGAATCATATGCTAATTTATTTGAGGTAACCTGCAAATCACGAAAATAGAATTGCGGGTGAAATGCCAAAAGTTTATATGGAATTTCTTTATTTAAACTTGCAATAAACCTTGAAATTTTTGATATTTCTTCAGCATCAATATATCCTGGCACAAGAAGAGTACTGGCAATCAGCAGAGGCGGATCGGGTCTTTGAGAAATAAATTCGGAAACCCATCTAAAATTTTCAAGTGTCTTTTTATTGCCCATTCCGCATAAAGCAATATTAATCCTCTCATCAAACGATTTAAGGTCAAATTTTATACATCCACCACTTTCTAAAGAAAGTTCTGCCATAACCTTTAATAGATTCCTGTTCATATTCCCATTGGTTTCCCAGCATATTCTTACGATTTTTCCTTTATTATTGGCAAGCACAGTTTTCGTAGTGGATATTGCATGTAATAACTGCGGAGTAGGGTCGCCGCCAAAATAGCAGATGCAGGATGTATTTTCATCAACTGCTTTAGCAAGTTCATCCGAAGTCAAAAACACAGGATTTTTATCCTTAACACGAAAATCCCAATTCTGACAGAATAAACAATTAAAAGTGCATGCTTTATAAAATACTGAGAGATTTTTCTTATGATATTCTGCACCTTTTGAATAAGAATATTTCGGATATCCAGAGTAACTACACCCAGCGCATACCCAGTCCGCACAGCAGTTTGTGGGAAGATAATCGTAATACCAATATGCCAGACCCTTATATTTTGTTCCACCTAAATGATACAACTTTCCATTCACATTCTGTCTTAATCCACAATAGCCGGTTTCTCCTTCGCCAATTTTACATTCATTTCCACAAATTTTACATAACAATCCATTTGGATTTTTGGGCGGACGTTCTGGCAGATTGAATTTCCTTCTGCTTTCAGAATGACGAGTTTTTATTACTGACAGAACATTATCAAAATCTGTTCTAATGCACTTTAAGCATATTCCAAGAAAACTGGATATTTCTGGATATACATCACCGCAATTTATACATTTTTTATAAGACAAGGCTAATTTTTGTTATAAATTTTTTTCTACTGCTTTCTGAAAATGAGAATATAAATTTAATTTTAATAGTTTACAAAAGTTCTATTTTTAAAATAATATTTTAAACATTCTCTAAAATTAGTAATTATATCTGGTTTACTGTTTACAATAAAAATATTGTTATTTACACAATAAATTTTACCGAAAAAATTTTTTATTTCGTATTTACAGTTCTTACTATTGAGTTCATATCCGAACATCACATTTATTTTATCTTTTAACCTGAGATGAGTATCAACAAAAAATATAGAAATATCGGGATTGAGGTCATTAATTCTCAAAAAAAACTCTGAGACCACATTTTGATGAATATGTTTTGGCGGTGAAGATTTTACTTCCACAAAAACCATCATTTGTTCGACAATAGCAATTACATCAAAATCACCACCACTTTTAAGATTTAATATTTTAACTCTCCAGTCCGCAACTGAATTGAACTCGCTTTCAAAAATCTGAGTTATAAACCATTCAAGTGTCACTCCAAATGTATTTATGTTTCTATTTTTTAACTGAAAAATATTTCCTTCAAGTTTTTCAATTATTTCTGCTTTATTTAAGAAATTCAGATATTTTTTTGCAGTTCCTAACGAACAAAAATGAACCAATTCCTCCAATTTAATCTTTTCTTTATTCTTTATAATATCTCTAAGAAACAATCGGAATGAATATTTTTTAAAATATTTATAAAATTTTTCAAGTATTTTAGGGTCTGAAATTTGCGGTATCATCAATTCCCCAGTTGGACAACTGCTGAAAAAATTAAATCCTCTTCGCTTCAGAACATTTTTAACAGAAATTGCAATATACTTTAATCTTCTCTTTATCTCTTCTATCTGCCCACTTAAATCTTCAATCTCTATCTTCAACTTTTCTATTTCATCATTCATACTTAATCAAAGATTTATAAAAATAAATGGAAAGTCCTTTACTTTTAGTTTTGCCTTCTTCATATCTTCTGGAACTTTAAATCTTAATGTTAATGGGATAATATTACCCTTTGATTCATCAGAGACTTGGTTTATGGTATATTTCCCTCCTTCAATAATAACATCTTTATCCTGAATTTTTGCCATAAGACCCTCGGGAGAAATTTCATCACCACCTTCTAAGGCAATATATATATCAGATTCAATATCTATCTCTATCTTTTTTGTATTTTTACCAGTAAAATTAAGTTTAACCTCGATTGTTACCTCTTTCTTATCTGAATGTGATTCGATTTTATTAACCTCTGTAACTTTCATACCCCAATCTCCTGAGAAAACAATATCACCGACATTTTTAGCCTCAGGAATACCTTTTAAATATTTCTCAAACCAGTTTAAACACCTCTCCATCAGGTCGAGCCTATGATTTGGTTCTCTTATTCCGTGCCCTTCTCTTGGATAGCGGACAAATTCAACCGTTTTCCCCAGACGAGTTAATGCCGTATACATCTCCTTTGAATTGCTTATAAAAGTGTTTGGGTCTTCATCGCCGTGCATTATTAAAACCGGCGTATCAATATTCTTAACATAATTAGATGGGGAGTGCTTTAGGTAAATATCAAGATTGTCCCAGTAATAATATTCAAGATAATTTTTTTCCCAGGATGGGATATTTGAATTTGAAAAATCGGTAATTAAATTAAAAATTCCATACTTTGAAATCGCAGATTTGAATCTTTTAGTTTGAGAAATTGTCCAGTTAGTCATATATCCGCCATAGCTTCCACCGGTTATGCCCATTCGCTGCGGGTCTGCAATACCCGAATCTATCAGATAATCCACCCCACTCATAATGTCTTCATAATCCATACCTCCGATGTCACCTTTATTTGCAATGTCGAAAGAACCTTCATACCCGGAACTTCCCCTGAAATTGGGAGAAAAAACAACATATCCTTCGGAAGCAAAAGTTTGAAATTCTATCGATGACAAAAGTGTATTCCTAACTCTTCCATGAGGACCGCCGTGTATAGAGACTATAAGTGGATATTTTACACCTTCCTTAAAATTACTCGGTTTTACCAGAAGACCCTCTATCTTCAGTCCATCCTTACTATTATACTTAATAATCTCTTGTACCGCTAAATCAAACTCCTCAATTTCAGGATTAAGATATGTTAACTGTCTCGAAGAAGCACCATCTGAATCAGAAATAAAGATATCAGGAAGTTTATCCGAGTTTTCCAGAATGTATATTAAACTTTCCCCATTAGATGATAATTTATGCTGAGTAATATTTAAATCCCCTTTCATTACCGGTTCAGCCCCTCCCGTTTTAACGCCGATTTTATAAATACCGGTATAAAAACCCTCAGCCACATTACAGAAAACATTATTACCATCTTTTGACCACTGGATATTACTCACACTTTTATCGAACTCTGTTGTAATATTTTTTATTCCTCCACCCGATGAAGGAACAATAAAAAGGTCTGTTTGTGAATATGTAATTTCTGGATATTCTCCTGCAAGGAAGGCAACACTTTTACCATCTGGAGACCACTTCGGTGAACGTTCACCCCCTTCTCTTTTTGTAAGTTGAACTGTCTTACCATCTTCTACTGATAATGCCCATATATCGAATTTATTTCCGTGGTCTGGCTTTCCGGTATAGTTTGTTGTATATAAAATTTTCTCTCCATTCGGTGAAACCTCTATGTCGGACAAACCATAATCACCTTTAAACAGTCTTCGACTGTTCTTTGTTGTTATATTAATCGACCATATTTCTATCCGATAGTTTTCTTTATCAACAACATAAGCATCATTTTTAATTTCTTTATCTTTTTCCTTTCTTGATTTAACACCTTTGGGAAGTGCCTCTTTAGTAATGTAAAAAACATTCTCACCATCAGGAGACCATTTATATCTTATAATACCCTCTTCGGCTGATGTTAGTTTTCTTGCCTCTCCACCGGAAACAGGAATCAGCCAAATCTGATTTTTTTCATCTTTTTCATCTTTTCCGTTTCTCTTCGCAATAAAAGAAATATATCTTCCATAAGGTGAGAATTCGGGAGAAAACTCATTTTTTGAACCGTATGTAAATTGCCTTACCATTCCGGTTCCAATATTGATTATCCAGATATTTCGCTCGTATATGCTTTTTTCAAAATCTGGCTTTGTCACCACAAACGCAATCCTATCTCCCCTGGGCGAAACTGCAATACTGCTTGGAACTTTCCATATCAGTGCATCTCTTATTGTAAGTTTCTTTTTTTCACTTTCCGCAGAATATAAAATTTGAAAAAAGGAAATTATCATTATTATAAAAATTTGTATTTTTTTCATAATCATTACCTGAAATTTATATTTAAAATTAAATAACACGCAATATTTTTTATCAGGTGTTAAGAAACGAGCAGACAAAGGAACATATCTAACAAGTAAGATGGACTGCAAGGACTGCTTTGCTCTTATCCTTCAAATTGTTATAATAACCGATTGCTTTACCGGTAGGGAAATCAGCCAATATAATCTCATTACTTTTGCAATATCTTCTTAAAGTATCATCAATTTTCATAACTCCGTAACATCCTGTTCCAACAATTAGAATTTCAGGTTTAATCCTTAACATATCTTCTATATCGGACAACTGAAGGAGATGTCCTTCTTCTCTCCACCAATTGGGAACTACCTGACCTTGAGATATTATTAAATCGGAACTGTAATTTTCATTATTTATCGTTATATGCCCGAATTTATAGTTTGATACCAACATAATATTATATAAAACAATTATTTTGTATAATTTCAAAGTTTAATTACATTGCAATTTCTTCAAAGAAAAATTGCTCAAGAAACTTTTAATTTCATTAATTCTCAAAGAATTATAAATTTTTAAATTATAAAATAATTACGCAAGTAGTTTTATTACAAGTTTAGCAGTTCTTGCACCAAGTTTTGTGCACATTGATGCACTTCTCTGGTCAGGAGCATTAATAGAAACAGGGCCATAATGGTCTCCTTTTGGATCACCCTGAATTACCATCCCGTGTATAAGCATCGCCTTAAGAATATCGAGAACTGTGGTTTCATTCCCTCCTCCCACATTAGCAGAGGATGAAAATGCAGCACCGACTTTACCATCAAGGTTTCCATGGTGACTGACGCTGTCATCGATTAGTTTCTTTAATTCTGCTGCCATTGTTCCATAATAAGTTGGCGAACCCATTATTATTCCATCTAAAGAAAGTAAATCTTCCACAGTTGTATCTTCTACCTTTTTTAGTTCTGCTTCAACTCCTTCCGATAAAACCCTGTCTCTTATAAGTTTCGCCATCTTTTCGGTATTTCCTGTTCTCGAATAATAGACTATTAAAATTTTTGCCATTTTCGATTATCCTCCAGTTCTATTTCTTTACCAAATAAAATATATGATATTTTTCTTTAAATAAAAGAAAAATTGATTGGAATTGAATATAAAATTTAAGATAAGTTATTTAGGTTCTTGAGAGGAATTTTTTAATCTCTCTATGAATTTTTTTTATATCCTATTTATTTTTCGTTTCCAATAAAAATAAAAAAGTCCGGATAAAAAATTTCCGGACCCTTTAGAAAGTCAAATAATATATCTTAAATAAAAATTATTGAGTTTCACCACATTTTTGGAGTAAATTTTCCCAATTTTCATCAACTTCAGTCTGTATTTCTTCAATAATATGTTTATTTGCTTCCTTGAAAAGATGCCTGAATCTTCCCTGAATTTTCAAGTATTCCTCAACTGGTTTTTTTACTTTAGGTTTGTAGTTAAGTTTCCAGTTGCCATTTTCTATTTCAAAAAGGGGCCAAATACATGTATCTGCTGCAAGTCTGCAAATTTCAATACCTTCTTCCATTGGGAAACGCCAACCTCTGTAACATGGTGACAGGATATTTATAAATGAGGGACCCTCGGCTGCAAGTGCAGTTTTGACCTTTCGTGCCAGGTCTTTCCAGTTGTAGGGGGCTGTCTGTGCAGAGTAAGGAATCTTATGCGCAGTTACTATAGTAGTAAGGTCCTTTTTAGATTCCCTTTTTCCAGGTATCACAGAACCTGCAGGACTGGTAGAAGTCGCAGCGCCCATAGGCGTTGCACCAGAACGCTGAATACCTGTATTCATATATGCTTCATTATCATAACAAACATATAAAAATTTATGTCCTCTTTCCATAGCCCCAGATAAAGCTTGCAGACCAATATCATAAGTTCCTCCATCTCCCCCAAACGCTATGAAATCTATTTCATCTTTTATTTTGCCCTTTTTCTTCAGTGCCCGATATGCTGTTTCAATACCCGAAATAGTTGCAGCGGAATTTTCAAATGCGCTGTGAATAAAAGGTACCTTCCATGCTGTATATGGAAATATTGTAGTAACAACTTCCATACATCCTGTTGCGCATGTTGCTACCACTGGATTATCGGCAGCTAACAACACCTGTCTAAGAACGTCTGCGGGAACACATCCTGTGCAGGCACGATGACCTCCAGACAAAAGGTCTTCCTTTTTAGCCATTTCTTTTAATAATAATTTCATTTTGAACCTCCAGATTTCAAAAATTTTTCTTTATTGTCGAAAAATATATAAATCTCAATTAAAACTATTCTCTAACACCCAAGTAATTTATATAATCTTTCACCTTTTCACCTTCGGATATTCTTTTCATATCATAATACACAGATTTTATTTCCTCAATACCTACATCTCTACCACCAAGTCCATAAATATAATTAGTTATTTCCGGGGGGCTGCTAATACCATATAACGCAGCCTTAATCTCGTTAAATACTGGACCACCGTACGCTCCAAATGAAATGCACCTGTCCAATACAGAAATAACTTTAAAATTTGAAAGTGCTTCTCTTAACTCTTTATATGGAAAAGGACGGAAAACTCGCAATTTTATCATCCCCGCCTTTATTCCTTCTTCTCTTAAAATATCAACTGCCTCTTTTGTTGTTCCTGCTGTAGAACCAAGAACAATCACTGCTATCTCTGCATCTTCCGTCATATATTTTTCAATCAAATCATACTCCCTACCTGTTAATTTTCCATATTCTTTTCCAACTTCAACAATCACATCATAAGAATTGTTAATAACTTCTGCTTGCTGTCTCTTATGTTCAAAATAGTAATCTTGTAAGTCAAGAGGACCTATTGTAAACGGATTTTTAATATCGAGAAGCGAACGTTTTGGATTATATTCACCAATCCAATCTCTCACATCTTTCCCATCCAATATATTTAAAGTTTCTGTTGTATGGCTTATAATAAATCCATCCAAAGTAATCATAACTGGTAGAAGAATGCTTGGATTTTCAGCGATTTTGACTGCTTGAATTGTATTATCATATGCTTCCTGTGAATTTTCAGAGTAAATCTGAATCCACCCAGCATCTCTTCCCCCCATTGTATCAGAATGATCACAGTGTATATTTATATTTGCACTCAAGGCTCTATTTACAACAGCCATAACGATAGGAAATCTACAAGATGCTGCCACATACAAAAGCTCCCACATAAGAGCAAATCCGCAGGAAGATGTAGCTGTCATAGATCTTGCTCCACAAGCGGATGAACCTATAACCGCACTCATTGCACTGTGTTCTGATTCAACAAGCACAAATTCTGTATCCACTTCTCCATTGGCAACAAAATCTGCAAACTTATGCATAAGTTCTGTCTGGGGAGTAATCGGAAAAGCAGCAACAACATCCGGATTAATCTGCTTCATCGCCGTCCCCACTGCATCATTCCCGGTTAATGCTACAATACTGCTCATTGTTATTTCCTCCTATTCTCTTAAAGATTAAACTTCTTATTATTAATATAAAAATATATTTTAAAATTAGCAGATTTCATATTTCCTGCTCCATAGTTATTGATTTAACTTTTGTAGGGCACTCTCTTGAGCAAATCCCGCACCCTTTACAGTGAAAAAAATTAATCCCCTTGACTTTGCTATCCTCAACAATTATTGCTCCATCTGGACAATAAATCCAGCAAAATAAACACTGAATGCAGATTTCCGGGTGAAAAACGGGTTTAAAAGACCTCCATGTGCCGGTCTCATAAGAACTGGCATTCCCAGCTTCTTCGATTATACCACCCATCGGCAATTTTTTCCATCCTAATTCTTTGCTCATAAAATTTAACCTCCAATTTATTAGTATTTTAAAAAGCCATTTAAATTTTTAAAAAATTACGAATTAACAAGATAAATAATTTGCAGTATCTTTAAATTTAAACATTTTTTTGATTATTGCAAGTTCCTTTTTTTATATAATCCAAAATAAAAGGAGGTAAAATAGTTTAAAATGTATTTGATATTGTTTTTGCAGTGGAAGGGCTTTTTTCGGAGAGGTCTTTTATTATATTATTAATTTTTACTTTTATAGAGCTATCCGCATGATAAATTATTTCAATCCTTAACAGCAGAATGTTTGATTGGGGCTGGAATTTTCTCGCTGTATGGTCTTTCTTTACATTTGAAAACCTTTCTAAAATACAAAGTTGATTCCCCTGACCATAGAATTGCTATAATTAATCATATCGTCAGTAAACCCAGCCAATATTTAAACCTTGTACCAGACAAAGATATGATATAATTTAAAATCAGATATTCTAAATAGATACTCTAATTTTATCGATTTTATTATAGAGAATTGATTTTATTTTCAATTATATTTTTAATTTCAGTGATATCATATTTACTGAAAACGTTGATTTTCCCTTCATCAGCCTTAAATAAGGCACCTGATTTTGGCTCTATAATTTTCATTAAATGTCTGCAGATATGAAGTTTTGTGTCAGGGTCTACAATCTTCTCGGAAGAGGTATCGGTAGAAAATCCAGATCTTACCATTAAAAAATTTTTTTCCAACAGATACATTTTCTCCACACATTTGCTTCTCTGCCTTTTAAGGTCATTATAATATGCAACACTGGAATCAAGTTTTTCCTTAAATTTTTTAATTTTTATCATTTCTTTAATCAAGTGGGGATGCTTAGGATTTATTTTTGCCAGTTGTTTCATTTTTGTCATTCTTTTAGCAACTTGATATGATTCATCTTTCATTTCACTGATTTCATTTTCCATAATATTAATTTCTTTAGACAATTTATCAAATTCATCTTTAACCTTGTAATCAATACCTACATAAATATTATTCGAACCATTAATATTATCAACCATAATTCCCTCTTTTGCCATAACGGTGCTCCCTTGTATTATATTTGCCTGCACTATATCAGCAGCTACAACAGCTCCATTACTGATTTCCCGTGAAACTTTTATAAAGTTTGCATATATCTTACGTGGACCGTTAATATATCCGACTCTAATAATGTCTGCATTTATAGTTATATCAGATGTCCCAACAATTCCTTCAGCAATTTGCAAATTTTTTGCATCTATTTTTGCATCCTCAACACATCCTTTTACCTTAACATTTGGGCAGGTAACTTCATACCCAACCTTGATATCCCCATCAATAAATATTCCTACATCTGAATCTCTCGGAATCTTTATAGAACCTGTCTCAAGACCAACATCAGTGGCTATTTTAAAATCTTTTTCGACAACATATCTATTATCAACAAATTTAACGATTCCCTCTATTGATGCAATGATTGAATCATCTTTAACCTCAGTATTTTTGCCACTGAATTGTCCAATAAAAATATCTTTTCCTTTTATCCCATGAATCTCTTTTCCAAGAACAGTTTTCCCAGTTTCACCAGCACATGGAGGGACCTTTTTTATAATAGTATCCCCCTTTCTGACAAACACAACAAATCCCTCCCGAGGAGCAAAATAATCCATTTTACCATCTTTAGTTACAACCGGCTGAATTTTTTCAGAGGGTTTAGGAGCGTTAACCTTTTTAATTTCAGCATCTTTTCCGATTTTTTGTTCAATACATTTCGCAACAACAACTTCTTCATTAAATTTCTGGTCAAAACATATAAGTGTTAACTGAGTCTCAACTATACCTACTGTGACTCCAGCCTTTGTCAGAGCATCTTTTAAATCTTCAACAAGGGGGATTTCTTGGTCATCTTTATCTTTTATTACGGTTAACTGTGCCTCTCTTTCATCTTCTGAAACATTTACTTTTATCTCCATTTTTTACCTAAATGTTAATTTATAAAATAATTGACTGTTTATTAAATTTTTCAAATTCCTGAATAGCAAATCTGTCTGTCATACCAGCAATATAGTCGCAAATAATTCTTTCTTTTGGTTCATCATTAATTCCGAGTTTATATCTTTCAGGAAGTAGATGGAAATTTTCATTATAAAACACAAAAAGGGATTTTATTATTTTTTCTGACTTTCTGGCAATTTCCATCACTTTCGGATGATAATAAAGATTATTCATAAGAAAATCTTTCAACTTCTCTTTTTTCTCTTTAATAGGTTCACTGAATTCTACAATAATCTTATTTATATTCCTTAATTTTTCAACAGAATCAATATTATATTTGTGAATATTTTTAATAGTATTGTCAACAATATCAATTATTAACAATCCAATTAATGAACTTATAGATTTGAATTTTATCTTTTTTTTCTGGACATTAGGAAAAGTCGATTTTGCTTTTTTGTAAATATCGCCCCATATAGGTATATGTATTAAATCATCAATAGAAATCAAACCTGCTTCAATTCCATCATCTATGTCATGATTAATATATGCTATTTCATCCGCTGGGTCTATAATTTGTGCTTCAATTGTAGGAACTATATTGGGAAAATATTCGTAAATGTAATTATTATTAGAATTTACATGATAGGATGAGTGTTTAATAATACCTTCTCGTGTTTCCCAGGTCAGGTTAAGTCCTTTAAACAGCGGATATCTATCTTCGAGTTCTTCAACAACCCTAAGGCTCTGAATGTTATGGTCAAAACCTCCAAACCCGGTCAACAATTTGTTAAGAACATACTCGCCAGTATGTCCGAAAGGTGTGTGTCCTAAATCATGTGAGAGTGCTAAACATTCAACAAGTTCCTCATTCAAATTCAATCTTCTTGCTATACTTCTTGCTATCTGTGCTGTCTCAAGAGAGTGAGTAAGACGCGTTCTATAATAATCCCCTTCATGATTTATAAAAATCTGTGTTTTGTATTCAAGTCTTCGAAACGAAACCGAATGAATAATTCGATCTCTATCACGTTCGTATTCAGACCTGTCATCATAGAATTTTTCCTCATATCTTCTTCCTTTTGAATTTTCGCTTCTTGAAGCATAATTAGCAAGGCCAGAATGCTCCATTATAACCTTTCTATATTTATACTACTTTTTAGTTGAATTAGTTCTAATATTTTTATTCTGTATTCATTATATTTAATTTTCAATTCTCCCCAAATCATTTTGTCTTATTAAATATTCTATAACATTATTCTTTCCAATATTAATAGAACAATATTCCTCTATTTGTTTATCAAGGATTTCCCGAATCATATCGAAACAGAGGTCGACTATTTCATTTTCACTCAAATTATACCTTTCAATCTTTTGATTAGTTTTAGTAAAGTCACAACCAAATACATCATCCGACATAAAAACCTGGAATCGGCAAAGACAAGATTCCACATCTGGAATATATTTTCTAACCTTGAATGAAATTTCATATTCCTTTCCAAATTGTGAAATATATTTTCGAGTTTTCATACACAATTATTAAAAAATATTTAAATATTTTTTCTTAATTTTTATTTCTTTTAAAACATCTGAAGCAGAAAATATCCTTTTCCCCGTAATAATTCCGGATATATATTAAGTCCATCAACCAAAGAAATAGAGGAAGGGCGACCACAGTGAGTCGCCCCTACATAAATTGTATTGTGATATTGTTTTGCAGATTATATTTATTCATTCTCCACCACATCCATTACCCAGATGTCTGATATATCCTCTCTCCACGTGAAATAGATATATTTTCCATCTGTTGCATGACATTCACTTGAAAGTCTGCCATACTTCCCTGCAAAATCTGTCAGTTGACGCTCGGCACCGCCCTCAGCGGGAACCTCCCAGAAGTTCCGTGCCCCCTCTCGCTCTGCTTTGAAATAGACATTCTTTCCATTAAGCGAATAGATACCCCAACCAAATTGACCGAAGATTTCCTCAGTCAGGGGCTCGGGACGCCCACCGGCTGGCGGTACTCTCCAGAGTTGCGGATATCCCGTCCGATTAGACGTAAAGAGAATCCATTTACCATCCGGCGACCAATCGGGACTCGTGTCCATTGCAGGGTGAACCGTCACCTGCCGGGCTTCACCGCCCTGAGCAGGGATTATCCAGATGTCGTCGTTTCCGCTACGATTAGAAACAAACGTAATCTCCCTGCCATTAGGCGACCACGCAAGCCTCTGGTCTCTTGCCTCATGATGTGTCACCCGGCTTGCTTGACCACCACCCACCGGCACAACCCAGATGTCCGAGTTCCCCAAACCCGGTAGGGAGTGAAAGGCGATTTCTCTACCGTCAGGAGACCATCTGGGTATATGTTCTTCCATTGGATTAATTGTTACCCGCTGAATCTCACCACCTTCGACCGGCATCTTCCAGATGTGGATTATTCCATCGATATTCGAATGGAAGACTAACTGCTTCCCATCTGGAGACACATCAACAGCCTGAACGTTCGCCTGCTCGAAAGTTAGCTGCTGTGCGTCTGCCCACGTGGCAGGACGGTCATCAAGGATAGACACACGCCACATATTCGCCACAAAACCCGCAAAAGGACCCTTCACATACGCCAGTTTGGTCCCATCGGGTGATAACTTTGCATTTTTGATATCTTGCCCGGTTGTCACCTGCTGTGGAGAACCAACCGGTTTACCGTCGTCACTTAGACTCTGCTGCCAGAGGTCAAAAAGCCCTCCACGATTTGAAACAAAGTAGAGGGTGCTCCCATTCCGAGACCAGGTCATTTGCCAGTCCTTCATCTCCCCATCGGTAACCGGAAAACACTCTTCATCCGCTACCCGCAGTAGCCATAACTGTGAAGTGAGCGTAAACAACCAAGCACCACGGGTAGAAACATAAGCAAAGTAACGCCCGTCGGGAGACCAACTCAAATGCATGGGACCTTCGTTCTCTCTAACCTGCAACTGTAAGCGTCGTGGGGTGCCACCCTGCAGGGAAACAATTTCAACAAAGTAGGCAGCGGAATCCGTGTCCCTCACCCTATAGGCGATTTCCTGTCCATCCGGTGACCAGCAGGGATAACTTACAGAGCCAGCCTTTACTTTATAAGGTGTGCCCCCTATCGCTTGCATTACGAAGCACCCACCACCATCCCTATCTGATCGGAAGGCAATCTGACTTCCATCAGGAGACCATCTGGGAGACCTATCGGAGCCAGTATAGTCGGCAGTCAGGTTTACAGGGCTTCCCACTCCCAACTGTGTTACCCAGATATCCATGTTACCGCTCTGATTTGATTGATATGCAAGTCGTCCGCCATCTGGTGACCACGTCGGGGAACCTTCCAAAGCAAGGGAAGTGGCGATACGTGTGGCATTAGTGAGTCGCAGAACTGAAGTTGATACTGTAGGGACTTCTTCTCCACGCCAGAGAAGGTAGCCCACAACCACTAAGAGAATAACAAGTGCCGAAGCACTGATGAATAAGGGCAATCGGCCGATTGCCCCTACAAATTTTTTAGGGCGCAACGCAGCAGTAACGGCTGGTTGCTCTGACGGCTCTGCCGGGTGCATTTCCACGACGGCTTTTCTGGAGACCCTTGATGTATCTCGCTTTAACCTGCGTAAATCGACAAGCATTTCATTAATCGATTGATAACGTTCATCAGGTTCTTTTTCAAGTGCCTTGTCAAGCAGAAATAAAAATCCCGATGGGAGTTCTGGTCGGTATTTCGTAACCGGCTCCGGTTCAGTATTAAGTATCGAATACATCAGGGCGGATTCATATTCTGCCTTAAACGGCAGATGAGCGGTCAGCATTTCATAGAATACTACACCAAACGAAAAAATATCCACTCGGGCATCGGTCTCTTTCCCCTGAATCTGTTCCGGGGACATGTATGCAAGCGTCCCCACCGTGCTGGATGTCTTGGTCAGTTTGAGCGCACCTTTGAGTTTTGCCAAGCCGAAGTCCATTACCTTGACCTGATTCGAAATGTTGATCATAATGTTATCAGACTTAATATCCCGATGTGTAATATCTTTGCTGTGGGCAGCCTGCAGGGCACTTCCTATCTGAATAGCCCATTCAATTACGTCTTTTAGCGGCAGGGATGATTCGCGAATCGCCCCTACAATTTTTTGCCTCAGAGTTACACCGTCAACATACTCCATCACGATAAACTGCTGGTCGTCTTCTTCCGCTATGTCATAGATAATGCAGACATTGGGATGGTTTAATGCAGATGCAGCTCTTGCTTCCTGCATAAATCGAGCTTTTTCAGTCTCGTCTGCTTCGATTCCTTTTGGGAGGAACTTCAATGCTACAAAACGGTCGAGTTTGGTGTCATGGGCTTTATAAACCACTCCCATACCGCCTTCACCGAGTTTCTCGATGATTTTGTAATGAGAAATAGTTTCGCCAATCATGTATTTTCTCTCCAATTTTTTAGATTTTCTTTATCTAAATCGCATTTTAATGGATTGTTAATAATATATTAGCAAATTAGATTTAAGTAGGGGCGAAGCATTTTTTGGTCTATATTGTAAATTTTTCAAAAACTCTTAAGTTGAATGCTTCGCCCCTACGCCGCTCAATAGAAATATGATTATTCATCACGAAATGCTGTCAATATGGAAGAGGGAAAAACCAGACTCGAAGGATTGTCTTTTAGAACATTAAATGTATTTTTAAATGTATTAAAAATAAATTAGATATGCAATATTAAAAACTTAATTTTGTTCCTTTTAACCTGAAAACCAGATAACTCCCATATCAAGAATTTCCCCTTTTTATTTTTCATTAAACATTCTACTTAACCTTCGATATTTTATACCTTTAAAAGAGGAATAAAGAAATTTCGAATTATTCTTAAATTTTTGGAATTTATCGAAGAACAGTTATTATCGTAGTAAAACCATCTTTTTTATTTGATGAAATTCTTTTGTTTTTATTTCATAAAAATAAATACCCGAAGGGAGATTTATAAAACCATCATTTTTCCCATCCCACTTCACATAATAATATCCGGATTGTTTAAATTCATTAACAAGGGTTTTTACCTCTTTACCTAATATATCATAAATTTTTAATGATACAAATAAATTTTTTGGTATTTTATACTTTATAATAGTTTCGGCATTAAATGGATTTGGAAAATTTTGCTCAATTTCCCATTTTTCTGGAATTAAAATCTTTAACTCTATAATCTGCGAATACTGATAACTGCCATCGAAATCAATTTGTTTTAAGCGATAATAATATTTTCCTGCTGAATTCTCATTATCATAGAATATATATAAATTCTCTGAACAATTAACTCCATTTCCTTTTATAAATCCGACTTTTCGCCAGTTTAATTTATCTTTGCTCTTTTCAATTTCAAATCCGAAATTGTTAGTTTCGGATAAGGTTTCCCATTTAAGTATGATTTTACTTTCATTATAAGCATAAACATTAAAATAAGTTATTTTAACTGGAACAGGAGTTGACAAAGATAAACTCAACAATCCGCTTCCGTAAACGTTATCTTTTCCCAGTTCTCCAAGGTCTACTGTTAAAAATTCGAGTGTGGTTTTCAAGTCTAAATTTGTCAGGCTCGGATTTTCTTCAAATAACAATGCGGCAGCCCCTGCAACATGGGGGGCAGATGCAGAAGTCCCGCCGAATGTACCGTATGTTGCATTAGAAACAACACTCGGCGCACATATATCCGGCTTTATTCTCTCGTCGCTTGTTGGTCCTTCAGAACTGAATGGCGCAATAAAATCTTGTGTATTAAATGTTGAGCCTACTGCCAATACATTAAATCCTGCTGCCGGGTCCACAATACTATAAGAATAACTGTTTTCCTGACTAATAAATTCTAATTCGTGAGAAGGGCTGATTATATTGAAAATTGCATTTCCATCGGCATCTATATTTTTTATAGCAATGTAATATATTCCTGCAACAGATGCACCATAAGAAATGGATTCAGTCGGTGGTTGGGTACCAGTCTGGCGTTCTTTGCTTCTCTCTTTTTCAATTTTATCTCCCGAATCATCGTAATACAAAAAGATGTCATAATCATTTGAAGACTTATCCCACTCGTTCCATGTTAGTATTACCTCAATAGTATCCTCAGATTGAACATTCTTGATTTCAAGAAACTCACTATTTTCAGAAAAATCGTGCCAGTTATCAAAATCCGGGTCGTAAAATTTTCCATAATAGTGTTTTTTTCTATAATTTCCTGCGCTGTTTATCCATAGAATATTATTATTGAATGCTTTCTCTGCTATCGAACAAACAAGTCCAGTTCCGTCATGAAATGAATTTTGCAGCCATGCAACAGAATGATTTATAATATGCACTTCCTGTTCAATACAGTAATCAACTGCCTTATCAAGTTCAGTTATTGTATTCATATTTATAAAATATAATTGTGCATCAAATGCAACATCATACACAATTTCAGCCACCGCAGTGCCGTGACTCTGATTATCACCGTTGATATTACCATTTCCAGAAACACTGTTGAAAAACGATTTTATAATTGCATTATTCGGGAGTTCTGTCTCAAGCAAACTTTCATAATCATAAAATCCAAGGTCGATTATTGCAATCTTTGCTCCCTTGCCAGTATAGCCCGCATTGTGAAATTCATCAGCATTTATCTTTGAAACACCTTCACTGACTACATCTGCTATACCATTTACAGGAGTTCTTACATATGCTACAAAAGGATTTTCAGACAATGTTTTTAAATTTTCTACGGGAATTAACATTTGAACGATATTTTCATATACACCAAAGTAATCATCTTCTTCAACTCCAAGGGATTCTAAATCAAGTTTAGAAATATCATATTTATCTTTGAGTAACGCTTCTATTTTTACCTTTTCGTTTACCACTATTAATTTTTTTTCATCAACAAAACCTTTACTTACCTTCTTTACTGATTGAAAATCTTTATACAACCTTGTCAGGATATATTCTAATTTTGGAATTTTATAATTGTTGTCATCAATACTATATATTATCTGAGCAAAAATAAGATTCTGTAAAAACAATAAACAAACAATAATTAATAATTTTTTCATCACAAATTTTTAACCTGTGGTTAAGAACTTAAAATATTTAGCGCTAAATATATTTCAATTAAAATTAACCACCACTCATAAAATCCGGATAATTTTTATAAAATTCCTTTTCACTAATGATTCCATTTATTATCATCTTTTCTTCCTCACAAACCGGACAAAGTATTGGCTCAAAATCTTCTTTATTTTTTATAAGATGGTTTATTTCATCTTTCCCCAGAGTTCTGTAAACAATGTGTCCGCAGTCTTTACAATAATATTCGACTTTGATGAAATTATACTTTTTAAATCTTTTAAGTTTTACAAAAGCCTTTTCATTCATTATATGTTTTAAAAACTTCTTATTGAAATATAAAAAATTGTTTAATTTTTCATTATCTATTGATAAGTATTTTATTTTTATTTAATTTATTTTAATATATAAGAAAAGTCAAATACTTTTTTATCGGCTCATCTTCTTGACATTTTTAATATTAATTTATATATTTTTAAATATAATATTATTTATAAATATATTGGATTTCTTAATTCACAAAAGAACTGGTAAGGGCGGTTCACGAACCGCCCCTACAATGAGACGGAATTTATTGTTTATTGTTTGCTTAGATGCTGAAATAATACTGAATCAAGTTCAGCACAGGATTCAGGATGACAGTTAAATTTCATTTATTTCAGAATGTTTCGAATTATATACAATAGAAATTTACCAAAGTTCTGTCAATAAATTAAAAAGAAATGGTTTATTTATATTTCATATTACTTTTTCTGATATTGGTTTTTACTCTAATCTCGATTATTCAATTAAGGAAACCAGGCACAATTCCTGTAAATCTGGAATTAAAAGAAAAATATACTCATATTTCTCATCGCGGTGCATCAGGAGAAGCACCAGAAAATACACTGTTAGCGTTCAGAATTGCTGTTGAAAAATATAATACCGATGTACTTGAAATGGATGTTCACTCCACAAATGATAAGGTAATTGTTGTAATTCACGACCGCACACTTCATAGAACTACCAATGGAAAGGGAAATGTAAAAGATTATACATACGAGGAATTGGAAAAATTCGATGCCGGTTACTGGTATAAAATCGAAGGAAAAAATGAATTTCCCTATAGGGGCAAGGGCGTAAAAATTCCAACATTAAAAGAGGTTTTTGAAAGTTTTCCGAATTTAAAATTTAATATAGAAGTAAAACAAAAAAATCCACCCATAGAAGAGGATATAATAAATTTAATTCGGGAAGCAGGATTCACAGATAAAGTTATACTTGGTTCTTCCAAGGTTTCTATTTCAAAAAAATTGAAAAAGTTGGCACCCGAGATTGCATCATTCTGCAACAAATGGAATGTTATAATTTTTTATATTTTAAACAAAACTGGCTTAGGTTTTCTTTATAGACCAAAACATCAGTCTTTACAACCAACATCAAAAATTAAACCTGTAAATATTCTTCAGCCATCAATTGTAAATTCCGCTCATAAAAAAGGGATGATGTTTCATGTCTGGACAATTAATAATGAAAAAGATATGGAAAAATTTTTAAATATGGGAGCTGACGGAATAATGACCGATTATCCTGAAAGACTAAATAACGTCCTTAAAAGATTGAATAAAAAATAAATATAACATCATTTTTTACTACCACTTCCGGCAATAGAAGAATAAATAATTTTACCTCCAATTATTGTGTAAACAACTTTTGTGTCCATAATTTTGTCTTCTGGTATTTCAAACAGGTCTTGAGATAGAACAACTATATCGGCAAGTTTTCCCTTTTCGATAGAACCTTTAATATTCTCCTCAAAAGATGCACAAGCAGACTCAAGAGTATATAACTCGATTGCCTTTTCCATAGAAATTTTTTCTTCCGGAAACCATCCATCACCTGGTTCTCCTTTACGGTCTTTTCTTGTAACAGCAGCATATAATCCTTCCACAGGATTCAAGGGTTCAACAGGCCAGTCCGTTCCGAAAGCAATTTTAGCATTAGCATTCAAAAGACTTTTCCAGGCGTAAGCACCTTTACATCTATCTTTTCCTATTCTTTTTTCAGCAAACCTCTTATCCGTAATACAGTGAGTAGGCTGCATAGATGCTACAACACCAAGTTCGGCAAATCTTGGAATATCCTCCGGGACAAGAACCTGTGCATGTTCAATTCTGTGCCTGCTATCTCTTCTGCCATTTATCCTGAGCGCCTCTTCATAAGCATTAAGAACCATATTATTTCCTTTGCTTCCTATTGCATGAATTCCAATCTGAAAACCCTCTTTATCAGCAAAAGCAACAAGGTCATTAAGTTCATTTTGAGTCATAGTCGGCAGTCCAGTTGTAGTCGGGTCATCGTTATAAGGTTTGAAAAATGATGCTGTTCCCGAACCAAGCGTTCCATCTATAAATCCTTTCAATAATCCAAATTTTATCATGTGATTATTGTTTGAAAATCTTTTTTGCCACTGCTTATATATCGTCAATGTTTCCGAGTTTTTTGTTATGCTTGCACAAGCATAAATTCTGACTGTCAGTTCTCCCTCATTTAGCAGTTCCTGAAAAATTTCGAAATTCCCAGTTAAATTATGTAAACTCGTAACGCCGAATCTTGCTGCCTCCTGCAAAGCTAATTTAATTGCTTTCTTTTCATTATTATACCGCTCCTCTTTTGAAAGTCTTGGTCTTTTAATTAATCTTCTTGCAGTCTCTTTAAGAATTCCCGTTGGTTCACCTGTAATAGGGTCTTTAACAATTTTTCCAGCGTGTGGGTCTTGTGTATCTTTTGTTATCCCGGAAATTTTAAGAACAAGGCTGTTTACAAGAGAACTGTGTCCATCAACCCTTGAGAGAACCACGGGATTTTTTGGAGCAACAGCATCTATAAGTTCCTTCGTGGGCCATTTCCCTCCAGGAAGGATTTCGTGGTCCCATCTCCCACCATCAATCCACACACCCTCACCAACTTCATCCACTTTTTCCTTAACTCTTCTCTGTATTTCTTCAAGTTCGGTAACACTATTAAGCCTAACCTCCATTAAAGATGAGCCTCCCCCTTCGAAGTGAACATGAGCATCAATAAACCCGGGAACTACAAGCCGTTCCTCAAGGTCTATTATTTTTGTGACATCTGTATCAACATACCTGTCAATCTGTCTATTAGAGCCGACATCCATTATTATGTCACCTTTAATTGCAACGGCTTCTGCTCTTGAATTACTCCTGTCCATAGTTGCTATATTACCGTTTATCAACACCATATCTGCTAATTCAGATGGCATTTTACCTCCGCAGTTTGTTATTTGAAAACAAAAAGCAGCAAATATAAAAAAATATTTAATTCTTTTCATAAATGCCCTCTCTAAATTTTATATTTGAGATATTATAAATATAATAAAATTTTTTTCAAAAAGTTGATAAAATTTTGTCATTTTATGATAATATTTTATCATTTTGTGATAATATTTTGTCATTTTGTGATAAAATATGACCAAAAATTATCATTTTTATCATTTTAAAAAATATTTGAACCATTTATTATTCATTGTATTATAATAGTTTATGAATATAATTAAATTTGCTTTTTACACAAAAAACCATAATTTTTTTTCTGAAAAATGTGTAAATCATTAATATATATAATTGTTGAGATTGTCCCGGTGAAAATTTTTTCCGCAAATCCATATTTTACAACTCATTAATATATAAACGAATTAATCAATTGTTATTGATAATAATATTATATTGTAAATATACGAAATAATATTCGTAATATCAAGAACTATTTTGTTTTTGGCTATTTTTTTTAGATATTTTTTTTAGCTATTAGCTTTTAGCGAGGATAAGAGGAACAAAACAAAGAGGGCGACCCGGCGGGTCGCCCCTACATTTGGTTAAAATATAAAGACATCTATAAATTGTTATTGTCATAAATCCTAAGAAGAAGTAGGATTGATTAATGAAGCGGCAAAAAATTAAAATTTAGCATTAATTTATAGGAGAAAAAGTAATCTTATAATTATTTTAAGATATGAGATTGTTAAGTATGAATAAAATAATAAATTTACTTGATTTTCCAAAATTAATATGGTAAATTTTTATCGAGTTAACACTTGTTTACTAATGTATGATAAGTGAATAATTATTAGGTAAATAATTAGTTAGGCAGAAAGAATAAGGTAGCCATGAAAGATCTTTGTTGTTATAAAACACCATCTTTATATGGAGAAATTCCATGTCTTTTTTGTCAGAACGATAAAGTTGACAAAATTTATAAAACATCACAAGGCGACTTTTGCCTATACCACTTACCTATTAAAGAAAAGAAAAAATTATTGGATGAAGATGAAATTCACGATTTTCAGAACAAATTAAAAGATGCTATTAAAAATGGTTTTCAATGTTATGGAGTTCAAGCCATTGGTGAAATCAATATTAGAGACGTTGAGATAGATGAGATTTGCTTAGCACACGCTATTTTTGAAGCACAATTTAGTATTAGCCATTCGAAAATTCGAAACGCTGATTTTTCTTATGCAATCTTTAAAGAGCATGCAAATTTTGGTAATACAAGATTCGAAGGCTTTGTAAATTTTCACAACACTCGCTTCAATAAATTTGCCAGATTTAAATATGCTACTTTTTTTGCTATCACAGACTTCTCTGATGTAATTTTCGATGACTATGCCAATTTTAAAAATTCTACTTTTGGAGAAACAATTCCACTAATGAAGGGAGAAACCGTATCAATATTTAAAAATGCATTGTTTAAAGAAAGAGCTGATTTTAAGGATTGTAAATTTACAGTTGATATTGATTTTGAAGGATGTACCTTTGAAAATAGAAAAAATTACACGTCCTTTGAAAGTGCTGAATTTAACAAAACAATTAATTTTTCCAATTGTTTTTTCGGTGGACCATTTTATTGTAATTGTGCAGCAAATGTAGGCGACAATTTAAAATATATTTTTAATGTAAATTTTTATGGATCTACATTTAATAATTATGTTTCATTTAATAACAGGATTTTTCGTTAAAAAACAGACTTTAACAATACTGTATTCAAATCTTCTCATAGTTTTTTTAATGTTAGGTTTAATGAAAATACTCACATATATAGTGCTCGATTCATTGATGTTGAATCAGAGGGTTCCGCAAGATCCTATCAAATTTTGAAAAATAATATGATGGAAATATACCTTAGAAACGAAGCAATTAAATTTCATATTCTAGAACAAATATCTTTACGAAAACAAAAACACACAGCATTTTTTTACAAGATTACCTCAATACTAGACGACATAACCTCTAATTATGGATACAATGCATTTAGAGCTTTTTGTTTTTTAATTATAACACCTATATGTTTTTTTATAATATATTATTTAATATCAGCATATCTAAGCAAAAGTTTTCATATCGATTTGTTTAATTGCTTTTCTTTTACAATAGATCAAATTTTGCATCCATTTAAAATATGGGGCAGTAATTATATAGCTAAGATTAATAATATAATTGTTTCAAGATTTACTATAGTTAAGTTAATTGCTACAATTAATAGTTTTTTTGTAATTTCTTTTGCAGCAATTTTTTTAGCATCTATTAAAAGACAATATAGACTTATTTGATGTTAAAATATTTTGTCTAATTTTGCCTAACCATTAGCTATACCTGTCCGCCTCGATCTGTGGTATTTATCAAGTTTTGATTGTTATTCATGTTTTGTTCTTTTATTCAAGTTATGTGAGTTAATGCCGTCAGCAGCTCATGCTTCAATCGTTAGATCATATTATCAATTATTGCAAACAAACATAAAATCTAAAATGCAAGATAAACTTTTCGGTTCAATATAATCAATATCATTAAAAAAAATAAAAATTTAGCATGGACAACCCGAGGGCTGTCCCTACATGGTTGTGGAAATTAATGTAAGTAAATATAGGGCTGTGAAGACCACTTATTACGCGCCTCGGGTAAGATACCCAAGGCGATCATAATATATTAAAAAATGGGAGATGCAAATATGCTTAAGATGCCTGAATTAAAGCCGATTAGGATACCTACAAAAGAGTTGTCGGGTTGGAAAGCAATATGGACCTGGATTATGTCAAGAAGAAAATGGGAATTAACGGATAAATGGCAATTTGTATTACCTGATAAAACAACAATAATTATTGAAAAAGGATTCAAATTTGACGGTGCTTCGATTCCCAGATTATTCTGGTCTATACTTTCACCGGTTGGGTTATTATTTATACCGGCACTTATACATGATTATGCTTATGTGCATAATAAACTCATATCTATTAATCCCAACAATGGAGAATTAATCCCGTACAATGAAAACGCAGGACGACGTTATTGGGACGAATTGTTTAGAGACGTTGCTATACAGGTAAATGGATTCCGCCTGATAAATTACACTGCCTGGATTGCCCTGTTTTTATTTGGATGTTGGGCATGGAACAAATATAGAAAAAATATGAATTCAAGAGCTGAACCGGAGAAAAAATAAACTGAATCCTGTAAAAAACATGAAAACTCTAACGAAAGTTTTTTTCCTGATTCATATTCTTTCATTGAAGATGAATGTCTTCTTTCAAGAAATCATGAAAAAACGGGTAACCAATTGATGTTAGTACATGTGGCATAATAAAATAACGTTTCTTCAGGGTATATACGATATCGTTTCATTGATTGGCTTTATTTAGTGGGATATGAAGGTCACTTATTATGAGCCGTAATGGTAATAACATTTGCCAGAAATAAGAGCCTTGATATGAAAATAACAAAAAACTAAATTAGAAAGGAGTTTGATTATAAAAGTGAATAATGAATCACAGGAAGTTAGTAAAAAGAATAAAGAAAAAAGAGCCAAAAGGGGACGTCTTTCCAAGTTTATTAGCACTTTTTTAGACTTTATTGGATTACGTTTTATTTATCTAAAAATAAAAACACCGATCGACCCGGAAACCGGGAAACGTAAACCTCAAACCTTTTTGATATGGATTGTAACCATATATGTGGCATTGTTTACCATTGCCTCACAAAGATATGAAAACAGGATAGACATTATTGAAAATAGAGTTAACGCTATTTTTCTTCAACTGCAATCTCCTCATTACAAAAAAGCATTCAGCCGAATTGCAAGAATTCAGCAAATGAAATGCCCTATTAAGCCAGAAATATGGAAACCTGTTTCCATTATATTATTTCCTTTTCAAATAGATACTTATTCAGAAGCAGTGGACTTATTAAAAGAAGCAGTCGAAACATGGAAAGATTCACTCAGCGGAGTTAATCTCAATGAGGCTGATCTCAGTGGGGCTGATCTCAGTAGGGCTGATCTTGGTAGGACTTATCTCATTGGGGCTGATCTCAGTAGGGCTGATCTCAGAGGGGCTTATCTCAGAGTGGCTTATCTCAGTGGGGCTGATCTCAGAGGGGCTGATCTCCATGAGGCTAATCTCCGTGAGGCTGATCTCAGTTGGGCTGATCTCAGTAGGGCTGATCTTGGTAGGGCTAATCTCTATTTGGCTGATCTCAGTAAGGCTGATCTTGGTGGGGCTGATCTCATTTGGGCTGATCTTGATGGAGCTGATCTCAGTAGGACTAATCTCAGTGGGGCTGAACTCATTGGGGCTGATCTTGGTGGAGCTGATCTCGGTTGGGCTGATCTCAGTGGGGCTGATCTCTGGGAGGCAAATCTCGATAGCGCTAATCTATATAACGCTAATCTCAGTGGGGCTAGACTCAGTTGGGCTGATCTCAGTGGGGCTGATCTCAGAGGGGCTGATCTCAGTAATGCTGATCTCAGTTGGGCTAATCTCAATGAGGCTGATCTCAGTGCGGCTAATCTTTTATTAACAAAAAATTTGAAAATTGATTCATTGTTAACAGTGGCAACATTAAAAGATGCTAAACTGGATTCTACGATTGTGAAACAATTTAAGGAATTATATCCTGATGAATGGGAAGAATTAAGAAAAGAGTATCGTAAATGACAAGTTTCTGAACCTTTTAACTGATTCAGATCACCTTCAAAAGTAATGTCAATTATATAAATATTTTTCATCTATATTTTTTATCTATTATAAGAAAGAAGTAAATAAGTGGGCTGTGAAGACCATTTATTATGAGCCTCGGGTAAGATACACGAGGCGAACATGAATAGTAGTTTTTTAGAAACAGAGTTTCTTGTTCATTTTCGTTCCCAAACTAAGTTTGGGAACGAGAAATTAAAATTAGAGTGAGATATGAAGAACACTATCATGAGCCCCGGGTAAGATACCCGAGGCGATCACAGATTCACCCTTAGAAAAGGGGGACAAAGGGGATTATAAAAATGATA
>JAUWXV010000166.1 GCA_030616165.1 bacterium | reverse complement strand
GGTGATTTTTTCATTTTTTGCATCCCACCGGATTTCCTGTTTTGTCCTTAAAGCAATATTCCCGATATGAGACGCATTAGCAGAATAATGTCCATTTTCAATATCAGAATTAGGTAATTCCCTTGATTTGATACAGTCAATAAAATTCCTGACATGGGTTCTGTGCTGTTCAGAGCCCTTGCTAGTTATTGGTTCCATCTTTTCTACTCGTTCTTTATTCACTCTCATAACTTCCGGTTCAACGTTAAATCCATTTCGGTCCACGAAAAGAGTTCCGTTTGTTCCATAGAACTGTATTCCATATCCATGCTGGTCAATTCCGTGAGCATTTAAATGCGTATTTGTATATGTGCACATAAATCCCGGATACTTTAAAATTACTTCGAGCGTATCAGGAGTATCCCGATTATCCTTAAGATAATACTTTTCCCCACATGCGCTTGCAGACAGAGGAGCATCTACATTCATAGCCATGTGTACTATATCGATAAGATGTACTCCCCAATCCGTTAACATTCCACCAGCATAATCCCAGAAATACCTGAATGAAGCCCAACCTCCTTCCAGAATCCACCGGTTTTTATTGTATGGTACTTTAGGCGCGGGACCGAGCCACATATCCCAATCCAGATCAGGAGGGGGCTCACTATCAGGGGGATTCCCAATTCCTGTTGGATATTCATTTCCATAATTCCAGCATTTAACTGAACTAATTGGACCTAATTTCCCACTCCGAACAAGCTCTGCAGCTTTCTGAAAATGTGCTCCGGAACGCTGCTGTGTTCCCGTTTGAACAACACGTTTATATCTCCTGGCAGCCTCAACCATTTTACGTCCCTCATATACGTTATGAGAAATCGGTTTCTCAACATACACATCCTTTCCTGATTCACAGGCATAAATAGTCTGAAGGGCGTGCCAGTGGTCAGGTGAAGAAATTAATACCACGTCTATGTCATTTCGGTCAATAATCCTTCTGAAATCTTTATACCCAACTGCCTTTCCTTTTGTTATATCAATCGCTTTTTGCAAATGTGGTTCATATACATCACAAACCGCCGCGATTTCAGCTTCTTCATTTCTTAAAAAATCCCTCATATTGGTCCATCCCTGCCGCCCAGTCCCTATCGCTCCAGCCACTATCTTTTCGTTCGCCCCTAAAACCTTTTGCGGGATTGTGCTGAACTTAGCTGCCGCACTCGCTCCAATAACCGCTATCCCCCCTTTCTTAAAGAATTCTCTTCTCTTAATTTTTTTTGTCTCCATTTTTTCACCTCTTTTAGATATTATTTTTGTAATAAACTATTCCTCGTAGTTTTTCACGATAATAATGCTATAAATAATATAATTAATATGGATAATGAATTTTATTTTCTTGAAAATTTGTATCCATAATCAATAAGCCGTATTATTTCTGGATTCCCCCGAGTACTCGGGGGAATGACATGTTGGATGTTTTTTATGTCTCATAACTCAATTAATTTTTTAACCAAATAGTTTTATTTATAGTATTATTTATGTGTCATTGCACCAGCAATCTTAAATTAAAAGACTAACTTTGGTAAATTTTATGAAACATTGCAATTCTTTATATCGCACTGCTACGGAGTTGTCACTTTATGCCATGCCGTGATGGCTTGCTAAAAGTTATGAGAACGGGATATCGACTATAAAAAGTTACAAAAGATCCTGAAACAATACTGAATCAAGTTCAGCACAGAATTCAGGATGACAAGTACGCTGGTGCCATGTTAAATAAAATATGTTGTTTTTTATAATTTTTATAAAAAAAGTTCCTTAATTTTTAAATTTGTATAATTTTCAAAAATATTTTAACGGACAGAACGCTGTTCTGTCCCCACATAATAATCATTTGTAATTGAATATATTGTAGGAAAAGTTGATTTTATTTCGTTTATTTTACTTCTCCATTTTAAAAAATGTCAGGAAAATATATATCATTTATTATTTAATAATGCACTAGTTCAGGATGACACCATAAGGCAAAATAAACTAAGAATAACTATAAGACTGACTGTCATTCCGATGCTGAAACAATACTGAATCAAGTTCAGCACAGGTTTCGGAATGATAAGTTAGTAGGTTTTATTTAAAAGTCATATGTAAATTTTGCGAAAAATACTGAATTTTATAAAATTTACCAAAGTTCAGTTATTAATATTTTTAATTTTATCAGGTACCTTGATAATAATAAATCTTTTTCCTAAAAAACCTATTTTGGAGGATTGGTATTATTAATTCAAGGAAGTTTAAATAAGGAAAATTATATATGAACAAAAATTTTGTTTAAAAAAAGTACCGAGGGCCGGAATCGAACCGGCACGTCCTAAAAAGGACAAGGGATTTTAAGTCCCTTGCGTCTACCAAATTCCGCCACCCCGGCAAAAAATAAAACTTGAGGCGACGACCGGACTCGAACCGATGAATAGAGGTCTTGCGGACCTCCGCCTTAACCCCTTGGCTACGTCGCCTTAGTATTCTATGAGCGGGAGACGGGATTTGAACCCGCGACAACTTGCTTGGCAAGCAAGGACTCTACCCCTGAGTTACTCCCGCATTTTATACAAAATTAATTTATATAATTATTTACATAAAATCAATATTTTTTTACTATTTTTAGATATATCCCACTAATATTCAATGTAATTATACTCTAATTCCAATGTTTAAGGTTCAATATAGAATATTTAATGTCAAATTTTAAAATCCAAATGTCAAATCAAGACCAAAATCCAAATATCAAAATAACTATAAATATACAAGTTTTGACATTTAGTCATTTGGATTTTATTTGGCATTTGAGTTTTAGAATTTGAGCTTCTTTATTAGTATAAAATAGAATATTTAATGTCAAATGTCAAAATCCAAACCCCGCCTTTGGCGGGACAAGTGTCAAATCAAGCTCTCCTCCAAAGGCGGATTAGGAAAAAAATCCAAATATCAAAATAACTATAAATACACAAGTTTTGACATTTAGTCATTTTGATTTTATTTGGCATTTGTCCCGCCTTGGCGGGATGAAATTTAAGTTTTTATTAGTAATACATCATAAAACTGCTTATTTCAGGTGCGAATATTTAAAGTTAATGTATTAACAAATCGTTACATTAGCAATTTCATCATTTATTTAATTTTTAATGAGTTTTTATATTCAGAAAGAGCAAATTTTCTGCAGTGAAAATACAAAATTTCCAATATTTTATTGAACTCAGTAATGTATATAAACAGTTTTTATTTGAGTATAAAAATCTACAGCCACCCTGCCTTGTTCTCTTATTCCGGAACTTGAACTTTTATAACCCCCGAACGGAACATGGAATTCGATACCCGCGGTAGAGCCATTAACTTTGACAATGCCACACTCGATTTTTCCGGCATATTCGAAAGTTTTGTTAAGGTCATTTGTAAATATTGATGCCGACAATCCAAACTCAACATCATTAGCAATTTTAATTGCTTCATCAAAATCCTTTACTTTGATAACAGCAAGTACGGGACCGAATATTTCTTCCTGTGCTATCACCATATCCGATTTAACATCAATAAAGATTGTCGGTTCTACAAAAAATCCCTTTTCATAAATTCCACCTTCTAACTTACTGCCTCCGTATATTATCTTTGCACCTTCATTTTTGCCCTTTTCTATATAGTTTAAAACATTATTTAATTGATTCTCATCCACCAAAGGACCAATCTTCACGTCGGGATTTAATCCATTACCTACCTTATATCCTTTTACCTCGCCGATTAGCATTTCTGTGAATTTTTCAGCAATTTCATCCAAGACAATCACCCTGCTGCAGGCTGTGCACTTTTGACCTGTGGTAAGCATAGCACTTGCTATAGTGCAAGAAACAGCCTTCTGGAGGTCTGCATCTTCAAGAACTATGATTGGATTTTTTCCCCCCATTTCTGCCTGTACCTTTACTATCCTTTTAGAAGCCTCTTCATAAATTTTTCTACCAACTTCACATGAGCCAGTAAATGAAATTGCTTTCACCTCAGGATTATTAATAATTTCACTTCCGACGACGTTTCCCGAACCGGTAACGTAGTTTATAACTCCCGGCGGGATGCCTGCTTCCACAAGACATTCCACGAGTTTTAACGATGACAAGGGTGCGAGAGTTGCCGGCTTAAAAACCACAGTATTCCCAGAAACCAGAGCAGGACCTAATTTCCAGGCTACAATAGCTGCTGGAAAATTCCAGGGTGTAATAATACCAACTACTCCAAGGGGTTCTTTTACCGTGTAAATAAATGTATTATTTTGGTCGGATGGGGATGTTTCTCCTATAAGTCTTCTTCCTTCACCCGCAAACCACCTCCATATATATACACTTCTCGAAACTTCACCTTTTGCTTCGGGCTTTGTTTTACCCATCTCTCTTGTCATAGATTCGGCAACCTCATCTACCCTTGATTCAAGTATATCTGCCGCCTTTAAAAGTATATCTCCTCTTTCACCGGGACTTTTTTCCTTCCATAAACCAAATGCATCTTTTGCAGACTGGATGGCTTTTTTAGCGTCATCCTCATCAGAATCCTGAAATATTCCAACAACCTCATCTGTATCCGCGGGATTTATATTTTCAAATGTTTTTCCCGTTTCCGATTCTGTCCATTCTCCATAAATTAGATTCTTGTATATTTCTGCCAATTCATTACTCCTTTCTTTGGGTTATAATATTTTTATCTTTTAAAATTTTTAATTTTTATTACCTAAATTTTTTATAGATTATAATAACTTATCCGAATCATCGTGCAGAAATTCGATATTTGTTATTTTCAATTTAATAAAAAATTTTTTATTTACAATAAAATTCTAATTTACTTGGTCAATTTATAAACTTCGGGGAATAATAATAATAAAGGAAGAGCCTCTATTTATTTTACTTTTAATTTGAATAATTCCATTATGATTTTGAATAACATTATTAACAATAGACAACCCCAGTCCGAGGCCTTTTCCGGGTGGTTTTGTTGTAAAAAAAGGTGTGAGTATTTTACTTAAATTTTCTTTTGCAATTCCTTTCCCATTATCAGTAATTTCTATATACATTTTAGAAGAATTATATTTAGTTAATATTGAAATTTCTCCATTATTCTCCGTAAAATAGATTGCATTCAAGACAAGATTATATAAAGCACAATAAATCTGATTACTATCTGCCTTTATATTAGGAATATCTATGTGAAAATTTTTAATTAAACGAATATCTTTTTCAAGGAATTTTTCTTCTACTTCTCTCAAAACTTCATCAATAATGTGATTAATATGTACCAATTCAAAGATTATATTTTTCTCTGAATTAGAAAAAAAGACCAAATCTTTGAAGCTTTTTTTGACTTTATCTAAAGTTTTATCCATCTTTACTAATATGCTTTTATCTTTATCTCCATGTTTTATCAGAAACTGCAAGTATCCAGAAAAGATAGATAAAGGATTAATAAATTCCTGAGCTACAATTTCAGCAATTTTCACATATTCTGAAGACAATCTAATTTTATTATCTTTATTTCCATAATAAATGCTATTTTTCTTAAGATTTCGGGATTGAATCATCTTAATCTTCTTTTCTCTTTCTTCTAATTTTTCTTTTAAATTAACATTTTCTTTTCTAACACTCTTATTTTCAATATGTTTTTCAACGATTAACGAGAGTTCTTCAGGAATAAAAGGTTTAATCACATAATCATCTGCTCCTTTTTTCATCGCATCTATGGCAACCTTCCGTGAACCATAAGCAGTCATAAATATTACAATTATTTCAGGATATTTTTCTTTTGTCCTTTTTAAAAATTTCAATCCCGCTCATTTTAGGAACCATAAAATCCGTTATAACAAGATCGGGCTTTACCATTTGAATCTTTTGGAATCCATCATCACCATTCCGGGATAATAGCACACGATATCCCAATTTTTCGAGATTTAACTGTGTTATCTTCAATATATCATCATCATCATCAATTACGAGTATTTTCTCCTCTTTCATAACATTCCTTTTCTCAGAATCTTAATATGAAATATTGCAATATATATGCCAGTTTTTACAGATTTATTGTGATTGTTTATCTCTATTTTTAATCTAATTCATAATTATAATAATTTTATGGAATTAACTGAATTTTTATTAAATAAAATTACAGCATTTTTTTATTTTTTATCTTAAAAACTTATAAAGTTGATAAATATTTTACAGATAATAATAGATGTAGATATATTTGTAGAAAGTCCATTCATAAAAAAACCCCTAATTTATAAATTATAAATCAGGGGTTATATATAAACGAACATTTATGAATTTTTATTTTAAAGACGAAGCGGCAAAAGGTGGATTCCCGCTTTCGCGGGAATGACAAGGTGGGCGTAGGAATGACAAATCTTGCTAATGCTTTTTTTGATTATTTCTAATAAAGTATTTTTATGAAACCCTATTTTATAAATCAGGGATTATATATAAACGAACATTTATGAATTTTTATTTTAAAAACGATTCTACATTTTCCTCTGTAATTAATTTAGCCTTCAATCTTATTATTTTTGGAACTCTTTCTCCATTAAGTATTTTTAAAGCATATTCTACAGCTTCTTTTCCACATTCAGGGTATAAAAATGTAGCGTTGAGTTTTCCGTCAACGACTGCCTGTAAACCTCCATTAGGACCCGAAAGTCCCCCAATTCCTATAAACACGATTTGACTTTCCCTGACTTGAGAGCGTGATGCAAGATAAGCGCCCAGAGCCATTGGGTCATTGTGTGCATAAACCAAATCAATTTTTTCATACATTCTCAATGCCAACTCCATTTCTGTTATAGCAAGTGGTGTCAGCCAATCGGCAAAATTAGTATAAATAATGTTAATTTCAGGGTTTTGGTCCATAACTTCTATAAACCCTTCGCTCCTTTCCATAGTTCGATATGAATTCGGAAGCCCTCGTATCTCTACAACATTTCCTTTTCCATTAAGGATTTTTGCCGCATATTCACCAGCCTCTCTTCCTATTTCACTGTTATCCACTCCAATAAAGCAGGTATAGGATACGTTTTCAAGTATTTGGTCAAGCAAAATTACAGGTATTTTTGAATTATAAAATTTTCTAACTGCTTCGGTTACTGATTCGGCTTCACCTGGTGCAACAATTAATAGATTAACTCCCATTTTAAGAAAGTTTTCTATATCAGACTTCTGTTTTATAGGGTTCTGCTGAGCATCTGTAAATTCTATCCTCAATATATCGGAATACTTTTCTGCCTCATCGAGAAGTGATTTATTTATGGCATCCCTTAATGGGTCAACACTGCTGTATTGAGAAAAACCTATTAAATATGGTCCCTTTTTAACCCCGCGTTCACAATTATTCAGCAATAAAAATGTGCTGATAATTATTATTACCAAATTTACTTTTCCAAAATCATACATTGAACTGAATCCTTACAATTCATTTTCTACGATTTACACTAAAAAATTTATAGTTCATAAAAATAATATATCAAGGATTATACACTTTTTCAAGATTTTTCATTATTTCTTCTTCGGTAAAAAATGCAGGTTTTAATTTTTCAGATGCAAATAAATACATCTGGTCATTATAATGTTTCGAATTTGGATTCCCGCTTATTCCATAAGGCAGAATACTAAAAGCTTTTAAAGGAACGGAAAACTCTACTGCCATTACAAAAGAATCACCACCATCAGCATAATAAATATTATCAAATAGATTGTATCCAATAACTCTAAATATTCCCAAACTTCCCTCTCCACCACCAATGGGAAGGTCGATATTCCCCCTTTTTATTCTGTGATTTTCACCCCATTTTATATCAATTCTGCCGTATATTCTTTTTAATTCGCGTGCAGCATAAACCAGGGAATTCAATGCAGTTTCGGTATTACCTATGCCAAAAGGGGTTTCAATCGGTTTATTAGAATTCCAATTCTCTCTATAAATGGGATTCGCTTTTTTAATATATTCATTCCACCATAAAATAAAAAGATTTGCACCTCGACTTTCTGCTTTTGCAGTATTATCCCAATCTTTAAGAATATTAACTATCTCCGTCAATAATTTCTTATCTTTTATATTTTCCTGAATATTCTTTTCACAAATATTTATTAATTCAGGTTTTAATCTATCAGC
>JAUWXV010000335.1 GCA_030616165.1 bacterium | reverse complement strand
TTTTAATGAGAAAATAAAAAAAGTTCCTTAATTCTTATATTTGTATAATTTTCAAAAATATGTTAACGGACAGAACGCTGCCTGCACACTGTGCCTGCACTTTGTGTTCTGTCTCTACATAATAATCATTTATGATTAAATATATTGTAGGGACAGGACATTGCCTGCACACTGTGTCCTGTCCTTCTGTATAAAGTAAAATTTGATTTTATATCGTTTATTATTTCTCCATTTCAGAAAATTTCAAGAAAATATATATCATTTATTATTTAATAAGGCACTAGCTGTCATGCTGAATCCTGTGCTGAACTTGATTCAGTATTGTTTCATGATCAGAATGACAGGGAATAGAGTTTAGATTAATATTTTCATAAAAAATACAATAAAACTGAAAAATATATTGAAATTTTTAAAATTTACCAGATTTATTTAATAATATTTATCCCATCCATATATTTCCTTAAAACCTCAGGCACAATAACAGTTCCCTCATCAGTCTGATAATTTTCGAGGAGTGAAACCATAAGCCTCGCTGTCGCAACTCCAGAACCGTTAAGAGTATGGACAAATTCAGGCTTTGTATCTTTTGCTCTTCTAAATTTAATCCCAATCCTCCTTGCCTGGAAATCTTCAAAGTTACTGCAGCTTGATACCTCAAGAAACTTCTTTTCACCGACTGCCCAAATGTCAATATCGTAGCATTTAGCTGAGGCAAAACTTAAGTCCCCGCTGGCGAGTATCACAACCCTGTATGGTATCTCAAGGAGTTGTAATACTTCCTCAGCATCTGCAAGGAGTTTTTCAAGTTCTGCATAAGAATTCTCAGGAAGAACAATTTTTACCAGTTCCACTTTATTGAATTGGTGAACCCTTAAAAAGCCCCTTGTCTCTTTTCCATACGAACCGGCTTCTCTTCTAAAACATGCAGAATATGCAGTATAACACTTTGGAAGTTCTGAAATATCGAGTATTTCGCCTTTGTGAATATTTGTAAGGGGAATCTCCGCTGTCGGAATTAAGAATAAGTCGTCCTCTTCACAAATATACATATCTTCTTCAAGTTTTGGTAACTGACCTGTTCCGAACATACTATCTCTGTTAGCGAGAAACGGGGGAAAAATCTCTGTATATCCATGTTTATTAATGTGTAAATCGAGCATGAAATTTATTAAAGCCCTCTCCAAACGTGCACCAAGCCCCTTATAAAGCGGGAATCCCCCTCCCGCAATTTTAGATGCCCTCGGGAAATCTATTATGTCGAGTTCCTTTCCGAGTTGAAGATGGTCCTTTGGAGTAAAATCAAACTCCTGCAATTTTCCCCATCTCCTTATCTCAATATTTTTGCTCTCATCCCCCTCTGGAACCGAAGGATGGGGAATATTCGGTATATTTATTAATATATTATAAATTTCTTTTTCGATAGACTGTATCTCCGAGTCGCAGGTCTTTATTTCTTCGGAGACCTTTTTCATCTCTTCTATCAAACCCTTCGCCTCTTTCTTTTCTTTCATCATCTTTCCTATCTCTTCAGAGACAAGATTTCGCTTATACTTTAACTGGTCCACTTCAGTGACCATCTTTCTTCTCTTGCTGTCCAGTTCTATAAAATTATCAATAGAAACATTTTCACCCTTTTTTCTGATACCCTCCTTAACAAGTTCCAAATTTTCTCTTATAAATTTCACATCAAGCATTTAATTCTCCCGACATTCCATTTTATTGTTTCAAAAAATTCTTAATCTCGTCCGCTATATATTTAATCTCATCCTCTTTCAGTTCAGGAAACATGGGAAGAGAAATTATCTCCTTGGCCACCCTTTCACACACAAGGAAATCACCCTCTTTGTAACCCAGATAACTGTATGCACCTTGAAGATGAACAGGAATCGGATAATAAATCATCGCTCCAATACCTTTTGATTGAAGATAATTTTTCAATTCATCTCTATTTTTCACTCTGATAGAATATTGATGAAAGACACTGCTATTGATATATTCTTCTGAAGGTATAATTACATCAGCATCTTTCAACAACTGATTATAAAGTTTAGCATTTTCCCCTCTGAGATTGTTCCAACTATCAATACATTTTAGTTTCACGGATAAACAGACTGCCTGAATTGGGTCAAGGCGGCTGTTTATTCCGATTCTTTCGGAATTATATTTTTTCTTTGAACCGTGAGAGGCAATTATTCTGATATTTTCAGCAAGTGAATCAGAATTAGTTGTAACCATCCCCCCATCTCCGAATGCGCTCAGGTTTTTTGTCGGGTAAAAACTGAAACAGCCGACATCAGAAAGACCGCCTGCCTTCTTTCCATTATATTCCGCCCCGAAAGACTGTGCACAATCCTCTATCACCTTTAGACCGTATTTTTCCGCTAAATAATTTATCTTATCCATATCTGCACATTTCCCGAATAAATGAACAGGCATAATTACTCTTGTTTTTTCGGTAATGACACTCTCAATTTTTTCGGTGTCAATATTGTAATTCTCTGGATTAATATCAACAAAAATCGGTTTAGCATTCAGAAGAGCAATAACTTCCACAGTTGCGACAAATGTAAATGGAGTGGTGATAACCTCATTCCCCGGACAAATTCCAATTCCCATGAGTGCCAGCATCAAAGCATCAGTCCCGGAAGCACAGCCTATACCGTGAGTAACTCCTATGTATTCACAGACCTCATTTTCAAACTTTCTTACTATAGGTCCAAGGATATATTGTCCAGATTCAATAACTTCACTCACGGCAAAATTTATCTCTGATTTTATATTATCTAATTGTCTTCTCGTATCAACAATTGGTATTCGCATTGTATCATCTTCCGTTTTTATATTTATCTTTCAGCAGTCTCCCAGATTGGTTTGGATGGAGCAAATATACATTTGAAAAACCCAATCAACAAAGCCAGATTGATGGTTACATAATAAAATGGAGCAGAAAAAAGAAAGAATTTTTTCC
>JAUWXV010000177.1 GCA_030616165.1 bacterium | reverse complement strand
TTTTAATGAGAAAATAAAAAAAGTTCCTTAATTCTTATATTTGTATAATTTTCAAAAATATGTTAACGGACAGAACGCTGCCTGCACACTGTGCCTGCACTTTGTGTTCTGTCTCTACATAATAATCATTTATGATTAAATGTATTATAGGGACAGGACATTGCCTGCACACTGTGTCCTGTCCTTCTGTATAAAGTAAAAGTTGATTTTATGTCATTTATTATTTCTCCATTTCAAAAAATGTCAAGAAAATATATATCATTTATTATTTAATAAGTCACCAGTGTCTCATATCAATCATTTTATATAATTAAAAAATTTGAGAGTTTACAATTCTCTCTGGATATTAACATGAAGCACCGATATTTATTATTTGCATTATTTTTTACAATTTTTTGTTCGCTGTTCATCATTAATTGCACGACAGGCCCGGGTCAGCAAACTCTAAGAGTTATGACATTTAACATACATCACGGTGAAGGTACTGACTCGGTTTATGAAATAGAACGTATTGCCCGATTTATCCGGGAGCATCAGGCAGAACTTATCGGCTGTCAGGAAGTTGATAATGGGTATTCAGAGCGAAGCCGGTATGAAGACCAGCCGCAAATTCTGAAAGATGAACTGAATTTTCAGATTTTTTATGGACCAAATATCGGAGAGAACTATGGTAATTTAATTCTTTCAAAGTATCCCGTACTCGATGCGGAAAATGTTGCACTGCCCAATCCTGAGGAAAAAGAGCCGCGAGGTATCATTATTGCCTCTATTAATATCAATAATGTAACCATTTCTTTTCTAAATACACATTTGAGTGCATATTCCTCGAAGAATCGCGCATTGCAAATTCAGCGTATCAGAGAAATTATCGTTGATTTATCGCATCCTATTATCCTTGTTGGAGATTTCAATACCCGACCATCTCGGCAGCTTCAACCTCTCCTTGAGGAAGGGATGTTGTACAGCACAAGAGAAGTACTCAAACTTGAGGAAGGGATTGATGACATCCTGGTATCGGAAAAATTTCGAAACTCAGTTCTTGAAGGAAAACTGATTCCCAACAAAATATCTGACCATCCGGCCTACTGGATTGACATTGATATTCGAAAGAGCATCGAATAAAGGTTTTGTGAAAGTATTTATAATTTCTAATTCCGTTATGCTCAACAAGAGAGGTAAAATTTTAGCATTCCTAATTCATTCCTAATGCTCTGGATGAGTTAGAAACAAAAGACAGTAGGACAGACATTCTTGCTTGCCTTGGGGTCTGTCCACAATTCTTTGCTGCCGGATTTTCAAAGAAAGTATGTCTTCTTCTTTTGAAAAATGAAACGGCAAAGGGCAAAATTTTTTTTTAAATCTTTTTGCCGGAATAAGTATAACTATAATATATGGATTTAGTTTAATTTTCACAACCACGTGGTGACAACCCGAGGGTTGTCCCTACTGATTTAAAGTTACTGAAACATTAATTTTGTATGGAGGGACTATGAAATTTTTAAAAAAGATAAGAAGGAGAGATTTTTTTAGAAAAATTACAGATAGAACTTTTTTTGCGGGCTCAGTTCTCTTTGGATTAGGGAGAGACAACAGGGTAAAGAATTTTTTTGTAAATAGACTTACGCAGGAAGAAAAGGTCAGAATAAAAAGTTATCGCAACCTTGGCAATACAGGATTTAAAGTTTCTGATATAAGTTTCGGTGCGTCTCATATTACTGATGGGGCAGTGGTGAGATATGCAGTTGACTGCGGAGTTAATTATATTGATACAGCTCCAACTTATGGTCAGTCAGAAAGATTAATCGGTGAGGTGTTGAAGGAAAAGAGAAAAGAGGTGTTTATAACGACAAAGTATAGCGGGAGGGCGTGGCGAGTTAAAAATCCGGAAGAACTCAAAAAAAATCTGAGAGAATCACTCGAAAGAAGTCTGAAAGACTTGAGAACCGATTATCTGGATGCCATCCTTATACACGGCGCTTCGGAAAGTAGAATGAAAAGTGAGGATATGCACGAGGTTTTTAAAAAGGCAAAAAAGGAAGGAAAGGTAAAATATTCAGGTGCCAGCTTTCATTCTTCCGGAATGGGTAATATTGTTAAACAATTTTTTAATTATGATTCGATGAAAATCCTTACACCTGCTTATAATTATTTAAATAATAAGGATGTTAATGAAGATATAAAAAGTTTATCCGAAAAAGGAAGAGCGATTGTTGCAATGAAGACAAGGATGGGGGCATATCTTGAAAGACTTCCCGGGTGGGATAAACAGCCCCTTGGTGAGGATTTTGAAAGTCTTCCGGTGGCTCGAAAAAGAACGGTAATGGATAGATTTGTAGATTCTGGGAAAAGATTTACCGCTGACTTTAATAGGAGTACATTTAAATGGGTTCTTTCTAATCCCCACGTCAGCACATTGATCGCCAGTTTCAGAACATTCTATGATGTGGATACTTTTTTGCCTGCTTCAGGAGAAAAATTCGGTTATTATGATAAGGAAATTCTCGATACTTACACCGCTTTTATCTGGAATAAATACTGTCGTGTTGGATGTGATTTATGCCATTCGTACTGCCCAAAAGGTATTCAAGTTAATGATATTTTAAGATTTCAAATGTATTATGAAAATTACGGTGATAGGAGAATGGCTGTCTCTGAATATTCAAACCTGCCGAAAGACAAACTGGGAGATAACTGTTCCGGTTGTGATGCCCCCTGTCAAAAATTCTGCCCTTACGATATTGCGATCAAGGAAAGATTGTTACAATCTCATAAGATGCTCTCGTTAAATTGTTAATTTTTTCTCATTAACCCCTAACTTCAGTTAGGGGTTAATGAAGCAAAAAGTCACCATTAAAACCGTTTTAACGGTTTTAAAATGTGCGATTCTGTTCTATCAATCCCTCGATTTATCGAGGGGTTAATGAAAAAGAATAAGGAAATAGGTAATTGATTAAAAAACTGCCTAATAACTCATAAAAAAAGGGTGATTTTAAAGAAAAATTTCTAATTTTAGATACTGTATGTTCAATATTAACAAGTATCGAAAATTTTATTAGGCAGTTAATTTTTAGCGTCCTTGTAACTTATTATATAGTAATAAATTAAATTTTCCAATTGAGAATTCCAATATAAATACGTAAAATAATGAGTTTATCAAAATTTTCAAAAGTCTTGTTATAATTTTAAAAATTTACTATATTTTTCTAAGTTTAATCGTAGGGGGGAATTAAATATGAATACATTTTTTAAAAACAATTTAATATTGTTTTCTGTCCTGTTTTTTTTTGTTATTTTACTCTTGGGGGGCAAAAAGCAAATCCGCAAAAAGAAGAAAAAGTGAGAAAGGAAACAACAAAAATGTTAGAGAATTTGAATTGGCTTGGGCATGCCAGTTTTAAAATTGCTGGAGAAAAAATTATTTATATTGACCCTTATCAATTAAAGGGAGAGTATGAAAAGGCAGATATAATTCTAATTACTCATTCGCACTTTGACCACTGCTCACCTCCTGATGTAAAGAAAATACAAAAAAGTAATACAGTTATTGTTGCAACACCCGACTGCAAATCTAATCTGTCTGGTAATATTAAAACTGTGAAACCCGGCGATAAAATTACCGTAGGGGGAATAAATATCGAGACCGTTCCCGCATATAATATTAATAAAAGATTCCATCCGAAGTCGAATAACTGGGTTGGATATATTGTAATAGTGAATAATAAAAGGATATATCATGCTGGAGATACTGATAAGATTCCTGTGGTGGGAGATATAAAAGCGGATATAGTTTTACTGCCAGTTGGCGGTACCTATACTATGACTGCCGAAGAAGCGGCTGATGCAGCGAACCTTATTAAACCACAATTGGCTATACCAATGCATTTTGGTTCTGTCGTGGGTTCAAAGAACAATGCAGAAAGATTTAAAAGTCTCTGCAATGTTCCAGTGGAGATTCTAACACCAATATCTGGGAAATAAATACTTAATATTGTTATTGAATATCTGATAGTCAGGGAACAGGTTTTATAGTTTTGCTGTTTACAGATGTAATATTAAACCTGAAAATTGCGATACGGTAATAATAATTTCCAAAAAAATCGGATGTTTTACTAAAATTTAAAAAATAAAATGTCATTGCGAGGAGTCCCCCGAGTACTCGGGGGACGACATGTCAATTTCCCTCTCACCTGTCGTTGCGAGGAGCGAAGCGACGTGGCAATCTCGCATCAAATTAAATCTTCATTCTACCTTTTCACCACCCTCATTTTAATTATAAAAAAATTGTTTGTATATAAAAAAGATAGGATTCTGATAAACAGACTACCAAGAGGAGAAATTTCATATAAAGTATTATATAATCAAATTACCCACTTTTTTTAAGTGTTTCACATTTTTAAAAAACTACCAATAAAATGATTAATTTCTTAATTATAATTATTTATCATTTTACCAAAATAAGTCTAACAACGCGACTAAAAGGTGCGTAAGAGCCGATAGGCTATTGCCCGTCCTTTTTCATCCTCTTGTTAGGTTTCTCTTCATCAGTTCTTTACTTTCCAGATTCTCTATAGTGCAAATACATAGGACTAACCTTGTCTATTTTAGATATAACAAGGTCTTGATTGTTCATAGAAAGCAAAAAGACATACTGGTTTGCGTATCCTAAGAATTTCAATCTTTGTTTCTTACCTTCCTTGACAAGCTCCATATATTGATAATCTGTGTTTCTAAGGATTTTATCAGCGTTTATTTTACCTATAGCATACGAATATAAAGGTAGCGCTATGGTGGCTATAATTATGATAGATCTTATACTGTCATTTTTAATTTCGCTAAGAAAGCCAGCACCCTTCAAAGGAAGGTAAAAAGGCAACATTAAAAGTGTAGGAAGAACAAACCACTTATTTGGAACTGGATAAAAAATTAAGATAAATACTACAGCGGCATAAATAAGGATTAGAAGCCACTTGATCTTATTTAGGAAGCGACCTATAATAGTTTTGTTACCACCGCTTTTAGGTAATATGTCAGCTACAGTTGTCTCTCCTAAACAGAAGCCAATAAGTACGAATATGAAAACTGAACCAACGGGTATGATCGCGACTCTAATTATATCTGAAAGAGAAACATACTCAAATATGTTAACTCCAAAATTTGGCCAATAGCCCCACATATATAGTACACCTACTGACAGAAAGTAGAATGGACCAATCCAAAGATAGTTTGCTAATTTATCCTTCTCTAACAATTATTTTCCTTAAAGTGTCTGTTCCCAGTTACCTAATTAATAATTAACTTAATGATTATTCGTTTATTATACAATCAAATAATATGGGGACACCATACCTATTATTTCTGCTGCTTAAGCTTTCTTCCCGCTTTTTTAAGTTTTATTATGCCCACACCTCAACTCCATGTTAAGAACACCATTCCTCTATAAGATTTATGTAAAATCCATAATCTTTCTCACAAAAAAATGTCTCCTGCTGGCGGTTGCCATGTTGTGTAACATTGTGGGGACATTCCGGAACAACCACTCTTGCAATTCTTGCCATAAAAAAATATACAAAAATTCAACCCGAAAATCAATAAATATGTATGCTGTCCCCAGATTACTGCACATCTATTTCCCTTTTCCTTGCGATTTTTCGTCCTCTTCGCCTTTTGGGAAAGCGGGCGTCGAGACTGCAACCACAATGCTAGCGCCCGTTGCAACTGCCAAAATTTTCTTGGCCTGCCCATCGGCTAAAAGAGCCTCTTCACTTATTTTGAGATGCTCCTTGAGATATTGAAGTACCTCCTTGTCGTCAATATCAATTCCGACTGTTTCAAGTGCACCCTTTGGGTCCGATTCCAAAAGACCCAGAAATGATCTGTCTTGCAGAGTCCTGCCCAAGAGTTCGCGAAACTTTACACGCGACAATCGCTCCTCTTTCTTTTCTTCGTGGACAATGCGTTTGTTTTGCATAGTTACACCTCCTTTTCTTTGTTCTTGCCCAATAGGCAAGATTCAGTTAATGGTGATGGATTCAAGTCTGTTCTCAGGAAAGTTTTCGTATATCTGTAAAGGTAACGAATGTTCAATCATTTGCTTTTTCGGATATCGTAATCGACTTAAAACCTTTGATGCTTCTATTGCTCTGGAGATTTCCCATATGTCAGATGGTAAGAGATGATTTGCTGTGCGAAAGAGATAGAGATTCCGGAAGAAGCCATAACGATCGTACATGGCCTCGTGGACGACTTGTTTCCTTCTGTCCTCGACCCAAATCCTCGAGGTAGGCATTTGGACATACCACTGTATTAAGATTCGAACACCATAGTCAGCAAGCAAATTGGCTGCGAACATCAGCGTCTTCAATATTTCTGTCTTGCTTTCCCACGGAAGGCCAATTATGAAGGAGAAGTCAGCTTGTGATGCAAGACCGTGCTCTGACAATGCCCTAGCAGCACTCTCTATTTTTTTTGTTGTTGTGCCTTTACCTATCTTGGCAAGACCTTCATCGTACCCACATTCTGCTCCGACTAGCATTTGGTGGGTGAACTCGGACATATTGTCCAAGAATCCATCGTAAAGCAGTTCATTAACACGGGAGTCATATGTTAAGCGCGGACGCAAACCGCGGTCCCTTAACTTGCTTGCGATTTCAATGCAGCGGTGTGGATCAGAAGAGAAGTTGTCGTCAATAATGTAAAAGATCCTGAGTTTTGTGTGATATATATAATTTGTTGTACGTTCGAGATTTTGCACAAACCGATCAGGTTTAAGTGGAACCCATTTCCGTCTATATGTTGCACTGCAGAAGGAGCAATTAAATCGGCACCCGCGAGAAGACTCGATGGATAAGCCCTTGTATATGCCCCTTGGAAGGATCGAGTAATCCGTGGCAGTCGATCTAGAGAGTTCGTCACTTGTCAAGCGTCCCGCTTTCGGATTTGAGATTATTCTACCATCAGGTGATCGCCAGACAAGGCTGGGGATGTTTTCTAAGGTTGATTTTCGCTCTATTGCTTCACAAAGCATTTGAAGAATGCCCTCGGCTTCACCCCTTATAACATAATCCACAGGAAATGACCGCACGATGTATTCGGCGAACATCGTCGGATGGACTCCCCCGATGACTATGGGAATTTGTGGCACGGATTCTCTCACCTGTAAGATCACTTCAATGGCGGTCGGCCAAGAAAGGGTTGTGGCTGAGATACCCACGAGCTTACAGTCCTTCAACTGGTTAGAGTATTTGGCAATGCTGCTTGTTCCCTCTGCAATCAAATCTGCAACTACAACTTCATGGCCATTATGACTCAGGATGGTCGCGAGGAGATAGATGCCATATGGAGGGCATTCCCGCGATGCGTCATAACCGATAGGTCTGAGTTCGCCCTGTTCGTAATCCATTACTGGAGTTGGAAATAGAACAACCTTCATGATAGCCTGCTAACTATTAACTAACTTAAAAATTTGACGGTTAACATTCAAAATTAAAATAGTGTTAATTCAATAAAAATTTACAATTTTAAAATATAAAAGTCAAATAAAATATCTTTATTTCCATATTTAAATTGTTAAAAAACCAATCACAATTCCAAATCTAATTTATGAGTCCAGTCTAAAAAGGTTAAATCCGCAAATTTCGCCAATTAACGCTAATTAATCTTTTCTAACTGAAGTAATGTTAAGTCCTTGAAATTAGTGTAATTAGCGTTTTTATATCAGACTTATTTACAATCACTCAAAATTTTTCTTGACTTCCCTCGAAAAATGTATTATATTATAAATGTTATTAAATATACTAACTTCATATATTGTAATTCTAATATA
>JAUWXV010000309.1 GCA_030616165.1 bacterium | reverse complement strand
TTACTGAAAAAGTTTCAAAGGCAATATAAGTACTTGATATTATAATAATTACTTATTATATAGGATTAATTTATAATGTTAAAAATGGACATAAATTTCAAACTAAGCTGAAAAAAGCTTGCACTTTAATATAAAAATTACTCAAATTTTTAGTTGACCCTAATTAAGATTGTAGGTGCGGTTCGTGAACCGCCATCATATTAATTATATTGTGACATTGTTTTTCCTGCCATGGATTTGCTCTCCAATTTTTTGGATTCTCGTCATCCGATTCCCAATTTAACTGATTATTAATTATATATTCACGAATTTGGTTTAAATCCTCTTCATTTCGAATAATATGTTCATAATAATTTCGCTGCCAGAATCTTTTATCGAAAGATTTCCAACCTTTTTTCTTTGCCCCCTTTATATATTCATTTGTGGTCATGGTTTTAAACCATTGCACTATATGCCCAATCATCGGTAGGGGCGAACCCATGTGTTCGCCATCTTTTTCTTTTTGGGGGCAGACACGCGGGTCTGCCCCTACAAAGACCTTATCTTTTGGTGTATTTGCATTCATACGTTTCATTTCACTGTTGGAATCAGTATCATTCAGAAAAATAATTCCGTGAATATAATTCGGCATAATTACAAATTTATCTACTGAAACATTTCTAAATTTGACGGGTAATTTCTGCCATATTGAATGTATCATTTCTTTTATATCATCTTTTACCAGAAATATTTCACGATTATTTGTACAGATGGTAATAAAATACGCACCAGCGGTAGAATAATCGTACCCTTTCAGGCGAATTGATCTTCGATGATGTTTTTCCGGATTGTATTTCATAATATTTATGTAAACAATCATATCTCTTAGATTAGGGCAGACACGCGGGTCTGCCCCTACAGAAAAATATTTCGTGAATATGATTCGGCATAATTACAAATTTATCTACTGAAACAATACTGAAACAAGTAGATCCTGAAACAAGTTCAGCACAGGGTTCAGCACAAGGTTCAGGATGACAGAGTGTTTATGAATAAATAAGGTTAATAATTATATTAATTTTCTAAATATTAAGGGGTATTTTTTTTATTCAAAAATATAATGCATTAAAAATTAATCTAACAAATGGATTAAAATATTATAATTTCCTCAAAAACCAAGTTTTAAGGCTGGTATAAGAGATTTTGGAATTTTTCAACTAATTAACAAAACTGCAAGATATATTGAGATTTTCAAAGTTTTCTAAGATTTTGTAATTAAATAGGGTTTCACGAAATTAGTTAGAAGGGTGAAGTTGAGGAATCTCCAGTTAGTCTGAGATTTCTCCACTACGTCCCCCGAGTACTCGGGGGGACTTCGGTCGTCCTCCAAAGGCGGATACAAATGACACGTAAGTGTTGTGCAACACGTACGAAAGCGGGAATCCAGTAATATTTAGGGGCTAAACAAAGTATGGATTCCCGTTTTCACGGGAATGACAGTTCTTGAAAAAGTATTTTTATGAAATCCTATAATTAAAAACAAGAGAATATATTAATAAAAAACTTAATTTGCATTTATTGTTTCATTGAGCATTTTGGCAGTATATTTTACAAGAGGTATCACTTTAGAATACCTCATTCTCCTTGGACCGATAATTCCGAGAGTACCTTTAACATTCTCTATTTTATAAACCGCTGTTACGACGCTGAAGATGTCAATATTTGTATCAACATTTTCTTTACCTATAGTAACAGTTATTTTTTCTTCGTTCTTTCGTTTTTTGAAAATATTAATTATGGTTTTTTTATCCTCTAACAGGTTAAATATTTTTTTCAGGTATTCACTCGATTTAAATTCGATTTGTTCGATTATCTCTTTTGTGCTCCCTAAATGTGCATATTCTTCCCATTCGATTTCGAAGATATTCTCAGAATATTCTATAAAATATCTTATTATTCCTTTATTACCTGAGGATATATTTGTTAAGCGCCTGTCAATTGTATTTTTTATCTCTGCAAGGGTGAGTCCATATAATCTTTCATTCATAACTCTGGCGGTTTCTTCAAGTTCAGATTTTGGTATATGGGAGTCTATTTCAATTATAATGGTTTTGAAAAGACCAGCCTTTAGAGTAATTACCACCAAAATTTTATTGCTTGAAACATCAACTAATTCGAGTTTTTCAAATATACCACTGTAAAAGTTTGGAGTTAAGACCACGCTAAGTTGTTTTGAAAGTTTTCCTAAAACAAGTGAAGTCTTTTTAAGGAGGTCGTCTATGTTATTTTTTATTGATTCTATATTATCTCGTATTATCCTTTTTTCTCTTTCGGTTAGTTTTTCGTAATGGATAAGGTCTTCGATATATGTTCTGAAACCTTTGTCAGTTGGAATACGTCCGGCAGAGGTGTAGGGCTGTTCTAAAAGGCCTGTCTCTTCGAGGTCAAACATTATATTTCTTATTGTAGCAGGGGATATATCCAAATTATAATTTTTCCATAGAATCCTTGAACCAACAGGCAAACCAGTAGAGATGAAATTATTTACAGTAAGTTGCAGGATTAATTTTTCCCTCGATGATAGTTCTTCCATAATGCCTTGAATTTTTTTCCTTTAATTAATATAAAAGTTGTTTGATTTTTGTCAAGTTAAAAATTTCTTAACAGACCATAGATAGCCGAGGAATCCCAGGATTGCTCCTGAAAGAATAATCACTAAATATAATTTTGCATCTATTGCAAACGAAATTTCAAGAAAGAATGCTAAAGATTTTATCAATACATATATAAATATACTGCTAAATATACCGCCAATTATCCCTTGAGCCAAGCCCTCAAATAGAAATGGTCTTTTAATAAAACTATCGGTTGCTCCAATAAGTTTCATTATTTTTATTGTTTTTGATTTTGCGTATATAGTTATTTTAATAGTGTTAGAAATAATGAAAATTGAAGCAAGCGCTATTAATATTCCCCCCACAAGGTCAGCAATAAGAAATATATTCCTGTATCGTTCTATAATAAGGAATAACTCTCTTTTAAATATCGTTTCAGTTATTCCATTAATGTTTTCAATTTTTGAGACTATTCCATCCCTAGATTCCTTATTCAGGAACTCTTTTTTAACCTTGATTATAAAAGAGATGGGCAGGGGATTATCTCCATATAACTCACTTATGTCCTCTCCAAAAGATTCCTGAAATCTTTTTGCCGCCTTTTCTTTAGAGATGAATTCTATATTTTCAACTCCTTTGATATTTATTATTTTACTACTTAATGTTTTTATTTCATTTTCGACTAATCTTTCATCAATAACCGCTTCAAGTTCTACTTTTTTTTCGATTTCATTTAAAATCTCCTGGAATTTTAAAGTTAATAATGTAAAAATTCCAAGGGCGCTTAAAGATATAAAAATAGCAAAGATTGATACAAAACTGGATAGTTTTGCCCTCTTAAATCCTTTTATACCTTCTTTAAATGAGAATATTATACTAATCATCTTTTTAAAGTCTCTTTGTCCACTTTAGTCCGAAAATAGAATATATTTTTAAATTAATTGAATATGAATATTTTAATTATCGGGTTCGATAAATCGAACCCCTAC
>JAUWXV010000093.1 GCA_030616165.1 bacterium | reverse complement strand
GAATCCAGTGCCTTATTAAATAATAAATGATATATATTTTTTTGACATTTTTTGAAATGGAGAAATAATAAATGACATAAAATCAACTTTTACTTTATACAGAAGGACAGGACAATGTCCTGTCCCTACAATATATTTAATCATAAATGATTCTTATGTAGGGACAGAACACAAAGTGCAGGCACAGTGTGCAGGCAGCGTTCTGTCCGTTAACATATTTTTGAAAATTATACAAATATAAAAATTAAGGAACTTTTTTTATTTTCTCATTAAAAAAATGCTTAACTCAAGTCAAATTTTTTTGTAAAAATTACAAAAAAGAACATATGTTATTTAACATGGCACTAGTATAAAAAAGTGTCTCTTGGTCTCACTAAACGGGATGTATTCCCCCGAGTACTCGGGGGAATGACAATGGTTAGCAATGATATTTTTAATTATCTTCAAAACATTAGTTTTGTGAATCCCCGTTAATTTCATACACAAAAAGCATTCGCTCTTTATTACTTTTGTGTCTGTTTGTGTCAGAAATGCTTCAACCCTGCGTAGTCGAAGCATTTTTTTATTGTTTTCATAGCATTTATTATCTACATTATTATGATTTTTTATTGAAATTTGACCGCAGATAAAATTTCGTCCCAGAGCGAAGGGAAGGATTTACCGGCGGTTCGTGAACAATTAAAATCTGACTTTTCTGATTAGCAGTCGGCTGTCAACACAAAAGCCCTTGAATTATACAAGAAGAATCCAAAATTAACAAAGGAATTCCTGACTGACTATATGAAATCAAGCATGGAAAAGATTGTCCAAACTTTACTCTGATTTGCCCGAATTACTCATTTCAAAATATACCAATAATAAGTCACTCTTGTAAGCAAAGTAAGTAGTATGATGTGTGGGGAGTCCTTAACTTAGGACAGACTTTGATAGATTCCGTATCATGGAAGAAATAAATCTAAAGAGAAAGGAAGAAATTTAAATGAGAAATAATTCAAAAATCATTTCCGAGAAAAAACTCATATTTTGGATAAGAAATAAATTTAAAATAAAAACTACCGGGATTGTACCAATTCTACTATTCGTTTTGATATTTGGATGCAGTGATGTTTCGGAGCAAAGAAAACCCTTAAGAATTGCGGTTGCCAGGTTTTCACACGAAACGTGTACCTTTTGCCCGAACCCGACCACCATTGAGGACTGGGAGTACTATGGGCCTCCCACCCGCGATATCCTCACTTCTAACCGGGGATACATCGGTGGTTTTAAAACCATTTGTGAAGAGTATGGAGATGTAGAACTTGTCGGTATCCTTTCTCCCCGCGGTGCCCGCGGCGGTTCTTCGGGGAGTTGGATTACGAAAAAGGCTTTTGACAAATATACTAACATCATCACAGATGACCTGAGACAAACCGGTAATCTTGATGGTGTTTTCCTTTCTCTTCATGGAGCCATGGCTGTAATAGGTGTCCCCAAACCAGAGGCTGAGATTGTGCGAAGAGTGCGGAAAGTGGTTGGTGACATCCCCATAATGGTTACCCTCGACCTCCATGCAAATGAAGACCATGAACTCTCAGATGTTGCTGATGCCGTCTTTATCATTAAGAGATACCCCCATTATGATACTGCACTGATGGGGGAACGTGCGGCGCGGGTTATGATAAAGACTATCCGTGGAGACTTCAAACCCACCATGGCTACAAGAAAACCCGGTGTAATCACTCCCAGTGTTTTCCAGGGAACAGGCGTTTCTCCGGCTATGGAAATTATGGAGCGGGCTCGTAGATGGGAATGTCAATATAGAGATGTCTACGTCTCGGTTGCCTTCGGGTTTGCCTATGCGGATGTACCCGACGTTGGGGCAACGGTCATGGTCACGACCAATAATGACCAGGAACTGGCAGATAGAATCGCAGATGATATGTCCAATTATATATGGAGGATGAGGAAGACATTTGCGGGAAAGAAACTTCCCAAGACCAGAGAAGGTGTGGCATTAGCCATCGAGGCAGCAAAAGCCGGCAAAACACCCGTTGTTATTGCTGATCACAGCGATAGAACTGGCGGCTCTATACATATTCTCAAGGAACTTATAGAGCAGGGAGCAAAGAATTTTTGCATAACCACCCTCAACGACGAGAAGGCTATTAAGGAGATTCAGTCTAAGGCGGAAGTGGGGGAGATGATAAGCATCGATGTGGGAGGCTATTCGGACAAATTTGCTGGAAACCCGGTCAGAATTAAGGGAAAGGTGGAGTTTCTGGGGGAATATGGTAGGGAGACAGTGGCTGTCCTGGTCTTTGGTGAGAACAACCGTGTCATCCTCACCCCACAGCTTAGGCAGGTTACGGATGTTAGCATCTTTGCACCTCTCGGCATCAAACTCGAAACCCTTGATATCATCATCCTCAAATCCCGTGTCCACTTCAGGAGGGGTTACCATGAGACAGGTTTGGCTGGTGCCATCTTCGAGGTCGATGCGCCGGGCTGGGGTCCTGCCGACCTGACAGTGCTCCCTTATAAGAATATTCCAAAGGATATTTATCCGATATATAGGAGAAAAAATTAACCACGGAGGCATAGTGATATAGAGAGAAAATATTTTAAAAAAACTTGGTCTTTAATTAAATTTTTAATATTTTTGTTCTTAAAGATAGGATAAAACATATTGTAAATAATTTTTGAAATTCTCTGCGTCTCTGCGATTAAAAAGAATTTGAATAAACAATAGAATATTTTTGACATTACGCGCGAGATTTAAAGGAGGGGAATATGAAAGCAAAATTATTTAAAAAAATTATCCAGTACAGCATGATTAACGCAATCCTGGTTCTGGGCTTAAATGCTCAATCGCCTACCACTCAGGAAGTAGCACTAGAAAAACAGCTTGTCCTTGACTGGCTGAGTCAGCCCGAGGTGGTTGAAAAGTTCGGTAAGATTTCTGACACAATCTGGTCATATGCTGAACTTGGGATGCAGGAGTTTAAATCATCGAAACTTTTGGCTGATAATTTAGAGAATGCCGGGTTCAGGGTTGAGCGCGGCATGGCTGGTATGCCTACCTGTTTTGTAGCGTCCTATGGGTCTGGGGAGCCAGTGATAGGAATTCTTGGTGAGTTCGATGCCCTTCCTATGCTTTCGCAGAAAGGCAGGGTGCCGAAGCAGAACCCTGTTATAGAAGGTGCACCAGGTCATGGTTGCGGCCACAATACCATGTGCACAGCTGCCTTTGCCGCCGCTATAGCAGTTAAGCAGGCAATAGACAAGTATGGATTCAAAGGAACAATAAAGGTTTTCGGTTCTCCTGCTGAAGAAACACTTATAAGCCGACCTTACATGGTAAAGGCAGGGCTTTTTAAGGACGTGGATGTGGTTATAGACAACCACAGTGGCAGCGGCTTTTCTACTGTATACGGCAGGAGCGGGAATGCGATGTTCTCAACCATTTTCACTTTCAAGGGAAAGACCGCTCATGGCGCATCGCCCTGGGGAGGACGCAGTGCCCTCGATGCAGTCGACTTAATGAATGTCGCCACTAATTTCCTTCGCGAGCATCTCTTTTACACTTATCGCATGCATTATGTGATTACTGAAGGTGGGGAAGCTCCTAATGTGGTACCTGACAAGGCAAGCGTTTGGTATTTCGTTAGAAACAGTGATGAAAGGGTAGAAGAGATGTACTATAGAGTAATTAACTGTGCCAATGCTGCAGCTCTCGCCACAGGGACAGAATTGGATGATATCCGATGCCTCACCGCTGTGCACCAGCGTCACAACAATAAGGCTCTTGCAGAGCTGTTCCAGAAGAATATTGAACTGGTCGGTATGCCGAAGTGGTCTGATGAGGAGCAAACATTCGCTAAGGCGCTTCAGAAGGAGCTTGGCAGGGAGGAGACAGGGATGCCGACCGAAGTGGACACACTCAGAGAGCGCACCCGCACTTTTGTCGGAGGGGGATCCTCTGACGTGGGGGATGTTACCCTTGTGGCTCCCACGGCAACTATCCGTTTTCCCGGGCAGGTCCCGGGTGCTATAGGACATCATTGGTCTGCAGTAGCCTCTAATTATGGCTCGACCGCATGGAAAGGATTGAATGCCGGAGCCAAGGCAATGGCAGCATCCGCCATTGACCTCCTCACAAAGCCCGAAGAACTCAAGAAAATTCGGGACGAATTCAAAGAGTACTCCAGAGAAAATCCTTACAGGCCATTTCTTCATGCAGAGGCTGTGCCGCCGCTTGACCTGAACGAGGAATTGATGAAAAAGTGGGTTCCAATAATGGAGAAATTCTACCTCGAGCATTAGAGTGAAGTTTAGTCCGCTGAATAGATAGGATAGGAAATATATGGAAGAATTTTTAATTAGTAAAAAAAGCAAATTCTTATCCATAGTGGACAGGATTATCAAAAACTTGGTGAAGGCAGTATATGTGTGGTATAAATTGTAATAAAAAGTAAATAACTAATTCTTATTGGCATAGAATGAATAAACTGTTGAATCAAAGTTTCCAGCGGGATTTATTTTTATCGAATTATAGTTTTCTTTGCTTATTTTCTTTTTTTAAAAGAAAGTAGAATGACATAATTATGAATAAAATAGAATCACTAATCTCCACATCAGCGGCAGAATATATGCGGAATGCAATAAAGGAGACAGGCGGTAAAGAAATTTTCTTCTGTGGATATATTGATGAAAATGGGCTTATAGCCGATGTGAATGTTCTTGCGAGGGGAAACGAACTTTCAGTCCCTGCTATTGTTGAACTTCTAACACCTGAAAATATTGTTATTCACAACCATCCTTCAGGTTCGCTGGAACCATCATTTGATGATATTAACATTGCATCTTACCTTGGAAATCAGGGGATTGGTGTATATATCGTTAATAACGATGTATCGGATATTTACATAGTTGTCGAAAAATATAAAGAAGAAGAAAAGAAACCTCTTGAGCCGGAAAAACTTGCTGATTTACTCAAACCAGACAGAATAGTCTCGAAAAAGCTTCAGAATTATGAATTCCGAGAGGGACAACTGAAGATGATGGAAACTATTGTTGAAGGATTTAACAACAATAAAATCCAAATCATCGAGGCTGGAACTGGTATCGGAAAAACCCTCGCATATTTGATTCCTGCCGTTTACTGGTCTATAGAAAACGAAGAAAGATGTATTATCTCAACTAATACTATTAATCTTCAGGAACAGATAATTAACAAGGATATACCATTTCTAAAGGAAGTTCTCGATGTCAATTTTAAAGCCGTTCTGATAAAAGGTAGAAACAATTACCTGTGTTTAAGGAAGGTAGAAGCAGAAGAGAGGGAGATGCCAACTTTAATAGTCCCTGAAGAAAAGGAAGAATTGAAATTACTCTTGGATTGGGCGGGAGGAACATCCACTGGAGATAAATCTGAATTGACGATTATTCCGAAATCCGAAATCTGGGAAAGAGTCCGCTGTGAGGCAGATACCTGTTCAAGAGTGAAATGCCCTTATTATCAGAAATGTTTTCTCCTGAAAGCAAGAAGAGAAGCAGCACTCTCAAACTTACTAATTATTAACCATCATCTCCTTTTTGCTGATTTACATATTCGGTCAGAGTTAGGTCAATTTTCAGACATTGCGGTTTTACCTCCTTACTCAAGAATAATAATTGACGAGGCTCACCATATCGAAGAAGTTGCTACCGAATACTTTGGTATGGAGGTCTCAAGAGGGGGAATTATTAGACTTTTGGGGAGAATTTACTCCGAAAGAAGAACTGGTGAATCAAAAGGTCTATTATCGATATTAAGAACAAAACTTATCCTGAAGAATAAGGGAAAACTTAAAAATGAGATTTCTCCTTTAATATCCGATATTGAAAAAGTCATCATACCACAAAAGAATAAACTCGCAGAATTCACCGATGATATATTTCTTTTGATTTCAAAACTGATTCCTGAAACTAATGGAAAGACTACAGAAAATAGAAAACGCCGCATAAAAGAGGATATAAACAACTTAGATATTTGGAAAAACAAAATAGTCCCGGATATATTTACTTTTCAGAAAGATTTAAAAAACTTCTCAAACAAATTAAAAAAACTTAGAGTATCTATTGAATCACTTCAGCACTCAATATACAAAGAATTTGAAGACAGATTAATTGAACTCAAAGCCCAGACTGGGAGAATAGAAGAATTAAGTGAAAGACTGCAAAGAATATTTATTTCAGAAGAACCGGATAGAGTAAAATGGATTGAAACGGAAGAACTGAGATACGGCAAAAGAATCGCCGTTTTCTCTGTGCCTCTGAATATCTCCTCGGAATTAGAAGAAACTCTTTTTAAGCATTTCAAAACAATAATAATGACTTCTGCGACACTCACTGTGAATAACAGTTTTGAATATATAAAAAAAAGGATTGGATTAACCGGAATTGCACATTATAGATATTCTGAATCCATAATCCCCTCTCCATTTGACTATCCCAATCAAGTGATGATTGGGATACCGGTTGACCTTCCTTCGCCTGACCACAGAGACTTCGTAGAAAACATAAATCGGATAATCTTTCGTTCTCTTTCTCTTTCAAAGGGAAGAGCATTTATCCTTTTCACTTCATACAAAATGCTGAATAATTCATTTCAAAAACTTGAAGAACTGTTATCAAAAAACCTGAATATAATTTCTCTTAAGCAGGGGGATTACAACCGCTCATATCTCCTTGACTATTTTCGAAAGGACATATCTTCCGTTCTCTTCGCTACTGATAGTTTCTGGGAGGGAGTTGATGTGGAGGGGAGTTCATTGGAGTCCATTATTATAGTTAAACTGCCCTTTCGAGTCCCTACTGACCCTGTTATTGAAGCAAGAACAGAAGACATTGAAAAAAGGGGTGGAAATGCATTCCTTGAATACAGCCTCCCGCTCGCAGTTATCAAACTCAAGCAGGGATTCGGAAGACTAATCAGAAGAAAAACAGACCGTGGATTTATCCTTATCCTTGATAAAAGAATAATCGAAAAATACTACGGGAAAATATTCTTAAACTCTCTCCCACAATGCAAAGTAACAGCCGGCACTACAAACAATATCTTTGGTGAACTAAGGGAGTTTTATAAAAACTAAATTTAATTTGGTAATTTCTGAATAATAATATTAATCATTAGAGATCATATAGACATTTCTAATAATTTAGTCAAGTTTTACTTGAATTTCTTTTTTATTTTGATTATAATAATTATTGTATTGCATAGAAAGATAATTTTAAATTAAAAATAAACTTAATTTAGTGGTAAGTAAAAGTGAGATAAATTTAATAAATTAGGAGGAATGTAATTATGGCTGATAAAACAACAAGAAGGGAATTTTTTAAAACTGCTGGCGTTGGTTTTGCTGCTGGGGCATTGGCTGGTGTGAACTGCGCCGGGCCTGAGCCAACTACCATAAAAGACGGTTATAAGCGTCTTAATCTCGGAATGGCATCATATACTTTTCGAAAATTTAGTCTGGAAGATACTCTGGAAATGACCAATCGGGTTGGATTAAAATGGATTGCATTTAAGAGCATGCATTTACCGTTGGAAAGCACGGAGGATGAAATAAAAGCAGTTGTGGCAAAAGTTAAAGAGGCTGGCTTGGAGTTATATGGCTGCGGTGTGGTTTATATGAGTAATGAAGACCAGGTTCATCAGGCTTTTGATTATGCAAAGTATGCAGACATGAAAGTCATTATAGGTGTGCCTGAACATAACTTACTCGAGTTGGTGAACAAAAAGGTGCAGGAATACGACATTAAACTGGCTATACATAATCACGGTCCCGGAGATGAGCGTTATCCAAGCGCACAAAGTGCTTACGAAAAAATTAAAGACATGGACCCACGCATGGGATTGTGTATTGATATCGGACATACCAAGCGTATTGGCATTGAACCATCCGAAGATGTTGAAATGTTTTCGGACAGGTTACACGATATACACATCAAAGACGTCTCCGAAGCTTCCGCAAAAGGAAGTTCGGTTGAGGCTGGCAGGGGAGTTATCGATATTCCGAAATTCTTGCGCACACTGCTCAAAATTAAATACTCTGGCGTTGTGTCGCTCGAATACGAAAAAGACGCTGGAGATCCACTGCCCGGAGCGGCTGAATCAATTGGCTATTTTAAAGGTGTCTTGTCTGTTATTTAAATGCAATCTCACAGCGTATCAGAATCTAAAAAATTACTGATAATGTTTATTTTTATCTTATGATTTTCATGTCTTTTTTAATCTGTGAAATCAGTGCACTCTGTGGTTCTATTATTGTAAGGGCGAACAGAACGGTTCGCCCTTTTTTCGATAGCGAATTATTTAATCCCACATTGTCATTGTGAGGAGTCCCGAGTACTCGGTACGACGTAGCAATCTCTCTTTAAAAATATCCTTTGCTATCTGCTGTTTTCACAAACATAGAAAAAGTCTAAATCAAAATTACATAAAAACAATGATTGGAACTTCATACTAATCCATTTAATCCGTTCAATCCAAAGTTTCGAAATTCAGAAAATCTTAAGATAACTATTGACTATTTCCCTTAGAATAGTATTCTAATACTATTGTATCTTGACCATTACAAGTAACATAATTTCAAAAAGTATCATCTTTTAACAATATAACAATAGAGAGGAGGGTGTAATGTTAAAGAAAGTAAAAGATTTTAGTTTATTTTTATTTGTATTTTTTATTATTTTTCAATTTTCTGACATTACTCACGGGCAGGACCTTTTTACCCCGGAGGGAGTACTTTTTATGAAGAATAAGAGTTTCGACAACAGTGAATCGGCTCGGCAGGAGATTCTGGATTTATATAAAGGGCTTCGCTTGACTGATGTATGTGACGGAATGGACGGTGTTGGCCTTCAGGACATTGGTCTCATGGATAGAAACATTCGTCCCTTGTTTAGAGATATGGAACATTTTAAACATATTATAGTTGGTTTTGCTCTTACTTCCTGCTATGTCCCCACAGATAAAAGGATAATGGCCACGCCGGAAACCTTTGAAGATTTAAAAAGTGAGGGGTATGGAATGGCTCCCTCTCCATGGGAAAAATTAATCACACCAAATACAGTCATAGTAATTGATGCAAGTGAAACTGGTGATGTAGGATTTATTGGCTCGAACAATTGTATGGGATGGTTGGTCAATGGAGCTGTTGGGGTTGTGACTAATGCTGGTGCAAGAGATACTGATGAATTGATAAAAATACAGGCACCGGTATATACGAAATATATTTCCCGCGGTATCAGACCCGGGAGACTCAAACTCGAATCATACAACAGGCCGGTTTCGTGCGGCGGTGTCCTCGTTTTTCCGGGGGATGTGATTGTTGCTGATGGTGATGGGGTAATTGTTGTCCCCAGAGAAAAGGCTATTGATGTGGGAAAAATTGCAAGAGGAATAAATGAAGGTGACCAAAAATCACGACTGCAAAAGTATAAAAAATTGGGAATACCCCCCGATTTTACTGTAGAAAAATATGAAGAGAAAAAATAAGTAAGGGCCGGCTTCAGAGAAAGTGTGATAATCCTCTGCCCGTTATAGGCAGAGGATTATTTTTTAACAAGCGATTCATATCGCGGGATGCATCATATTTCTGCAAACTTCATTTTTTTTCAAGCATTTTAGTCCCGTACTTGTTTGGGCGGCGTATAAGGGGAACTCCCTCATAACTCTCAATGACTATTTCAGCAAGATACATAACCTTACAGCCCTCCTCCAGGTGCCCTGCAATTGCCCGCGCAGTATCCGATACAGTCATATGCAGGTGCGGCACTCCATCGGCTATAATACCTGAAATTGATGACACTTCCAGCGGTGCCCTTATGGTTTCTATTTTGTTCACAGAAGGAAATGTCGTAGTGGTTATCCAGTGCATTCGGCATTCACTCAATGTCCCGATTCCTGAGGTAATCGCCCCATCCTTGATATCTTCCCTTCTGATTAATTCCTGGATACTCTCAAGAAGTAAATCGCCGGGGTCCAGGCGAAGCCGGTAGATTTCTTTTACCTTTGCTCCTTTAAAATATTTCTGACTTAAATCGGCAACAGGTTTTTTTACTTCTGCCATTCCTGACGTAACAGGTTTTGATGAAACCAAAAAATAAATCGCTCCACATCCTAAAAAAATAAACAGGTAAACCTGCATATTTACTTTTTTCCAGATATTCATAAAAATCGCCTCCTTTCATTTATAATAACTATACTTGATTAATTTTCTATCTGAATAATTATGGTTGAAATTTACAAGAAATTATCTATGAAAATTTGGATGAATAGAAAAAATGGAATTTTTTACAAATTAATTATAAATAAAAAAAATGTCAATAATTTATATACCAATCAGCAAAAGATGTATTAATAATTACTTTACATTATCATACCATCAAAATAAAATAATTTTCTCCTTGCCTTTAATGTAAATTTTTTTTATAATTTAAAATATATATAAATAATTTTGTATTTATATTAATCCTCTAATGTCGAAATGCAGGCGACTCTGACAATAAAAGTGACCCAGAGAACTCGGTAAGGAATGGGCTCGCCTGTCCGTTAAGTTGTTTATACTCTTAATGAGAAATATCTGTCAACACATAACAAAAACAATATGTATAAATAAATATCTTAATTAAAATATCGACTTTAGACCAAATAAAAAAGGAGAAAAAAATTATGAAATCACTAAATCGCCGAGGATTTTTAAAGAAGTCCGCCGTAGCTACAGCAGGTTTGATGGTCAGTGCTCCTGTGGTAAAAAAGGGATTTGCAAAAAACAGCCCGAATGAAACAATAAACATAGCAGTTGTAGGTATTCGGAGTCGAGGTAGGGCTCATTGTAGCAAATTTTCCAGGATTCCAAATGTGAATGTCGCAACAATCTGTGATGTTGATAAAAGATTATTTCGGAAGGTAGCGGCTGAGATAGAAGATATAACAGGTAAAACGCCAAAAACAGTAGTGGATATTCGAGACCTCCTTGATGATAAAGATATAGATGCTGTTTCCATTGCGACACCCGACCACTGGCATGCATTACATACTATCTGGGCGTGTCAGGCTGGGAAGGATGTATACGTTGAGAAGCCACTTTCTTATAATATTGATGAAGGACGGAAGATGGTTCAGGCGGCAAGAAAATATAATCGTGTTGCACAAGTAGGTACTAACCATGTAGGCAAAAAGGTCGTTAAGGCGGGTATAAAATTTGTCCATGAAGGTAAATTGGGTGAAATTTATATGGGTAGAGTAATTATTTTTGGAGGACGGGGCAATATAGGACATGTGAAGGATAGTACAATTCCTGATGGAGTTGATTGGAACCTCTTTCTTGGGCCTGCACAATATCGTCCTTTTAATGAGAACAGATTTCACTATAACTGGCATTGGTTCTGGGATTACTCTACAACAGAGTTTGGAAATAATGGCGTTCATTATATGGATATGGTACGCAGGGGTTTAAACAAACGCGTCCATCCGATAAAGATTCACTGCACGGGAGGTTATTATATCTATGATTCGGACCAGGAAATACCAAATATCCAGACCGCTACTTATGAATACGAGGATGGCATTATTGCACAATTGGAAGTCCGTAGTCTATTTACAAACCCAGAAGCTGGGTCGAAAGGAGGATGCTTCTTATATGGCTCTGAAGGATGGATGCATCTTTCGGGTAATGGATTTAAGACGTATTTTGGTCCAAAAGACAAACCTGGTCCAAGTATGTCAAGTAGAGACGAGGTTCATCAGCCAACGGATCCTGAAGCAAGTGGTTTAGACCCACATTTTACTAATTTCATCGACTGTGTTAGGTCGCGCAGATGGCAGGACCTTAATGCAGACATATTAGAAGGACATATGTCAACTGCAATCTGTCATCTTGGGAATATTTCATACCGCACCGGAAGAAAGCTCACTTTTAACCCATACTCTGAAAAATTTATTAATGATGATGATGCAAATTCCTATATCAAACGAGAATATCGTCATCCGTATGCGGTGCCAGATGAAGTTTAACACAGTAAGTATTTGATGAATATTGCCCTGTCAATGCGAACACCATACTCAGATATACGATATGATGGGTGTGGCAATCTATAACAATTAAATATATTAGTGATAAAAGTTTGGCAAATTTTTTTAAGATTGTCACCTTCCTCTGAGTGCACAGCTTTGTTGTCATGCTGAAAAGGTATATTAAAAACTAACAATTAATTTACTTTATCAAACAATAGGAATAAAAAAATTTCACTTGACTTTCTCAGAATAATTTTGTCTATTTACTAATAAATAAAAAATAAATCCTTTTCTGTCAAAATGATAGGCTCGCCTGTCCATTAAGTTGTTTATACCCTTAATGAGAAACATCTATCAACACATAAAAAAACAATATAATAAATAACTTATTAAAATATCGACTTTAGACCAAATAAAAAAGGAGGAAGCATTATGAAATCAATAAACCGCCGGGGATTTTTAAAGAAATCCACAGTTGCTACAGCAGGTTTAATGGTCAGTGCTCCTATGATAAAAAAAGGATTTGCTAAAAACAGCCCGAATGAAACAATCAACATTGCGGTTGTGGGTATCAGAAGCAGAGGTGGTATTTATGGGGGTGGAGGTCACTATGGAAATTTTTGTAAAATACCAAATGTCAGGGTAACAGCGGTTTGTGATGTTGATGAAAGATTATTCCAGAAAGCAGTGGATGAAGTAGAAAAGTTGGGCGGTAATAGACCCAAGACGGTTGTAGATTTTCGAGAACTCCTTGAAGATAAAGATATAGACGCTGTTTCCATTGCAACACCCGACCACTGGCATGCATTGATGACAATCTGGGCGTGTCAGGCGGGGAAGGATGTATATGTGGAGAAGCCTGTTTCTTATACTGTTGATGAAGGACGGAAGATGGTTCAGGCGGCGAGAAAATATAGTCGCGTT
>JAUWXV010000159.1 GCA_030616165.1 bacterium | reverse complement strand
CTTGCTTTACACCCGGAAAAGTCAGATTCATCATCTATTAAACTCACTCAAGTTAACCCATCCAGATTTTCAACGGCTGAAATCAAAGATTATGACCTTGTAATTTTTGATAACGTGAAAAACATTCTTGATTCAGACATTAACAGACTAAAAAATTTTCTTAACAGCGGAAAAGGAATAATAATCTTCCCGGGCGACCAGACCGATATAAATTATTACAACAGGTTAACAGCAAAACAACTCAATCTTCCAAAAATTCTATCTATTCAGAAGACTTCAGAACCAAATAAAGGATTCATAACATTCGGCAGAATAGATTTTCAACACCCGATATTTACCGGTTTGTTCGAAAAGGAGAAAAAGGCTATCGACTCTCCGAAGTTTTATAATTTTTTTACAATCGAGAAAATTCCTAACAGTGATGCGATTATAGAATTTTCTGATGGAAATCCCTTTTTAGAAGAATCCAATTTTAACAATGGAAGAATATTGATATTTGCCTGTTCATCCGAGGAAGAATGGAGCGATTTCCCCTACAAGGGAATTTTTGCACCAATCATTAATCAAGCAGTCTATTATCTCTCTACTGAAACTTTTACTGAAAAAAATGGTTTATTAATTGGGGATGAGATTTCATTTTTCACCAGATTCAAGGCAAAAGAATTTGAAATTGAAAAACCTGACGGACTTAAAGAAAAGGCGGAAATCCAAATACAATCAGATAATTACTTAGTAAAGTTTGACAATACTGACCAGCCCGGGATTTATAAATTATTTGCGGACAAAAACTTGATAAAAGTTTTTTCAGTTAATATTGACCCTAATGAATCCGACCTTTTTAAAGCGGATGAAAATGAGATAAATTCTCTTGCAGATAAGGTTATTTACTTTGATAAAGAAAAAGATATACCAGGACTGATAAAACAATCAAGATTTGGAAAGGAGATTGGGAAATATTTTTTAATAGGTGCCCTTATATTACTCGGATTTGAAATGTGGATTGAAAAGAAAAGTTGACACCTTTTTTGAAAAAAAGGTGTCCCAAAAAACTTACTATTTAAAAAATTTTTAGAAAGGAGAGAGAAAAAAGAGAGATTTGAATAAAGAAAAAGCAGTCATTGTCGGAGTTTATGACAGATATGATTCTGAATGTGAAATAGATGAGAATATGAAAGAACTTCTCTTACTGTCAGACTCTGCCGGGATAGAAGTATCCGGTCAGATAACACACAAGAAGAAAGCGATTGACCCAAGATTTTATATCGGCAAAGGCAAAGCAGAAAAAATATCGAATATTGCGAGCAGAAACGGAGTAAATTGCGTAATATTCGATGTAGATTTGTCGCCTTCTCAGTCCCGGAACCTTGAAAAAGTAACCGGCAAAAAAATTATAGACAGAACCGGACTTATACTTGATATATTTGCAAGAAATGCACGCACCAGACAGGCAAAAACACAGGTCGAACTCGCCCAACTTAAATATATGCTTCCAAGGCTTACCAGGTACTGGGAGCATCTTTCCAGGCAGGAAGGAGGAGTGGGTATAGGATTGAGAGGACCCGGCGAAACCCAGCTTGAAGTGGATAGAAGGAATATTAAAAAAAGGATTAAAAAACTCTCCGATACACTCGAAAAATTCGAAAAAAGAAGAATTACAAGAAGTAAAAAAAGAAAGGATATATTTAAAGCTGCCCTTATTGGTTATACAAATTCCGGCAAATCTACCATACTTAATGCGATAACAAAAGCAGATGTCCTGGTGGAAGATAAACTGTTTGCTACACTCGATTCAACGGTAAGAAAGGTAAAAATAAAAAATCAATTCGATATTCTCTTATCAGATACAGTCGGATTTATAAAAAATCTCCCGCATCACCTTATAGCTTCCTTTAAAAGCACACTCGGAGAAGTAAAAGAAGCAGACATTCTTCTTCACATTGCCGATATCACACACCCGAAACTCGAGGAGCAGATTTTTGCCGTAAATGAAGTCTTAGAGAGTCTAAATATTTTAGAAAAGCCAACGATTATTGTTTTTAATAAACTTGATATATTAAAAAATGAAAAAGTTATCAGGCAAATGAGATACGAATACCCGGATGCCGTTTTTATATCTGCACTGCGGGGAATTGGATTAAATGATTTAATCCAGGAAATAATCAGGTTTGCCGTGAAAGATTTCGTCGATGATGAAGTTGTCATCCCATTCTCAAAGTTCAAATATATCAACAAAATCAAAAAAATGGGCAAGGTAATCTCCACCACATTTGAGGATGACTCCATCCACATTCACTATAAAGCAAGAAGGGAAGATTTGGGGAAGGTGAGGAGGATTTTGGAGGAGGGAGGGAAATGAGTAACAAAAAAATGATATTACTTTCTTTTTCAAAAGAAATTTTCTCACCCTGCATATTTAAAATTATTTATCTTCTTGATATCGCCGACGATGAGGAATTTGTCGCCTTCTTTTATTTTGTAGTTTGAATCGGGGATGATGTTTATAGTTTCACCTTGTTTTTCTTCAGGGGCTTTTCTTTTAATTAGAATAATTTCAATCCCGTATCTTGAGCGGATATCAGCCTCCTTTAACGATAAACCAACAAAACTTTTTGGTGCTTCGATTTCGGTCATCGTATACCCACCGAGCAGTTCAATCTGAGGGTATTTTTCGGGCACAGAGATTCTGCTTGATAATTCACCAATTAGGTCTCGCCTGAATATCTCCTGATTGTATGTTTCGATAACCTTATTCTTCCAGACACTTCCTATAATTTTCTTTGAGTACCTGTTCTCCACGACCGGAAGTTCGTCCACACTTTTTGTCCCAAACAGTTTCATCACATAATCAAGGTCGTCATCGGGTGTTATCGTGAAACCGTCAGAAATAGCAACATCCTTTGCTATCAGGATATCCTGAAGAGATTCTTTTTCCATAAATGCAAGTCTTAAATCTTGAATTGTTATTATTCCCGAAAACTCATTATTTTTATCAACCATGAAAAGAGAGGAGTGATTGCTGTTTACCATCCGCTCTAAAAGCGAGTTTAGTTTTGCATCTTCAGAAACAATCTCAACCTCCTCTGTCATAACCTCTTTGACATACAAAGATTTTAAAACATTAATCTCTTTCCCGATGAATATATTTATCTTTCTTCTGATAAGTTTCAAAGTATAAATCGATTCTCTTTTCAATCTCATGGCAACAACGGTACTTATAATACAAGCAATCATCAAGGGAAGGATTATTTTATAGTCATTTGTTAATTCAAAGATAATGATAATAGCAGTGATTGGTGCGTGTGTGGTTGCGGCAACCACAGCACCCATTCCAACCAGAGAATATGCTCCATAAGAAGCAGTAACACCTGGAAATAAAGAGTGAACTATAAATCCCAGTACTCCCCCAATCATAGAGCCGAGAAAAAGCGATGGGGCAAATATACCGCCTGAACTGCCAGAACCCAGAGTAATGGAAACCGCTAACAACTTCACGAAAACCAAAGATAATAAAACAAACCAGATTAGGTTCCCATCCAGAGCAAGACCTATTGCATCATATCCTATTCCTAAAATTTCAGGAAAAATTATGCTAATTCCACCTATTATAAAACCTCCTATTACCGGTTTTAAATAATCCGGGAATTTAAAACTATCAAATAAATCTTCCGTTTTATACAGAGTCTTGATAAATAAAATTCCTATCAAAGCCGCCAAAACACCAAGAATCACATAAGGTATTAATTCCCAAGGACTTATTAGTTGATATTCAGGGACAACAAATGCAGGATAATTACCTAAAAAGTAGTGCGAAACTACAGTTGCCATAACCGAAGAAATAACAATTGGTGCAAACTGCGGAATTGCGAAATCACCTAATATTATCTCGAGGGCAAAAAATGCTCCCGCTATAGGCGCATTGAATGTAGATGCAATTCCCGCAGCGGCGCCGCATCCAACGAATGTTTTAAGTGTTGAGGACGGCATCTTCAAGAACTGCCCTATTGCTGAACCAATTGCCGAACCAATCTGAACTATCGGTCCCTCTCTTCCAACAGAGCCGCCGGTTCCTATACAAATACTGGACGAAAATGCCTTTGCAAAAACCACTCTGGGCCTGATTTTACCACCTTTAAGTGCAACCGCTTCCATTACTTCAGGTACACCATGACCTTTTACTTCCCTTGCAAAAAAATAGACTATCAATCCCACAAATATCCCTCCAGAAGCAGGAATTATAACCTTTATATACCAGGGAATACTCCTTACCAGATCAAGGGTATAGTTCCAATCACCATAAGAGATTTTCTGCACAATCTGTATCAAATATCTAAATCCTACGGCACCAAAACCACCAAGCAATCCTATAAAAATCGCAACAACAATGACAAATATTTGTTCTGATTTAAGAGAGGGAGGGAATATTTTTGCAAGTACTGAGGCTATTTTTACCTTTACTTTATCCTCTAAACTTCTATCAAATCCTTCAGGTATATTAACCCATCTTCTCATGATTTATACAATATTGATTTTTGTAATTACCCAAAAATTGCGATAGAGTTTTTAAAATTAATATAAGCAGATAATTATATGAATCAAATAAGTGCTAAAAAAAAATCGACCTTTTTTTCATTGCGAGTCCCGAGTACTCGGGACTCCTCGCAATGACATTTTGTTTTTTATATTTTAGTAATACATCCGATTTTTTTGGAAATTATTGTTATTATATTGCAATTTTCAGGTAATTACTTATACTTTCCAACAACGATGAATTCATCATCTTTCCAGTTTTTCTGAGGGAATTCCTCTTTGATTAACCCATCTTTCGCTCTATAAACAAGTCTTTCTATGCCTGCGTTTATTATAAGTCTCACGCATACCACACACGGGAAAGCCTCACAGTTTGTTTTGTCTGCATTTTCCCCCGCAATATACATCGTGCCTCCAATCATATCCCGTCGAGGCGCCTGAATAATCGCATTCATTTCGGCATGTACCGAACGGCAGAGTTCGTAATTTTTTCCATGTGGTATATCGTGCCTTTCTCTCCAGCACCATCCGTAATCAAGCGAACTTAAAGTCTTGCGCGGTGCACCATTATATCCGGTGGCTATAATCTCATCATTTTTAACTATCAATGCACCAAATTTTCTCCTCAAACAGGTGGAGCGCTGATATAAATCCGATGCTATATTTATATAATATTGGTCTTTATTTATCCTTTTTCGATTCATATAATTTTTTCCTTTTTTGAAAAGCAAGGTCAACCTTTTCGCAAAGTTGTTCAATAGTCCCATCATTGATTATAGCCTCATCAAACTCCCAGTCATCCAAATCGACCTCACTTTTATGTGACGGGTCTCTGTCTATCTCTTTATAACCCGGTCTTATTACCTTCCAGATTTCACCCCCTGAATTTTTTATAAATTTGGCTTCATTTTTAAACCTCGCATCGGGAATAACATAATCTTTGTCAGGCACTTTATCGATTACCTCTTTTACCTTGTTTACCCAGTAATCCCAGTTGACTATTTTTCTTCTGAATTCGGTTCCCCAGAATTGAAGAAGTGTACCATCTTTATCCTTCATCCCTTTATAAATCCACCCGGCATTGAATAAAAGAGCTGATTCCCTATCTCCATTAGACTTTATCCAATTTATAATATATTCCGGCGGGTCTTTAAATGAATGATAATCTTCATCATAACATTTCAAATAAAAAACATTATCCGATTCACTATATAATATAGTGCAGTTTTTGCATTCTTCATACAGAGCATCCGCAAAGTGGATTATGATAAACCCATATTTTCTGCTTAAAAATTCAGCAGCTGTGTCCTTTCCCTGCCGGGCTTTATGCCCGATACCTATAATCAAATTTTACCCCGGATATTTCATTCTGATTATTCGTAAATAATATTAATATAAATATAATTAAATTACAATATATAGACAAATGAAAAAATTCATATATGGATTCAAACTTTATAAGATATTATAATAGGATTTTACGAAAATACTTTTTTGAAATAATCAAAAACATCATTAACACAAGAAGTCATTCCGATCCTGAAACATTACTGAATCAATACTGAAACAAGTTCAGCACAGGGTTCAGCACAGGGTTCAGCACAGGATTCAGGATGACAGTTTTGTAATATTTATAGAAAAATTGACTATTTTAAATTTTCTAAAGTTTTGTTGTAATATAAACAAAATTTAAAAAACGAGGAAATGAGGAATCTTTTAATGAATGGTGTTAATAAGTTAAAGACTGCATTATCAAAAAATTGAATATCCTTTATTTATCCACTAAACAAGGAATTAAGGATATTCAATCCGTGCGAAATATCCCCTTAAAAAATTCGCAAATTTCAAACTGAGGTAGATTCTATTAATTTTCTGCTTTATTTTTCCTTTAACACTGAAATCGTAATAAAATTGCCATAGCCCATTTCTGAAAAATCAAAGATTCTAAGGTTCACTGTGTCATCCTTTTTAATATCGCTTATTTCACAGGACAAGATTTCATGGATTTCGGTTTTCGGAGAAACCTTTACGCTAAATTTTTTGGCGTTAAGGTCTTCAACTTCCAATGGGTCAATAGATTTTACCTGACAAAACTTTCCTCCAGTAAATTTTTCAAGCGTTTCGGCTCCCATTTGATATTTGATTTCATCTACCATTTCAGAAGTAAGTTCCCTCATAATTCCTATTGTTTCAGCATTAATCGACTTATCATCCACCTTACCAGAGATATGCAGATAGAGGTTTTGCTTCAATTCTTCGGAACCTATCGGAATAAGTTTTTGAGCTCTGGTACTCTCCGAAAGAGTAAATGACTGTTCTTCACCTTTATCATCTATTAAAGCAATTTTTGAGTATGAAATTTCAGTTACCTTACCGTCAATTACCTTTGGTTCCGGGAATTCAGCCTGTTTTGCAAAAGAGGAAACCAATAAAAAAATGCACAGAATCGCAATTATTTTTAAAACAGCAGAAAAGTTTATCTTTTTGTTCATAATAAAATCCTCCTAAAATTGTGATTATTTGCGTTAATTTTTTTATTGGGACTTTCCTCTACCGGATACGTCCCAGATTGCTTCAACTTTCTCGTTTCTGACGCAATAATAACAGTCATATAAATTAACAGTTGGGTCACAGTGAGGAACAATAGCTTCTACCTTATCGCCGATTTTAATTTTACGGCTCGGATTTTCTAATCGGATTTAGCCATGTTCGTCTCCCCTTATTCCGTATGATACACCAGTAATATCCTTTAAAACAGGTTTCGGCCCGTCCATCGCAAACGATTTTATACCTGCATCTGTGGTGATTCTCCCTTTTACCGGCTGGCTTATTGCTGTTGTTAAAACAGTAAGAGATGGTTCAAAATCTCCATAGTAATCATCAGAAAAATCCTTACCGCCAATCGCAAGATACTGAACATCCATAAATATATACGAGCCAACCTGAACATCGGTAAATCCCTGAACATAATTATCAATATTATAAGTTCCAGTACCTCCTCCAGAGAATATTTCAACCTCGATACCCTCTTTTTCTATCATTCTTTTTGTCTCCGCTGCTGTTTCCATACATTTTAAATTCCTTTTTCTTCTCTCTTCAAATCCATGGACATGCTGCATATTTCCTGCATAAGCCTGAATCCCTCTAAACCTTAATCCTTCAGATTTTATCACAGTCTCAGCAAGTTCAACAGCAGGCTTGCCCGGTTGGATTCCTGTCCTATCCATTCCCGGAGGATTAATATCCACAAGAACATCCAATTTCAGTTTATTGCTCACAGACGCATCTGACAGGTCTTGAATATTCCGGGGATTATCCAAGACCACCATTAATCCAGAAGTCTGTTTCCTCAACTCCATCATTCTTTTTATTTTATAGCTCGATATGACAGGTGACGTTATCAATATATCCCCTACTCCACCTTTTACCATAACCTCTGCCTCACTCACCTTTGCAGTGCAGATACCTATCGAACCAGAAGAGACCTGCATTTTTGAAATTATTGGTGATTTATGAGTTTTGGTATGCGGGCGGAATGATATATTATTTTTTCTGCAGTATTCTGACATCTTTTTAAGATTCCTCTCAAATGCGTCCATATCAAGCAAAAGAGCAGGCGTATCTATATCCCATTTAGAAATATTCCCAGGGATTTTCCCTTCTCTCTCCATTCCTTTCATCTCGTCACGAGTATATCCCGTTTTTATTGAAGGAATTAATACAGAAACTGCCCCAAAAGAGGATGATTGTAGAAATTTCCTCCTTGATAAGTCATTATTTTTCATATAAAAACCCAAAAAAAATTTATTTTTTTACTCTTTTATGTCTTAATATACAATTGAACAAAGATAAAATCAACGAAATAAAATTTGATTATTTAGAGTATAAATATTATTATAAATCCCAAAAAATAATTGTTTTAAGGGCGATGGTGAAGAACACCTTCGCCAGCGGTGATGTGTCTCTATGTTGGCAAATTTTACATTCCTGCTTGCCTTGGGGGTCTGTCACTCAATTGTTATGGTCAGACAAGAATGTCTGACCTACCTTATTATTAAGGGGGAAGGTGAAGAATACCTTTGCCAGCGGTGATGTATCTCTATGTTGGCAAATTTTACATTCCTGCTTGCCTTGGGGGTCTGTCACTCAATTGTTATGGTCAGACAAGAATGTCT
>JAUWXV010000060.1 GCA_030616165.1 bacterium | reverse complement strand
AAAGCTAATTCCGTCAACCAAATATTAACAACTAAACGACAACTCTCTGGCCCTAAGCTGTAGCAAGTAAGCTTTGTCAGGCGCGCCCCATTTGCGAGGATTTGAATTGTCTCTTCTGGTAACCGGCATACAACTTTCGTCCTTGATTTAACAGGACTGGGCATTTATTTCTTCTTTTCTTTTTTCAATTTTCGTTTTTCCTTTGGATTAAGCTTTGCCTTTTTCTTTTGTTCCCTTTTGCTTTTATCTTTTTTTCCCTTATCGCCCATATCTGTTTCTCCTTGTTTGAAAATGATTTACGCCTGACTGTGGCGACGAAAACCCGTATTATTGGAGTGTAAAATTTTTGGACACAATACTTATTTGTTTTTATTTTTTAGTTTTTCTACACGTTTTTTTAGAGGGCGAACACAGGGGTTCGCCCCTACAATCGTGGCATACGAAAATGTATGATTTTTTTAGCAATATTGTCAAGAAATAAATATTGTGACGCAGAATTTGCGAATAACCGGGAGCTATAACTCGAGCTAATCTTGCCATAATTAAATATACACATATATACTACCTTTGTCAATAATTAGTATTGTGTCCCCGAATTAGTAAATTTCTGATATGGCATCAAGAATATGATGAAGTCTTGCTTTGTCACCGATATTATTTCTCATAAATTAATTCTTTTTCATTATCAATATAAGGGCGAATATATTTGGAAATCGCTTTTTCTGAAAGAAGGTCGACTTTCGTTTGAAGTATTTCTTGTAAATCAAGTTGCATTTTAACAAATTTTAAACCGATATGTTGTGAATAGTCTAATTCGACAATAATGTCTAAATCACTATCTTCGTCTGCAGAATTTCGGGAGTAGGAACCAAAAAGATAAGCTTTTTTTACTGGTTTATCTTTAAAATAATTTTTTATCTTTTGTAAGTTACTTTGATTTAGTCTCATCGTAGTCACTCTCTTTATTTTATTTGTATTGTATTAAAATAAGATAAAAAAGTCAAGTATATTTGTTAATGTTGTGATAAAAATTATGTGCCCTAACTTCCAAGCTCACCTGCCGTTATAGATGGCAGCAGAATAGCGGTCAGGTGGAGCGCTTTGTTGTGCATTTTTACTTCTTCTCCATTCCTATTAACCAAACGACAAATTGTCGCACAGAGAATTCTTTTGCTCGTTTCTCAAATTGAAATCGATATTTTGTCTCAATCCCAAGACGTATTCTTTCTTCTGTGCATGCTACTGATAGTTTCAAATCATCTGGGAGTTCCACATCAGCGCCGTCATCTGGATCCCACCCAAGGATGACATATTCATTCTGCAGACGTTCAAGTGCTTGTTGGGCGAGACCTTCTATTGGAGGTGAGACAAGGAATGAATATACCGCTTTAGATACCCCTAGACTTTCTAGCTTAGAAGAAACGAGCTGATTGAGTTTTTCCTCATCAGGGTTAACTATTTCCACATCTATTACAGCTTCTTTGGTAAAAGTGCCAACTAAATCTCCTGTTGAATCACTAGTAGACTCGGACAGTTCTCCGTTCGGAAACTTGGGGCGAAAGCTACTGAAATCCATTTCAGAAGCTGATGAGAAATTGAGAAGAATTCCGTTGGCCTTTCTCCTTAGAGTCTTGATTAATTGGACCGCCTCCTCCTCAACTTCCTCTTTTGTATACTCATATCCGTGCATACCTCCAAAGTACTTACTTGTTTCTGATCGCAATTGAAGAACCACGCTAGCGAGAATTAGCTCAGGCTTCTCTTTTTTCGGCAGCTCCTTTTCTTCAGTTTTAAAATCCGGAAGATACGTCTTAACAGCCTTCCGAAGAGTAGCCTTGCTAGCATCCAAAGTACCGGTCATGTCAATATAGAGCCTACTTTGAATTGCTAGTGGTATATCCGCTTTTGCGACGATGATTGGCAGCACCTTTGGATGACCTTGGGTAATTTCCAACGAGAGAGCCGTATTCAACTCATGATTTACCCACGAGGAAGCTAAGGCAGATGGCGATATAGCAACGATGTATAGATCAGAACTGGCAATTGCCTTGCTTACCTGCTCGACAATAGCTTGGCCAGCAGACAACTCCTTGGTGTCCATCCAAACACGCACACCGAGACGTCCCAAGTAACTCGCAATCGGAACAATTCGGTCTCGGTCACTGTGCGAATAGCTAATGAAAGCGGAAAGTTGTTTCTTCATTCAAATTCTCCTGAAATCGTTTCTATTATGATACCCAACTATAAAGTAACTCAACTTTATTACGTTTATTATTCATTAAGAATTGAGTGATAACTTAACACTAACTTACTGTTTTATCTATTAAAAGTCAAGTAAATTATTTTTTTTATTTAGATTAATATTTAATAATAACAATGGGTTATGATAATTTTCCCGGTGAGGAAATTGGGGGATACAATATTTATTTGTTTTTATTTTTTTGTTTTTCTACACATTTTTTTAGAGGGCGAACGCCGTTCGCCCCTACAATCGTGGCATAAGAAAATTAATAACTTTTTAACTGTATTTTCAAGAAATAGGTATTGTGACGCAGAATTTGCGAATAACCGGGAGCTATAACTCGAGCTAGTCGTGCCATAGTCAAATATACACATATATACTACCTTTGTCAATAATTAGTATTGTGTCCCCGAATTAGTCTGAAAAAGTTAAAAAACTACAAATTAAGAAGTTTAATAATATTTTTTCTGTAAACCTTCTCAAGGACTTCATCCGGTAAATAAATGCCGTAGCATCCCCATCTTCCTTGCATACCAATCGAGCCGGCACGATATTTAAAATATTCATCCTGAGTTTCAAAAAATCTCCAGTGGGTTCTGTATGTCCATTCAGATGCTCTTCTATCTGAACCAAAAACGATTCTATCTTGATACTTAATAAAATGCTTTCTGGCAGTATAGGGCTGTCTTCCTAATTCACCAAGTCTTTCAGACATATCAACATAAAAGTTAGGATATTTATCAAACACCTCTGCTACTTTAGCGAGGTTCTCCGGATAGTTTCCCTGATGACAGCAAATAAAAATAGTATTCGGACAATTAGCAAGGGCTTGATTTCTTAACTCTTGATATTCATCATGATTTGGAACATCTTTTCCATACAAAAGGAATCGAGGTACAGCTATCAGTTCATCCCATCTTTCATTGAACCTATCAAGCGGTCTGTAAAAAGATACCGGGTCTCCAACATGCAGTGAAACAGGTAAACCTAACTCTCCGCATTTGTTCCATATCGCTTCAACAATTTTATGATTGGTGTACACGCCTTTATGTCTTCCAAATCCAAATCCTGCTTCTTTAAATTCACCAACTCCCTTGGCTCCTAACCTTTTTGCTTCTTCCAATTGCCTAAAAGTCGTTTCGAGGAAATCGGGTTCTTTTAAATTTTTCCAGTTTATAGTTGTATAAGTAACAAATCTGCCGGGATATGATTTTGTTTTCTCGTTGAATGTTTTTATCCCCTCAGGATCTAATCCGCTCACGTTTACTAATGTTTGAACGCCGGTAGCATCCATAATCTTTATAAATTCTTCTGGAGACTGTCCCCTATTCATCGTTCCAATATGAATATGCGCATCAATCGCTGGAAACTTTGCTTTTTCGGGGGTATTATCCGGAGTAACCATACAAGTATAAGGATCAAAATCCGTTAAAAGAAGGTCGTTTTCTACATTTTGGCCCCTCTCTTGAGTTAATCTTTGATTGTTTTGACCTAATACTATTACTGCTGCAACCAGAAAAATACCAATTAGTATTCCTGTAAATAAATAGGTAATTTTAGTTCTCATTTCAAATCCTCCAATTTACCAATATATTTTAAGTAGAAGTTAAATTCTATTAATAAATGTTATATCTTTCTGAGTTTGAAAAAAAGAATATCTGAATCTCCGAAAGCTAAAACAAATAACTATCTATCCCGCTAAAATCAGGATAGGGAATTATTTTAATTAAATAAACGCTTAACGACTTTAACCTTAGTAATTCTTAATTGAGCTTTTTATAATCTACTATGGTCTGTTCTTGGTCTTTGCCATTTGCCTCTTGTAAAATCAGGGTACTCAATTGGTTTGCTGCCATTGGCTATGGACATTTCCGAAAGTGGTCCAATAGCACTTGATGTAACTGAATCATAAACGTCAAAGTCGGTTATATCATTTTTAAGAACAGCTTGAACCAGTCTGTGCCATGTCAGTGAAATAGTCGTACTTCCACCTGAATGCCCGCGGGTTGCTTCTTTCCTCTTCCTGGGAACGTAATTCTTAGTTATCGGGTGTTCATACTCCTTAAGGTATGGACTCGCGTCCTCCCACTGATGTGCTTCAGGACTGATACCATCGAGGTATATCAATCCACCTCGACCTCTCCCTCCACCACCACCCTCACGCATGCTGGCTACGCCCTGACCTGATATATAAGCACCTTTTGTACCCTGTATTTTAGTGATTCCTCGCGGATGTGGTGTGTTTGTGTCGAAGTTAATATTAAATACTTTTCCATTTACTGTTCTTATTATTGAAGCATTATAATCACCTTGTGCCATTTTTTGTTTTGCATACGGATGATCTGGACCGTAGTTTAAATCAGCGTATGCATTAAGCATATTGGCACTTGAACTGACAGACACAATAAAGTCAAATCTGTCTCCGTGGTTGATGTCCATAATCGGTATAATTCGTGAAGCTGGGTGGTCCGGGTATAGATTACCGTTACGGTTTCTTGAATGTGCCAGCCTCCATGGTTCTCTCTCAGGGTCATTCTTAACCAGTCTTAAATCGTGAATATATCCACTACGACTAAATACAATATCACCCAAAACGCCTTGATGTACCAAATTTACAAGAGCAGATGGACCTCCTTTACTTATCAGAGTTCCCCATTTACCGGTTTTCTCATATGTTTCAACTATTTCCCAAGCTTCGTCAAGCTTTATTATGAGTGGAACTTCACTCACTGCATTTTTGCCATTTCTCATTGCAGATAAAAGCACCGGAGCATGCCATTCCCATGAGGTGCAACAAACGACTAAATCAAGGTCTTCGTTCTCCATCATTCTTTCAAAGTCGGTTCTTGTTTTTCCATAAAGTCTGGGTGAAGGTCTTCCTGATTCCTCTCCCCAACGGTTTGCACGATAAAGGTACGAATCTTTAATATCACAAAGGGCTGGAACTTCAACTTCCTCCATACCCAGAGCCATATCAAGATGGGAAGACCCCTGGTCGCCAACGCCCACAAAACCTATCTTGACTTTTCTGCTAAATTGAGCATTAGTTTTGCTGGGTGCAACTATTCGGCTCGCAACCACACTAGCACCAGCAGCTGCACCAAATTTAAAAAAATCTCTGCGGTTTATATTATTACTCATAATTTTTCTCCTTTTTTAATAATTAACAGAAAGTTTACATTAACGGTTCAACTTGCTTTTTTACCAATGTTAGAACATCATATACATTGGGAATTTATTAACAAACTTTAATTTTTCTTTCTCTTTTTAAATTAAGATTTTAATGTATTAAAAGCATATACTCTGATTCAAAACTAAATCTTTGGTAAATTTTTAAAAAGTACGAATAAAATTTTTATATTGTGGGAATCAACGTGATGGAATAAGTAACATTTAAAAAAGTTGCAAATTTAATAAAATAATTAATTTTAAATTTATTATTATTTTTTTTATTTGTCAAGATTTTTTATAAATGCTTTAAAAAAGACAACTTATTTCTATCATAAGTATTATAATCGATATTCCCCATATTAAAATCAAATATGACTTTAGTTTGAGTTTTTGTTATATTTTAAATGAAAACTAACAATTTTTCATTTAAGTGCAACTATTTTTTCTTACTATTTCAATTAATATTGTCTTTTTCTATCTGATTAAGATGTTTTTTCCTCAAAATAAGATAACTGGAGACACATGTCCAACGGTTATTATGAGAAAGTGTAGCATTACATTCGGAAAATTGGGGGACAGAATATTTATTTGTTTTAATTTTTTGGTTTTATTCCGCGTTTTTTTGGTGAAAGCGTGCGGAAAATAAACCGTTGGAGATGCGAAATAAATTGTTCACTGCAAATTTTTAATGTCAAATGCTATATTAAATTCAAATGTCAAAATCCAAAAGCCAAATCAAATCCTCCTCCAAAGGCGGATTAGGAAAAAAGTCCAAATGTTAAAAATTAAAATGATATAATTTCTTCATCAGGGAGTTTTCAATAGGAATTCCGATGTGAGTGTGTGATGCAGGGGATTTTCTGTAATCGTATTATATTAAAATGTATGATTTTTTGACAGTATTGTCAAGGAATAAGTATTGTGGCGCTGAATTTTATTTTAAAAAATTTTGTTTCATTTTATATTCATCGCAAGGGCACGGAATGGCGTGCCCCTACATTATATTTTGTAATACAACTTGAAATTTGTGGACAGAATACTTATTTGTTTTTATATGCGATTATCTTAGATTGAAAAGAGAACTATTTCTTCAGTTTTATAACTTCACCGGCAAGTATGCCATTCCATTTACCATTATCAATAACCAGTTTTCCGTTGACAAGTAAATATTTAACCCCTTCGCAGTATTGATGAGGATTGGAGATAGAAGTTCTTATTTTAATGTTGTTCAGGTCAAGAATTGCGATATCGGCTTTGCAGCATTCTTTTATCCATCCCTTATCTTCCCAGTTCATAATCTGAGCCGGAAGAGAAGTCTGAGAACGGATAACATGAGCCAGAGAAACAGTTTCTCTCTGTAAAGCATACTTCCTTATTTTTTGAAGAAAGGTTGAATATGAACGAATATGGGGTAATCCCATTCCATAATAAGGAGCAGTTCCATCGCTTCCAGTGCCAACGTAATCTTTTTTCATAATATATTCAATATCTTCTTCGCACATATTGAGAGGAATTGCCCTGGCTCCCATTAGTTCCAGTTCAATAATAATGTCCTCTATAGGTTTCCCCTTTATATCTGCTATCTGTTTCAGAGATTTCCCCTCCAAATCTTTCTCCACACAAACGCCGACAATAATATTCTCAGGTGTGTATCTCTCCTCGTAATATTCTTTAACTTCCTGACGAATCTTTTGTGCTTCATAAGGATTATTCATTCTTTTATGAAAGAGCATCCTTTCCCTCGAACTCCCTGGACCGTAAAAATTTCCCGGGCTAATCAAGGTTCGAGCCACAAGGCTGACAAGTCTCTTTCGAGGCAGTTCATTCAAATACTGCTGATGATGTTCAGAGAGGGGTATATAGGGAGTTACCTTGGTGTAAAGTTCAATAAGTTGTGAATCACGGAGATAATCAAAAATTCCTATAATGTCTTCTGTTCTCAGTCTATCAACATCCTCCTCACCCGTCCAGATTCTTCCCGGGATAAGCCTCATATATGGATAGTTGTCAGTGAACTTGTATGGATACTGGTCAGCGGTTATCTTAAGTCCTTTTGCTCGTGCCTCCTCTATCAAAGCACAGGCTTCTTTTACAAGTCCCCAATTATCCTTTCCAATAACTTTGAAATGAGATATATGAGCAGGAACTCCAGTTTTTTCTGAAATTTCAATTACTTCTTTAACCGCTTCGAGGAGTTCATCTCTTTCATCCCGGACATGAGTATGATAGATTCCACTATAAGGAGCAATAACCTTAGCCAGTTCTATTACCTCGTCTGTTTTACTAAAGCTTCCCGGAGTATAAATCAAGCCTGTAGAAAGTCCATAGGCACCCTGTTCCATAGCCTCTTTGACCAGTGTTTTCATTTCTTCTAATTCTTCTGTTGTGGGTTCTCTGTCTTCCATTCCCATAACAAGCCGACGAACAGTTCCATGCCCCACAAACAAGGCAGCATTGGGTCCAATTCCTTCTTGTGACCAGCGTTTCATCTGGTCTTCTGCCTTCTCAAAAATATTCCAGGCACTTGACCCGCACTGACCAACAATTACCGTAGTTACACCCTGAGTTAAATAATTCAAACAAGCCCTGTTTTCCGGAAAATACATACCTCTATCAACATGGGTATGGAGGTCAATAAAACCCGGCGTGATATAAAGACCCTCGGCATTAATGACATGAGCTGCCGTTCCATTAATTGATTTTGCCACGAGGACTATTTTCCCGTTTTTAACCGCTACATCAGATTCGAAAGCAGGATTCAGTGACCCATCAAAAACTTTCCCGTTCTTGATGAGCATATCATAGTCGTATGAAAATCCGCTTTGAGCATAATTTGTTCCTATTAGAAAAAATATTCCAATACATAATAGAATGCTAAAAAATAAAATTCTATCTTTCATAATCCCTCCATTTTTTAATTGTAAATTAATAGACTTTTAATTAAAATCAATTAATTTGTTTTAATAATATATTTTTTTATTTTTTACTGTATTTTTCTTTAAAACCTTATTATATTCCAATTGAATATGGAATTCTCCAATAATTATTGAGATACCAATTCTGTCATAAATCAGAGGTAATTTTTTTATTATTTTTTTTTATTCTATTGCAATTTTAGGGTAATTAAATAAATTATCAATTTATACATTTAAAAAGAAAGGAGTATTCTATGAATCCATTTGTCAAAATATCAAAAATAATAATCTTCATGACATTTTTTGCTTACATTCTTTATGCCGCTGAGCAGGGCGACATTGGTTATAAACCGGTTAAGGCTAATATAGAAGCGCGGGAATGGTTTCAGGACGCTAAGTTTGGCTTGTTTGTCCATTGGGGAGTTTACTGCCTCTTAACAAAAGGAGAGTGGGTTATGTATAGAGATGTGATTCCAATAGCCGAATATGAGAAACTTCTCCCGAAGTTCAATCCCGTGAAGTTTGACCCCGATGAATGGTGCCGTATGGTTAAAGACGCCGGTATGCACTATATCACCATCACCAGTAAGCACCATGACGGCTTTGCCATGTTCGATAGTAAGGTAAGCGATTATGACATTGTTGACCGCACCCCATACGGTAAGGACGTATTGAAAATGCTTGCCGACGCCTGCGAGCGACATGGGGTCAAACTCTTTTTCTATCACTCACAGCTCGACTGGCACCACCCTGACTACTATCCCCGCGGAGGAACCGGCAATTACGCCAGCGGCCGCCCGGACAGCGGCGACTGGTATAAGTACCTTGATTATATGGACGGACAGCTTAAGGAATTATGCACCAATTACGGAAAAATCGGCGGAATCTGGTTTGACGGAATGTGGGATAAACCAACCGCAGACTGGCGGCTTGGTAAAACGTATCGGCTAATTCACCAGTTGCAGCCGCAGGCAATGATTGGGAGCAATCACCATCGTGCACCATTCCCTGGTGAAGATTTCCAGATGTTCGAAAAAGGTCTCCCCGGAAAAGACCCGTTCAGCAAGGAGAAAGCTATCTCTGCGCTTCCCCTTGAAACCTGCGAGACTATTAATAATTCATGGGGATACAACGAAAAAGATAAAAGATTCAAGGGTGTGAAGGAACTTATCCAGTACCTGGTCAGGGCAGCAGGGAATAACGCAAATTTTCTTCTAAACGTCGGACCAAGACCTGATGGGACTATCCAGCCCGAATTCAAAAAGCGTCTTGCTGAAATGGGTAAATGGCTCCGCACAAACGGCGAATCCATCTATGGAACACGTGGAGGACCAATTCCGCCTCAAAGCTGGGGAGTTACTACTCAGAAAGATGGTATGGTTTTTCTCCATGTGCTTTCCGATACCGACAATGTTATTGCAGTTCCGGTTCTGGGAAAAGATATAAAAAGTGCAACCCTCTTAAACGGAACAATTGTTGAATTTACCAATACGAAACTCGGTACAATTATGAGAATCCCGGCTAAAGAAAGAGACTCCTATGATACGGTGATAGTTATCAGGTTAGATGTCTGATCTAATATCATTTTAATGATTATATGTAATTAAATAGTTGTAATATTAAACTAAATCTGATATTATTAAGTCCAAATTTCAAAGCTCAAATAAAAAATTAAATCCAAATTCCTAAATGACAAAACTTGTATAATTATGTATTTTTTTGGCATTTGGATTTTGACATTAAAAAATTCTTCCAGATTACTCAGAATAAAAAGTAAGTATAATCCTTAAGATATATATAAAAAATAATTAGTGTCAATTCAATATAAAAATGATATAGGTAGATGGTATCCGCCCTTTCATCCATTGGCTGTTCCGCATTATGCGGAAAGGTAAAAATCGAATGGCTATTTTTCATTATCGACCATACAGGTGGAATATCAAAAGAAAATTTGCTGAAAAATACAGGTTAACTTATGAATTTATTTTCCTATTGACACTAACGATTAATATTTTATATTTAAATATGGTTCATCAGGAAATAAGTTTGAATAAAGTAAATAAGAGACTGTAATGAAATGTATGTAAGTTTCTTTACCTATAAAGCAATAAAAGTCATATTGATTTAAGCAGGAAATATAGTTGAAACTACAGTAAAATCATTGAAATATAGTGACCTGGTTTTTAAGATAAAATAAATAAAATCAACTTTTTTTAATTTGCATATATGATTTATTTTTAATATATTTTATAATGAATTTTATGTTCTAAAGGATAATCCTTCTTGTCCGGTTGTTCCCCCTTCTATATTGACAGCATTTCGCGATGAATAATTATATTTCTGTTAAGCGGCGTAGGGGCGAAGCATTCGACTAAAGAGTTTTCGAAAAATTTACAGCATAGACAAAAAAATGCTTCGCCCTTACTGGATGAATAAAATCCAAAAAATTGGAGAAATAATATATGATAGGCGAAACTATATCCCATTATAAAATCCTCGAAAAAATCGGTGAAGGCGGTATGGGCATTGTTTATAAAGCCGAGGACATGAAACTCAAGCGCATCGTCGCACTGAAATTTCTACCCTCAAATGCCCTGGGTACCGAGGAGGAAAAAGCGCGTTTTATTCGTGAAGCACAGGCGGCGGCTTCCCTGAACCACCCGAACATTGCCACAATCTATGAAATCGATGAAGTGGAAGGCGAAATCTTTATAGCGATGGAATATATCGATGGGCAGACTTTGAAGGAGAAGATAAATTCTGGACCGCTGAAAATAAAAGAAGCCGTCAAAATTGCCTGTCAGGTTGCAGATGGTCTAAATGCAGCGCATGAAAAAGGCATCACACACCGGGATATCAAGAGCGCCAACGTAATGCTGACAGAGAAAGGTCAGGCAAAAATAATGGACTTTGGTCTGGCAAAGATGGCAGCCAGGACGGGATTAACAAAAGAAGGAACAACGTTAGGCACCATCGCATATATGTCACCTGAGCAATCTCGCGGTGAGCACGTGGACCATCGCTCGGACATCTGGTCGCTGGGTGTAGTCCTTTATGAGATGGTTAGCGGGCAGTTGCCTTTCAAAGGCGAATATGAGACGGCGATGGTTTACTCAATTTTGAGCGTTGACCCTGAGCCATTGACTGCCCTGCGGACCGGTGTGCCGATAGCATTGGATGGGATTGCTGCCAAGGCGATGGCGAAAGAGCCTGATGCTCGTTACCAGCACGTGGACGAACTGCCGGTGGATTTAAAAGCAATTGATTTGAAGTCGATTGATACGTCCAAAATTTTAACTACAACGATTACAGAAAAGACTGTTCCACAACCTTCGCGCTGGCGCAGGGCTGTGCCGTGGAAAATCGTTGTGCCGATGTTGGTTGTTAGCACCATAATTACTGCTGTTGCTGTCTGGTTTATAACAAAACAGGGTCCACCTGCGCCTAAACACGTTAAGGAATTTGCAATTAATTTTCCAGTGAATATACGCCTTGTAAACCAAGGACTTGCCATCTCGCCTGATGGTACACAATTAGTGTATGTCGCAAACGATGGTGACAGCAGGAAGCTCTATCTTCGCAATATGGATCAACTCGATGCAGTCCCCCTCTCAGGCACAGATGGCGCCGCCAACCCCTTTTTCTCCCCCGATGGCCGGTGGGTGGGTTTTCATGCAGGTGGCAGACTCAAGAAGGTGCTGCTCACGGGCGGCAATCCCGTGATTATTTGTGAAGTAGGGACTGATTGGGGAGGAGCAGCATGGGGAAATGAAGATAACATAATTTTAGGATCAGAGGGTAGCGGCCTTATGATAGTCTCGGCTTCCGGGGGTACGCCGCAGCCCTTAACCACTCCGGACGGTGCTACCACGCATCGCTGGCCTGAAATACTGCCAGGCGGTAAGGGGGTGCTCTTTACAATATGGCCTTCAAGGTTACATTCAACAAGTTTTTTTAAAAATGCGCGTATTGCAGTATTCTCGTTTGAGACCAAAGATTGGCAAAGTTTACTTAAAGGAGGAAGCAGTGCCCATTATGCATCAACTGGCCACATTGTATATGCAAGAATTGGGGGTCTCATGGCAGTGCCGTTTGATATTAGCAATCTCATAGTGACAGATTCTCCTGTTCCGATTATTGATAATGTAGTAATAAGTATATTAGGTTTTGCGAACTTCAACATTTCCGGCGAAGGGTCACTTGTGTATATCCGCGGCTCAGCGAGCACTGCCGATAGAACCCTGGTGTGGGTAGATCGCAGTGGAAATGCCACACCGCTGACGAAGGAACAGAATCGATATTCAACCCCCCGCATCTCGCCCGATGGCAGGCAGGTTGCCCTAGCGATCACTGATGATGAGGAATTAATAAGTATCTGGGTTTATAATATAGAGAGCAGTACACTTAGCCAATTGACTTTCCATAATAATAGCACCCGAGAACCTGTTTGGGATCCTGAGGGCAAGCGAGTGGCGTATAGATATAGCAAGGATGGAACATACAACATTTGCTGGAAACCGGCAGATGGCAGTGGAGAGGAGATGCTGTTATTGAAGAGAGATCAATTTACTAGTGCCGCCTCATGGTCTCCGGACGGGGAATCATTTGCTTTCTATGAAATAAATCCAATGACCTCAAGGGATATATGTATTCTGTCAATAAAGGACGACTCCACATCGGTATTTGTTGCTACAGATGCTAACCAAACTTCGCCCGTATTTTCGCCTGACGGTGAGTGGATAGTATATACGTCGAATGAGACTGGGAGGTATGAAGTATTTGTACAACCGTATCCGGTAACGGGTGCCAAATACCGGATCTCGAATGATGGCGGAATTGGACCGGTGTGGGCGCCGGACGGACGTGAGTTGTTCTACCTTAATGGGGATAAGATGATGGTTGTTGCAATTGAAACCAGGCCAGTTTTTAAACAGGGAACGCCTCAACTCCTGTTTGAAGGGCGCTACCTTTCATCAACATATAGAGCAGGATATGACATTCATCCCGATGGCGAGCGGTTCCTGATGATTAAGACTGAGGGGGAATCGACGACAGTAAACAGAATCAATGTCGTTTTAAATTGGTTTGAAGAACTGAAAAGTCTCTTTAATACCGGAAACAAACGCTGAGGGTAGATTTATGCCCTGTGAGACAATTTCACATTATCCGCCTGTGGCGTATAAGATTATCGAAAAGATGTATGGGCGAACGACCGTTCGCCCCTACAAAATAAAATTTATGAATAAATTTTAAAATCTATTAAAATGGGAATTGGATGAATAAAATCCAAAAAATTGGAGAAATAATATATGATAGGCGAAATTATATCCCATTATAAAATTCTCGAAAAAATCGGTGAAGGTGGGATGGGGGTGGTGTATAAAGCCGAGGATACTAAACTCAAGCGCATCGTCGCACTGAAATTTCTGCCCTCAAATGCCCTGGGTACCGAGGAGGAAAAGGCGCGTTTCATTCGTGAGGCACAGGCGGCGGCTTCCCTGAACCATCCGAATATTGCCACAATCTATGAAATCGATGAAGTGGAGGGCGAAATCTTTATCGCGATGGAATACATCGAAGGTCAGACTTTGAAGGAGAAGATAAATTCTGGACCGCTGAAAATAAAAGAAGCCGTCAAAATTGCCTGTCAGGTTGCAGATGGTCTAAATGCCGCACATGAAAAAGGCATCACACACCGGGACATCAAGAGCGCCAATGTGATGCTGACAGAGAAAGGTCAGGCGAAAATCATGGACTTTGGTCTGGCAAAAATGGCAGCCAGGACGGGATTGACAAAAGAAGGAACAACGTTAGGCACCATCGCATATATGTCACCGGAGCAATCTCGTGGAGAGCACGTGGACCATCGCTCGGACATCTGGTCGCTGGGTGTGGTGTTGTAGGAGATGGTTAGTGGGCAGCTGCCTTTCAAGGGTGAATATGAGACCGCAATGGTTTACTCAATCTTAAACGTGGAACCTGAACCCCTGACTGCCCTGCGGACCGGTGTGCCGATAGCATTGGATGGGATTGCTGCCAAAGCGATGGCGAAAGAGCCTGATGCTCGCTACCAGCACGTGGACGAGGTGCCGGTGGATTTAAAAGCGGTTGATTTGAAGTCGATTGATACGTCCAAAATTTTAACTACAACGATCGCAGAAAAGGCTGCTCAACAACCTTCGCGCTGGCGCCGGGCTGTGCCGTGGAGCATTGCAGCATTGATGATTGTCATTGCTGTAATCATAGCTGTCATTGCCGTATGGTATCTAAAGCCTATACCCACACTTCCGCCACAGCAGGTTAACCGTTCTGTAATTAATCTCCCGACCACAGAACGGTTGGTATTTTCTAGTAATGGAAATAATATTGCCATCTCTCCTGACAGCAGGTACATGGTGTATGTTGCTGACGAAGGAAAAGGCAGTCAGCTCTACCTGCACCCAATGGCTCAGTTCGAATCCACCCCACTCCCCGGGACTGAGGGTGCCAGACACCCTTTCTTCTCCCCCGATAATAGATGGGTAGGTTTCCATGCAGATGGTAAACTCAAGAAGGTTCTGCTTACGGGCGGAAGTCCACTGACCATCTGCGAAGTCGGAGGCACTTACTTCTGTGGTGCGACCTGGGGACCCGATGACAATATAATTTTCGGAATGTCGGGTTCGGGGCTATCACGGGTTTCGGCTTCTGAGGGCATTCCAGAAGTCATATCAACACTCGACGCTGAGAAAGGCGAGCGCGGGCATTTCTGGCCGGAGATGCTTCCGGGTGGTAAGACAGTGCTCTTCACAATCTGGAAAGGAGTAAGTCTTGATAATGCCCGCATCGCTGTACTTTCCTTAGAAACAAACGAGCGGTGGGTCCTTCTTAACGAAGGAGGCGCCAATGCCCGTTATACATCAACTGGCCACATCGCCTATGCCCTGCCGGGTAGAATAATGGCGGTGCCGTTTAATCTTCAGCAGTTAAAGGTAACAGGTTCTCCGATTCCACTCATTGAAGGAGTCTCAGTACAGGTGCGCGGTGCTGCGAGTTTTAGTTTTTCTGACAACGGCTCGCTTGTCTATTTCCCCGGCGGTGGGGCGGGGATGGTTGAACGAGCCCTTGTTTGGGTAGACCGTAAGGGAATTGCCAAACCTATGACGGCTGATAAGCGCCCATACCGGTTTCCCCGCATATCTCCGGATGGTAGATGGGTGGCTTTTGTCATTGTTGATGAGAGTGGCACAAACATCTGGATCTATGATGTAGAGCGTGGGACGCAAACCCCGTTTACCTTTAAAGGATCCATCAATAGTTCCCAATGCTGGACAACAGACGGTGAGCGGCTGACGTTTTCTTCTAACCGCGATGGAATTAATAATCTTTACTGGAAACGGTCGGACGGCATTGGAGAGGCGGAACTTATTCTGTCAGGTGAATACCCTCTATGGGGCGGCTCCTGGTCGCCAGATAATAAGATAGCATTCTATGAAACAAATCCGACTACCCAGAGAGACATATTTGTATTTAATATGCAGGACAGCACCGCATCGCCTTTCCTCGATACATCCGCTGATGAACGTTCGGCGATGTTTTCTCCTGACGGTCACTGGCTCGCATATGTATCGAATAAATCAGGTCAGAATGAAGTATATATAAAATCCTATCCCGGTCCGGAGCGTGAGTGGCAGGTTTCAACTGCTGGCGGTACAGAAGCGATGTGGGCTCCAGACGGACAGGAACTTTTCTACCGAAATGGGGATAAGATGATGGCTGTCTCTTTTCAGGCCAAGCCAATATTAAAATTGGGGACGCCGCAGGTACTGTTCGAAGGACAGTACTTTTCTAGTGTGAATACTCCACAGTACGATGTTCATCCCGATGGCGATAGGTTCCTGATGGTCACGACCGCGACTGCGGAGGAATCGACCACAAGTCAAATCAATGTGGTTTTAAATTGGTTCGAGGAACTGAAAAGTCTCTTTAATACCGGAAACAAACGCTGAGGGTGGATTTATGCCCGGTGAGACAATTTTACATTATCCACCTGCAGCGTATAAGATTATCGAAAAGATGTAGGGGCGAACGGTCCGTTCGCCCCTACAAAACAAAATTTATGAATACATTTTTAAAATCTATTAGAATGGGAATTGGATGATTATATGAGGGCGGTTCGCGAACCGCCCCTACAAAATAACGGCAAGCACACAACGGGGGTAAAC
>JAUWXV010000338.1 GCA_030616165.1 bacterium | reverse complement strand
CGTTAACATATTTTTGAAAATTATACAAATATAAAAATTAAGGAACTTTTTTTATTTTCTCATTAAAAAAATGCTTAACTCCAGTCAAATTTTTTTGTAAAAATTACAAAAAAGAACATATGTTATTTAACATGGCATTAGGTTTTAATTTTTTTAATATAACTAATCAAATGTGTCAGATTAAATTTAAACATAAAGAGTTATAATTTCAATTGAATTTTTAGAAAAAATTTCTTATTTTGCAAATAATTATAATTTAGAATTATTTAACAGATAATGAAAAGATTAATTACAATTATCCTTGTATTTTTCTTACTCTTCTCATTTTTATACGCGCAGGATAAAAAAGAAGATATTGAGACAGTCAGGAGAGACCTTGACAAGATTACAAAAGAGATACTGGACTTAGAGAAAAAAATAGGGGAAGAGGAGAAAAGAGAAAAATTAACCGAACGTTCAATAAACAACCTCGGCAAGGAAATCTATCTCAGGCAGACTATGATTAGTAGGCTTTCTAAGGCAGAAAAGCAGGTTGAGAAGTCTATTAATTATACTAAGAATGAGATTTCCGAGAGGGAAAACGAAATAGAATACCTCCGTAACCTTCTTAAAAAAAGGGTTGTGCACCTTTATAAGTATGGAAGAACGAACGAAGTTGAGGCAATACTTTTATCTGATTCATTTTCAAAGGCTATGATTAGATTTAGATACATTATGTTTTTGGCAAATAAGGATAAAGAGAATATTCAGAAGATTAAGGAAAATATACAGGAATTGAATATTAAATATGATGAATTGTCAGAAGATTTATCTTACCAAAGGGAATTAAGCAATAAAAATAGAATTGAGAATAATCAGTTTGTAAGGAAGCAGAGAGATTTAAAGAAGAAAAAAGAAGAGATAAAAAATAATAGAGAAGCATATCTTGCGGAACTTAAGAAAATGGAATCTTCACAGAAAAAACTTTTAGAGTTGTTTGCAGAATTAGGGAAAGGGAAACGGGAAGTTCCTGAAGTAATCCCACCTAAAGGCATCTCTTTTTCATCGCTTATGGGAAAGATGATCTGGCCTGTGAAGGGCACAATTTTATCACATTACGGCATGAATTATAATCCAGAATTAAAAACTCGGAAGAATAATTTAGGGATAGATATAAGAGCCCCATATGGAGCAGATGTTTATTGTGTTGGATACGGCAGGGTACGTGATCCCTTGTGGCTTCCGGGATTCGGAACGATTTTGATTATTGAACATGATAAAGGTTACATAACCGCTTATGCTCATATCTCGGAAATTATCGTTGAATTAGGTGAAGAGGTCTTTGAGAGACAGGTAATAGCCAAAGTAGGAGATGTGGAATCCTTTGAGGGTCCTAAACTGAATTTTCAGATTTGGAATGGCGGCAAAAATCTCAATCCTGAAAGGTGGCTGAGTAAGAGAATAGTTTCGGCAGTGGTTAAGTGATTTTTATAAGACTTTGGTAAATTTTGAAAACTAATTATTTTTTGTAAATATATCGGATTTCTTAATTCACAAAAGCAGAGGTAAGAGCGGTTCACGAACCGCCCCTCCACTGGGACAGAATGTATTGTTTATTAAGTGTTTAGATGCTGAAATAAACACTTAGAATGTCATTCCTACGAAAGTGGATGTTGCAGAACTATCTTTTTTGTCATTCCGAGCAAAGCCCGAAGGGCGAAGTCGAGGAATCTCCAGCTTATTTGAGATTTCTCCACTACGTCTCCCCACTTTCAGCGGTTAGACTTCGGTCGAAATGACATGGAGGTGTTGTGCAACACCCACGAAAGTGGGAATCCAGTAATATTAAAAGGCTAAACAACGTATGGATTCCCGTTTTCACGGGAATGACAAGGTGGGCGCGGGAATGACAAGATTAATAATGATTTTTTTGATTATTAATAAAAAATTAGTTTTGTGAATCCCTATAATTCTTAAATAATTTTAGTTTTTTAAGCAAAGTTTAAGAAATTATGAAATTAAAAACTTCTAAAAGGTTTTATTTTTGATTATGAAAGATAAAGAGAAAAGATTTGATGAGATTGAGATTGAAAAGGTAAGAACAATCTCAATAAAAAAAAGGAAAAGCAAAGTCACAATTGAAAATTTTGGTAAAATCTGTAAAGCGGGCAGTTCATTTTTAAATTTTTTAGAGACTTTACCTGATATTCTTGCGGTAAAAGATTTTAGATATGTAGTAGATTCAACCTCAAATGCAGTTGTTAATAAGAGAAGTGTAATATTTATGCTTGGAGCGCACGTGATAAAGTGCGGTTTGAGCCCTATTATAATCGATTTAATGGAGAAAGGAATTATTACTGCAGTTGCAATTAATGGAGCAGGAGTGATACATGATACCGAAGTTGCCTGTTGGGGAAAAACATCGGAGGATGTGGAAGAAAATCTCAAAGATGGAACCTTCGGAATGGCAGCCGAAACAGCAGAGATGATAAATAATACTATTTCTGAGGGGAAATCTGGTGGTTTGGGGTTTGGTGAATTGATGGGGAAAAGGCTTTCTGAAAAAGATATACCAAATTGTAAGTTCAGCATACTTTCAGCGGGTTTCAGGTTGAGAATCCCTGTTACTGTGCATGTAGCCATCGGGACTGAAGTCGTCCACCAGCATCCAACTGCGGATGGCGAGGCTATAGGAAGATTGTCTTTGAGAGATTTCAGGATTTTTGCAAACAGTTTAAAAGATTTGGAGGGGGGGCTGGTTTTTAATATCGGTTCCGCAGTGATTTTACCGGAAGTCTTTTTGAAAGCTTTAACGGTGGTTAAAAATTTAGAATACAGAGTTGAAAGTTTTACAGCGGTAAACATTGATATGATTC
>JAUWXV010000147.1 GCA_030616165.1 bacterium | reverse complement strand
CAAATGCCAAATAAAATCCAAATGACTAAATGTCAAAACTTGTGTATTTATAGTTATTTTGATATTTGGATTTTTTTCCTAATCCGCCTTTGGAGGAGAGCTTGATTTGACATTTGGATTTTGACATTTGACATTAAATATTCTATTTTCTATTAATATAGAAGAATTATTAGTTAAATGGTTAAGAAATCACCTCACTAGTGCAATGATACATAAATAGAACTATAAATAAATATCATTTGGTTAAAAAAATAAATTAAGTTATGAGAAATAAAAAACACCCGACATGTCATTCCCCCGAGTACTCGGGGGAATCCAGAAATAATACGGCCTATTGATTATGGATATAAGTTTTCAAGAAAATAAAATTCATTATCCACATTAACTATTTCATTTATAGCATAATTTTCTTGAAACACTGCTGGTTAAAAAAATTTTATCCACTAATATAATTGAAATTAACAATTATATTGAATATATTCTAATAACAATGCAGAGTTAAATTGAAGAGTCTGTTAAGATGAAAATAGTAATCTCTGAACTTAAAGAAGAGTTAATTGGTAAGTATCCTGATAAACCACTAATAAAGAGAATCATAGAAGATCCGGATGCTGGGAAGGAGTTTGTCTCAGAAGCATTTAGAGCTAAAGACGAACAGAAAAAAAATTTAAAATTTGTTTATTTATCGTTAATTAAAGGTTTGTTTCTATTAAAAGTTAGCGAAATCGATAGATTGAAGAATGTGTTCTCATTAGAAGAAGATGAAGTAACTGAAGTGGTTGGACTCGCATTTCTTTTTGCTGAAAAGCAGAAAAATTATAATGTAATGCTCTATATAGTAGAAAATTTCAATTTAACAGACAAGTCATTAATAAAGCCATTAGTTGAACTCATAAAAAACCTGATTTTAAGCAAAAAATATGAAAAGGCTGTTAATATATGGAATAGATATAATAAATTCATAATGAATGATAAACCTATAATTGAAGTCTTGGAAAAGGCATATAAAAGAAGTATGAGTTTTAAGAAAGAGAATCTTGTGAGAGACTACAGTGATGCCTTTAATATTAATAAATTATTCGAACTCCCGAAAAATGTTACCTTTCAAAAAGCGATAGAGGAGTACAACTTCAATTTCAATGTAAAAACGTTTTACACAGCAGCGTTGATAAGCAAAAATCTGAAACTTGGTGATGCAGCTATAAAAAAAGCAGCTTATGAGGCTTTTAAGAAAGAAATTGAGCGCTTCAGAAAAAATCTTGAGAAAGGAATATACAAAAACTGGAAAAAAATTGATGTTAATGACCCTTTTTTCAAAGCCAGAAAAATTCTTACCGAATTCGGTGTATATGATGTTAAGATAGAAAAAAATAGTAAGGAATATAATTTAGTGAGAAAAATTGCCGAGATAGTTTATGAGATTTTTGAATTTCTTGCGGACGGGAAATTATATGCCGGTATTGGATTAAAATCAAAAACTTATCTTGCTATCAACCTGATAAAAGATTATGCCCTTAATAATGACCATCTTTTCCCCCACATTTTTAAAAATGTAACTATACAATCTGAAAAACTTACTAAAAATATTGATAGAGAAGTAATCGATTATAATAGTAGTATGGAATACTATGAACTTTTAAAATCTTTAAGAGCATTAAATGTTTTGGATTATGAAAAAACCGATATTGTTGCAGAGAAGATATTTATTTTTGCTTTGAAAAGAAAAGAGATTCAAACAGTAATTAAAACTTATATGGAATTTTCATTTAATTTTGATTCAGTGAGAAAAGATGTTTTAGAGATAATTTATGAATGGGCAAAAAACAATGATTTCGATAATATCTTTATTTTGATGGATAAATTTCCTATAAAAGACTCAATTATTAAAGATGAACAATTTATGGAAAGGGTCAAAGACTATTATAATAAAAATTTTGAAGAAAATAAAATGCTTAAGTGTTTGAATATTGCAGAGGCATTTAATCTTAACAGAACGCAATATGTAGATTCTGTAAAAGAACTTATAATTTTTAATTTGAAAAGTAAAAAAATAACCGAAGCAAAGAACTTGATGAGAAAATTCAGGATAAAAAAAAGTGAAATGTCGGGAGTAATTAAAGAATATTATTTTGAAGTGTTAAAAACAGATAAGAATTATGCAGGTAAACTGAGAACAGAGTTTGATTTATCAATATTTGATGTTGGTTTTTTAAGATGGTTTTTGTATGAAGTTATAGGATTGAAGTTGAAATGAAGAGAATAAAAAAGATTTATAAAAATTTTTATCGCTGATTCTTTACTGAAATTTATATAGGATTTCACAAAAATACTTTTTTAGAAATAATCAAAACATCATTAACACAAGATGTCATTCCCGTGAAAACGGGAATCCATGCGTTGTTTAGCCCCTAAAATTACTGGATTCCCCCGATGTTTCGGGGGTAATGACAACAGTCATACATGTCATTACGAGGAGCGAAGCGACGCCTGCGCAGGCGTGGTAATCTACTTTTTCAGCAGTTTCTGAATAGTAAAAATTTTAAAAAAACTATGTTTATACCCTTAAAAGATGATAATCCAACCCTGAAGTTTCCCTATATAACAATTTTTTTGATAGCGGTAAATGGGATTGTTTTTGTTTACCAGTTTTCACTGGGAATAGAAGTAGAGAGATTTATTTTCAGGATGGGTGCAGTTCCTTATGAAATAACACATTTTACAGATAGACCACCTTACAGTCCATTTCCGGTTCAATTATCAATTTTTACTTCTATGTTTATTCACGGAGATATTTTTCACCTTCTCGGGAATATGCTTTATCTGTGGATTTTCGGTAATGATATTGAGGATTCGGTAGGTCATTATCGTTTTGTTATTTTTTACCTCTTATGTGGCATGGCGGCAAGTTTCACACATATAATATTGAATATAAATTCTCTTATACCTATGGTAGGGGCAAGTGGAGCTATTGCAGGGATTTTAGGGGCATATCTAATGCTTTATCCAAGGGCAAAGGTTCTTGTTCTTATCTGGCTTTTAATCTTTATACGAACAGTCTGGATTCCATCAATTATTGTTTTGGGACTTTGGTTTATACTTCAGATTTACAGTGCTGGTTTAGGGGGGGGTGGAGTTGCCTGGTTTGCTCATATAGGGGGATTTGCTGTAGGATTTATTTTAATTAAGTTCTTTGAAAAGGGCAGAATTGGGTCGTATAAAGTCTTGAAATGATTTTTTAAAAAATTTTAAAAAAATATTAAAGAAAATCAAATATAAGCCGATACTATGAATAGGAATATTATAATCAATTGAACTATTTTACAAAAAAATGCTGTAAAGTTAGGATTATTTTACTTATAAATTTGGAGGGAACTCACCAATAGCCAAAGTAGTGCCTCCAAAAAAAGCAGTATATTTTAAATATACTGCTTTTTTATTTTTAGCTTCTAATCCTGAAAATTGCCAGAGTTTTTGGTAAAAATATTTATTTTTATACATATCTAATCTGCAGGAACCCACTTGACTGCATCGGCAATCACCGCACCATCACATCTATCAGAAAGCCTTATCTCCGCTGTATCTCCTTTATTATATTCAAACGCACCGAGATAATGCCATCCATCCATATCACGGGATGTTTTTATTTCAACGTTCTCTTCACCGGCACTGTGAACAACTGTAATATAAAAAACACTTCCTATTCTTTCTCCGACAAATTGTGTGTTTCTGGTATAATTGTTAATAAAAATGTATGTTTCATAAAAATCATCTTCAGGTATTATAGTCTTCCAGACAGCGTATGTGTTGCCTTTTCCCTTATTTTTTACAATCATAGAATTCCTGAATTTTCCGAAAGATAGCCAGTGATAAAATCTTGTCCAATTGCCAATTCTATCTATTGAAAGAGATGCACCATCCACTCCTTCCCTAATATTTGAACCATTTTCTTCTTGTCCAAAAATCCTGAATCGGTCTTTTTTTAGATTGACAATTGAAAAACCTTCGTCCTGGTCATCAACGATAATTTCTTCAGATTCCTCAGGTTCAACGGTTTTTGCTCCATCAAACGGAGGAGCATTCATCGGTTTTTCCGGCAGTGTATAAATAAATCTTGGCGATGTCCAGTTTTTGGAAAATATTGTGTTAACTTCAACCGACCTCGGTTTATCTGGAACAACAACCCCTATCTCTTTTTCTTCGAACGATTCAAAAGGAACATATCTATCAATGTTGTCTTTTTCGGTTATAAAGCGGACTCTGATATTTCCATGACCTTCCTCCCAGTTTCTCACCCTGACCTTCATCTGATACTGGATTTTTATCTCCTTTGTTATTAGAGGATATGCCTCTGCTTTTGTTATGGTATATCCTGCAAGAAGAGGAGTCTCGAGCCATTGCTCGAAAAAGGAATCTAAGTTTTTACCTGAAGTTTCTTCAGCAAAAATTTTAAAATCTTCAAGAGATGGGTTCTTATATCTATATTTTTCAAGAAACCCGGATATAATCTCTTTATATTTATCTTCCCCGATTTCATAGCATAGGGAACTCATAATAGCAGGACATTTTAACTGCATAGCGCGGTCATATAAGATGTCGTCTTCCTCGGGTGAGAATTCTATAAGCGGTTTTGTCTCAACAGCATCATATAACTGTGATTTGTTGTATAGAAATACTGCATCATTTTGTCCCCCCAATAAAAACGGAATCTGCCTGTTAATACCTTTCCTTATCAAACTTGACTGCCTCTCTTTACTGCCTATTTGAAATCCCCAGTATTCAGTCATAACATTTAAAAAATTACTCCCCCAATCTCCGTTGGATTGATCCCTTCCGCCGAACCTATAACTGAAGGCAAGATTTGAGGCAATGTATCTTTTAAAATATTCTTTCTTCCTGTTATATGAATCAAAATGCTCTCCTCTATTTTTTGCCTGATTTTCATTATTTCTATGATACATGAGATACTGTACATCTGCAAGATTAATATTGTTCTCGTATATCATTATGACTCCCGGCTGTACCATGGGATTAAAATCTTCATAAGTTTCGTTATATGCTCTGAAATCGAGCGGAATCTCAACGAGAGAAAATGAAGAATAGGGATAATTCAACAAAGTTTCGTCTGTTATCCAATCCTTTAACTCTTTGATACCATCCTGTATTGCAGTGGAATCTGAAAAAAATTCGGCATATTTCCTGTGAACAGAACTGTAATATGCATAAAAATCTATACTGTCAACTTCGATATGCTTTACTATATATTCCCCGGCATTTATCGAAAACTGTGGAACAGGATTATCCGATTTATATATATATATTGCTTTATTCTTTTCTTTTTCTGTATTGATTAGAGAACCCTGGGTAACCGCTTTGTATTTTTCAGGAACAGTAACGGAAATCTCCGATGTTGCAAAGTTTGACTCTTTTGATATTCTTATGTTTTCTTTGTAGTCAACACCCGGCACAGGATACCATTTCGATTCGGGAATAAGAAATATACATCCCCTGCCGAGCCAGGTTGAGCATTCCCCGAAATTCCATCTTAATTCTGGGGTTTTTAAGCCTGCAAAATCCAACATCTTTTTCCCTTTTCTCTTGTCAAGGAGATAAAAACTGTTTTCATTTATCTCTCCTTCATAGGAGATATTTATCTGTTTTGGTGGAGTACTTGAATTTTCAAAATCTATTGCCAGAATGGAATATTCCCGCTCGTATGGAATGTCATTATTATTTTCATCGGTGAGTCTGGTTATCTTTAAGCCGGAATTTAAAAGGAAAACTGCTTTGTCCAGGTTGTTTTCTTGTTGTGTGGATAAATCCATCTTCACATCCGCTTTCAGGCTGTGTTTTGACGGAAATAATTCAACATTCATATCATAATGGTCAATTTTAACAAGTGGAAATCCTGAGTACTTATCTTGCGCTGTTAAGGTATTTATTCTTTTTTCTTTATCTTTATATAAATTATTTATGATGCTTTTAAAAAGAAAAACAGGAATAAAAGCAATAATAATAGAAATAATAAGCATTTTCAGGCTTAAAAATTTTCTTTCTGAAAGCCGATAAGGAAATACAGCAGATAGTAAAACCAGGGATAAACCGGTAAATATGTACGCAGTTCTCTGGATAATTTCGTTATTAATATTCCCATAACCCATAATATCGGATGGATTAAGGGGGAGTGTAATGGCAGGAAAATCTAAAAGTCTAAAACCTCTTTCACCTATAATGAATATAGAAAAGATTGAAAATCCAACCACAATTAAAAAAACTATAAGCCTGTTTTTTAATATGAAATTTAAAGCAAATACAAGCCCTGAGAGAAAAATAATAGTTGGTAAACAAATAAGAAGAAACGAAGTGATATACGGAACAATTCTATATGGTCTAACTGCAATAGTTATCTGGATAACTGAAGAGATAAACATTATAATCAGAGATATAGTTATCAAAGTCGATACGGAACCGATAAATTTTCCGATTATATACTTTAAACTTGAAGCCGGTTTGGAGTAAATCACTCCATCTACTCTTATCTTTCTATCATCGATTAGAAAATTCCCGATTATAAATGGAATAGTCACTGCAGAAATAAAAGAGAATAGATAACTTGAAATATACGAAGGGAAAGAGGAAAGTGATGTTATCATAGGACTTACGCCATTTCGATTAAAAAAGGCTATTACTACATTAACTACGCCGATTACAGCTATATAGAGCAAAGTCATTATCTTAAAGCGCATACTGCGCCTCAAAAGCATAAATTCATATTTTGCTATTTCTAAAATTTCCATAAGTTTGCCGTTAAATTTGTATTATTGATGCTTTTATTAATTTTTAATTTATATTTCACTCATTAATAAGACTATTATTATGAAATAACTCTTTCAAAAATTATCTATTAAATTTAATAAAATTTTCGTAAAATTTAAAATCTTAGGCATCTTTTATCAGAATCTGTAGAAAACCGATTATAAGATGAGGAGTATTATGGCAATCTTAATATATCAATAAATTAGTTATTATAAGGAACTTTTTATAGATTATTCATTCTGTATCGGTGCGTCATATCTTGAAGGTTAAAGATTTACCTTCAGACCCTTGTCCCGCAGGTACTCTTTAACTTCTCTAATGCTGTGGATGCGAAAGTGAAAAACCGAAGCCGCTAATAAAATCTGTGCTCCGCCCTGGACTACTGCCTCATAAAAATGTTCCAGCCTTCCAGCGCCACCGGAAGCCACCACCGGTAAATCAACAACATCTGAGATAGCCCCTGTAAATTCTAAGTCGTAGCCAGCCTGGGTACCATCACCATCCATACTGGTGGGGAGAATCACACCGGCACCCAGTTCCTGACACTCTTTAGCCCAGGCTATGGCATCTTTCCCAACCGGCCTGGTCCCACCAGAAACTACAAGTTCAAATCCCGATGGCATCTCTTTATTTCTCCTTCCGTCTATCGCAATGGTAATCTTCTCAGTACCGAACTTCTCGGATGCCCTCCTGATGAGGTCGGGATTTTTGATGGCGGCACTATTCATCGATATTTTATCGGCACCAGCCTCGAGGACTGATTCAATGTCTTCTAAACTGGAAATACCTCCACCAACCGTCAGCGGTATAGTAATTACTGAAGATACATTTTTAACCCATTCAAGTCTGGTTTTTCGATTTTCAACAGTGGCTGCTATATCTAACATAGCCAGTTCATCGGCACCCTCCTCCTGATAAAGTTCGGTATTTTCTACTGGGTCACCGACATCTTTCAAATCCACGAAATGAATACCCTTAACAACCCTCCCCTCTTTCATATCAAGGCAGGGCATGATTTTAATTGTCTCCATAATCTTTCCCTTGTTGTTCTTAAATATATTAATTTTTACCCTTATTCAAATTTTTATGTTTCATGCACTTCAATAACTGCACCGATAATTTTTTCTGTTAAAATATTTTCTCTCTTTGTCTCTCTGCGCCTCTGCGGTTAATTTTCCCTTCTCGTTTAGATTAATTATCTCATATTTCGTATTCGAACCTCAATCTCCTTGTTCCCCTTCAGCAAATTAACAAGTTCAGACGTATCTGTGTTACCAAAGTGATAAGGATAAAGAATTTTCACCTTTAAAGCCCTTGCGGCATCTGCTGCCATCTCGGGGGTCATAGTATAGGGCAGGTTCATCGGCAAAAACGCAACGTCTATATTCTCTAATCTTTTCATTTCTGGAGTATTTTCCGTGTCACCAGCAACATAAACTCTCTTGTCGCCAAATGTGATTATGTAGCCATTGCCAATCCCTTTTGGATGGTATGGATTCCCTTTACTGCGCATGTGGACTATATTATATGCAGGCACTGCTTCTATTTTCAATCCTTCAACGGTTTTGACATCTCCATTTTTCATTACAATTCCGCCCTTTACCTTTTCTGCGCAGGTTTCGGTCAAAACAAGTGCAGTTTTCTCAGTGCGGAGAATCTCTAATACTTTTTGGTCAAGATGGTCGCCGTGTTCATGGGTTATTAGGATGATGTCTGCTTTCGGAAGTTTAGCATAATCTGCATATCCGCCCACAGGGTCAGCATGGATAATTTTACTGCCAAAGGTAAACATCAGAGTACCATGACCTATAAATGTAATCTTCAACTCTCCGGCAGAGGTTTTAATAATATCCGTCTCATATTTTCCTTGGGCAAAAGACACAAAGGTAAAAACCAAAATGAAAACATTAACTAAAATTGATAATTTGTACATTTTATATCTCCATAAAAAATTGCGATATAATTTTTAAACTATATGTAAACAAAAAGTTATTCAAATAGAATCATTAATATATAATATTGCTTGTTTGTCACTGCGAGTCCTCGGAACTCGCAGTGACATTTTTTCGCATTGCAATTTTCATTTATTATGTTTTAAAAATTTTCACCATTTTTAAAACACAACTTAAAATAGATTAAAGCCCTTTTCCAGGTTTAAACTTAACAACATTCTTTGCCTTAATCTTAATCTTTTCACCTGTTTGAGGATTCCTGCCAGTTCTTGCTTTTCTTCTCGAAACTTTAAAAGTTCCAAATCCAACTAATGTTACGCCATTTTTTACGTTTTTCTTAATGGTCTCAACAATAGCATTTACAGCATTTGCGGTATCTTTTTTAGTTAAACGGGTCTTCTTTGCTACTTCTGAAATTAATTGTCCTTTGTTCATGATTTTTTCCTCCTGTTTAAATGAAATATCATTGATACCTCTATCATCTGATCATCCCCCGCATGATTTAACTTTTCCACCATTTCTAATAATAGATTTTAACATTCTCGTAATGTTTTAGGATTAAAATGTTAATATTATTATTTTTATTTTTGCAATATTAATAATAATATAAATAAATGTCAAGATTTTTAAAAGTATTTTTT
>JAUWXV010000207.1 GCA_030616165.1 bacterium | reverse complement strand
GGTTAAGTGTATCCCCTGCAAAATGATGCAGCCGATCATGAGGGAGATCGAAGAGGAATACGATGGCCAGGTGAAAGTCGTTTTTCATGATGTGTGGACACTGAAAGGCAGACCTTATGCTGTGAAATATAGGATAAGAGTTATCCCGACACAGGTTTTTCTCGATAAAGACGGCAAGGAATATTTCAGACATGAAGGATTTTTTCCCAAAGATGAACTTGTGAAAATTTTGAAAAAGAAGGGAGTTAATTAGTGATTGAGCAGATTTTTAACTGGTTATATACAGCCGTAAACTCAACACATGAAATTGCGCTTGTTGGTTCGTTTTTATGGGGAATCTTAAGTATAATTCTTAGTCCGTGTCATCTGGCAAGTGTGCCTTTGATTGTGGGATTTATAGATAAACAGGGAATTGTTTCAACTAAAAGAGCATTTTTTCTTGCGACCCTCTTTTCTGGAGGAATTTTAATAACCATTACAGTTGTCGGTTTCATAACCGGTCTTTTAGGAAGGATACTTGGCGATGTTGGTACATACGGCAATTATTTTGTTGCTTTAATATTTTTTCTTGTCGGACTTTACCTTATCGGGATATTACCGCTACCTTTTCTTGGACAATCAGGTCAACCATCTTTTAAGAAAAAGGGCCTATTGGCAGCATTTGTTCTTGGGCTCATATTTGGAATTGCAATTGGTCCATGTACATTTGCATATATGGCACCCATGCTTGGGATTGTCTTCAAAGTTGCCTCAACAACCCTTTTCTTTGCCGTATCACTTATTCTTGCGTATGCAATTGGTCATTGTTCAGTAATTATTTTTGCAGGAACATTTACTGGTTTGGTTCAGAAATATTTAAACTGGAATGAGCGGTCAAAAGGTTCTGTTATCTTAAAAAAGGTTTGTGGCGTTCTTGTTCTTTTAGGCGGGGTGTACTTAATTTATACAGTCCATTAGAAATATAAGATACAATTACAATATATTTACTTAAACCGGAAACATTTACATAAGCGTAATGTTATGTTTAAGCATAAAATAGGAACAAGATTTTATGACAACAAACAGAACAAAAAAACTATCCTTTTTAGACAGATTTTTAACTCTGTGGATATTTATAGCAATGGGAGTGGGAATAGGGATAGGTTATTTTTTACCGGGAGCAATAAAAATCATTACAAGTCTTCAAATAGGTACGACAAATATTCCCATTGCAATTGGCCTCATACTCATGATGTACCCTCCTCTGGCAAAGGTCAAGTACGAGGAACTAGGAGAAGTTTTTAAAAATATAAAAGTGCTTTCTTTATCGCTGGTTCAAAATTGGATAATCGGTCCCATCCTTATGTTCCTGCTGGCAATAATATTTCTCCATAATCATCATGAATATATGGTCGGACTTATCATAATTGGACTGGCACGATGCATCGCTATGGTAATAGTGTGGAATGATCTTGCAGAAGGGGATACAGAGTATTGTGCAGGCTTGGTGGCTTTTAATTCAATTTTCCAAGTACTATTTTTTTCATTTTATGCATATGTATTTATAACTATATTACCTAAATGGTTTGGTATCGGAGATGGAACAATTGTAGACATATCGATGAAAGAAATTGCAAAAAGCGTTTTTATCTATCTCGGCATTCCTTTTATTGCTGGCATAATTACCCGATTCGGTATGATTCATTTTAAAGACAAAAAATGGTATCATGAACAGTTTATTCCGAAAATTAGTCCCATAACGTTGATTGCTTTACTATTCACAATTGTGGTTATGTTTTCTCTCAAAGGAGAGTATATCGTTGAACTTCCTCTTGACGTTATTCGCGTGGCAATTCCATTAGTTATATATTTCTTGGCGATGTTTTTTATCACATTTTTTATGTCCAAAAAAGTAGGGGCAAATTACCAACAATCCACTACGTTATCTTTTACAGCCTCAAGTAACAATTTTGAACTTGCCATTGCTGTGACGGTTGCAGTTTTTGGTATAAATTCAGGTCAGGCATTTGCTGCTGTTATTGGTCCCCTTGTTGAAGTTCCTGTACTTATAAGTCTGGTTAATGTGGCGTTGAAATTTAGGAAAAAATATTTTGAAATTGAAATATGATAAATAATTTTTCATTTGCTCATTTTACATTGTTATTTTTTTGAGATTTCTCGACTCCGTCCCCCGCCGTCGGCGGCGGGACTCCGCTCGAAATGACACTCTATTATATTATGTAATTCAGCATTTATGAATAGAGCAGGTTAACAAAGAGAGAGTCAATATAAGAAATGAAGGTTTTAAATGGCGAAAGAGAAGAAAAGAATCCTATTTTTATGCACGGAGAATTCTTCCAGAAGTCAGATGGCTGAGGGTTTTATGAGGAAATACTTTGGAGATATTTTTGAAGTTTTTAGTGCTGGAATTAATCCATCTGAGGTAAATCCAAATGCAGTTAAGGTTATGAAGGAAATAGGTATTGATATAAGTAAGCATACTTCAAAGTCTGTGGAATTATTCCGTAAGAGAAGGTTCGATTATTTAATCGCCGTGTGTGATAATGCAAAAGAAGCCTGTCCTGTTTTTACAAATGAAATTAAAAATAGACTTCACTGGAGTTTTGAAGACCCAGCAGAAGTCACTGGTACACAAGAAGAAATTATAGAAAAATTCCGTAAAATAAGAGATTTGATTAAAAATGAAATTTTAAAATATTTTAATTAATAAACTCTTTTTAGTTAGTCTCACAAAGAATTAATATTTAATTTTCAGTGAAAACCGGTCACTTTTTATCGAGTAGTACTAACCAGGTTTTACCAGTGCTTGGGCTTTTTAAATCTGCGTATTGGCTTGCGGACACAGTTTGAGGTTCCATGAATGAAGCGGTTTCGGTGTCGAACCACCGTAATCTATAATCACCATTTTCAACTTCAAGTTTCACATCTCCTCCGCTTGGGAAGTATAAAGCATACACATTGCCGGGATTAGCAAGACAGTAGGCTTCATTTTCCTCTCTGTTTGATAAAAGTTCAGGTTTTGGTTCACATGCGAATATATTGAAAGCCGAAGTGAAAACTCGTGCGGAACGGATAACCTTCTGTGCCGTATTATCAAGCCCTATCCCGCCTGTGGGACGATGGAAACGGGTACTGGCACACCCGGCGAATACATTCTGCCACCAGCGGTCAATCGATATCGGCACGTCATTTGGCTTTCCTCCTCCACGCCGGGAGTAAACCTTTACATTGTTCATCGGGCGAAAGCCACCACTCTGCTTTGCAAGGTTTTCACGATACCAGATTAATCTGTCGTAATGAGTTTGTCCCTCCTGCCAGTTATTCTGTGAAACATCGGTAAAAGAAAAATATTCAGGATGCTCATAAGTTGTGCTGTGTTGTTTGTCAGTTATATCCCATGGGTCCCACATCTCTGTTATTTGAATAAAATATCCTCTCCTTTCTGCTTCTTTTTTAATAAACTTTCCCCAGTAAAGTGCCCATTCCGCAGGTGCCCGTGTCTCGTTGTCCATGCAATAAAGAACATTGGGATAAGAAATAGTAACATCGAGAACTTTTTTAACAAACTCCTCCTGATACCGAAGAACCATTTGGTCATTATTTAACTTCGGCATGGAATAAAAGAATGGCTGAACATTTCGGGCAGGATGATAATCCCATTCAGTTGCGAGACTCGTATTCTCTGCGGTGTAATTGAGGTTATTGGACGGATTGAAAGGATTCTTAAGCCAGTTATCACGGTAATAGTCAAATGTCGCCCAAATCTCTATCTGCAGAATAATATCACGTGTTTCAGCTTCCTGACAGCAATTTTCCAGTCTATTAAAAAATTCAGGATTAAAATTATCCAGATTATAAATTCCATCACTTTTAAGGTAGGGCGGTACATTTCCCTCATCTCGCCAGGAAAGAGTTGAGCGTATATAATTACCTCCAACCTTGGAAAGAATATCCAGGTTTTTCAACATCAGAGGTGGGTTGTTAAACAAGTTATCTTCGTCTGAACCACCTAATAGAAGGACTGGTTTCCCTTTATATTCCCAGTAATGTGGATTATCCTTGTAAACGGAAATCCTCTCCTTTCCACTATCCGAACAACTGATTAATAAAATACTCAAGCAAAAGAAAAAAAATAAAATTAATCTTCTAAGCAGTTTGCCTCCCATAATAATTCTCCACTAAAATTTTTTAAAGAAGTTACACGAAAAAACATTAAAGGCGGTTTAAATTAAGGATTCAAACCGCCTTTTACAGTGTGAGTTCATTAATTTACTTAACTCTTATTCCTTTCCCCAAAGCGCACGTTCAATTGCTCTTTTCGTAAGTCTCACCTGTTCAAAACTATCCAATTCTCTACTTTCTGCCTCAATACCATAGAATCCGCTATAACCTATATCATGAGCAATTTTAACCAATGCTTCGACGTCAAATCTGGGGTGAGTTCCGTCTTTACCGTAATAAGTCTTGACTGAAATTCCTTTAGCATAAGGAATAACTTTTCTGAGAGCTTCTGTTCTAATATCATCATCAAAATTACCGAAATCAGGAAGCAGGCCGAATTCAGGGTGGTTAAAACGTTTCATCAGAGCAACTAAAAAATCCGGGTCGGAAGATATACCTCCGTGATTTTCTATGATAACGTTGATTTGTGCCTCTTTTGCATATTCTAACAGGTTAGTGTAACTCTCTTCAGCATAGTTAAGCATTTCCTCAGCGGTAGCATCCCTTGGACCTGCACAGTTTGTTCGGATTGCATGACATCCAAGAGTATAAGCAATATCAATCCATTTTCGATGATTTAAGACCGTCTGCGCCCTTTCCTCTTTCGTAGCCGCAGCCATATTACCTTCGCCATCCACCATTATAAGTATTAATTGGACTCCATTGTCGTCAGCGTTTCTTTTTAACCGCTGGAGATATCGAGAAGTGGGAAGTTCGAAAAATGAGTTCACAAATTCAAGTCCATTGATATCAAATTCTTCTCTCAAAATTCTGGGTACGTCTAAATTTGTAAATTTTCCCGCACGAATATCTCTGTTGAATGACCATTCCGCTAATGAAATATCATCTTTTGTGGGACGAACGGCACTATTCAGTTTCGAAGGTGATATTAGTGGTAAACTACTAATACCTGCACCTATTGCGAGTGACCTGCTAAAAAAATTTCGACGTGTTATATTATCCATTGGTTCCTCCTTTTTTAAATGTTGATAGTTTTATTGTGTTCTATTGATTAATTTATTTTTATAAGGATATATCAAAACATTAAATGTCTAAGATATATAAGTGATTACAATACAGAGACTTGTTACAATGCTCTCCACATTAAAAAAACAATTGAATTTAAACTTAAGAGATGAATTTTACAGAAATTAAAGTTAGCGACTTAATTGTTACAACATAATTGAAATGAAAGAGCTTTAATCAGGCTATTTTTTCTTTATAGTTTAAGGATTTTCAAAGTACAGATAAGTTTTTTAAGATAAACTTTAGAATATTAACTATACTTAATCCATTTCAAAACTTCACCAATATTTGGCTTTTTCCCATACATTAATATACCAACCCTATATATCTTAGAAACAACCCAGATTTCCGCAGCAATTGTAAGAATCAAAATCAAAATTGAACCTGCTATTTCAATTATTGGGGGAGATGACACACAAATTCTCGAAAGCATAATTATTGGAGAAGTGAAAGGAATCAAGGACAAAATAATCGTTAATAAAGAATCTGGGTTACCAATAATGTAAGGCATCATCGTTAGCGGAAGAATAAGGGGTATCAAAATTAAAATCATATATGACCGTGCCTCATGCTCATTATTGAAAATTGCACCAAGGGTTGCAAAAAGCCCCGAAAAAAGCAAATATCCAAGTATAAAATATATTATGAGATATACAAATATCATTGAAGGAATTGAGGGAATATTGGGTAAATTCACCGAAGGTTCTATGAACAAACTCGTAATAGACTCTCCAAAAGAAAATATCAGGATAGCAAAAACAGCCCATATTAGATATTGAGTAAATGCGACAAGATTCATTCCCAATATCTTCCCAGCCATCAAATCAAAAGGCTTCAAAGAAGACAAAAGTACTTCTACGACTCTTGAGTTCTTCTCCTCAATCACACTTTGCATAACAAATTGCCCGTATAAAATTATTGTCATATATAGAATCATCATAAATATATAAGCAATAGCAAAGGTCTGTTCAACTCCACCTTTTTTTTCACCTTCGGCTATTCTTATGGCTCGAAAATAAATATTTCGAGTTAGTTTCATGACCACAGAAGGTTCGAATCCCTCTTTTAAAATTCTTTGTTTTACAACTGCTCTATTCAGAGCGTTTTGAATCCTCCTGTTTTCTGCAAAGTTAGTAACATTACGGGCATAATAATCAATCCGCATATTTTTAAATAAATCTTTACTTATATAAATATACCCTTCTATATTATTGTTTGTTACTTTTACCCGAAGCTCTTTATCTGTATCCTCAAGCCCACCTGTTCCAACTTTCACTCTGTTAAGTATATATTTTTGCCTCCCATCACTAAGTGTATCACTCATAGTATTGACAAATTCATTATAAATTACACCTGTCTCATCGATTACAGATATCTTTT
>JAUWXV010000187.1 GCA_030616165.1 bacterium | reverse complement strand
CGCACTTTCTGTTCCTGACATAGATGTATTGATAGACGGACATACCAATGACCTCTTTGAAAAGCCATTTAAGGTGGGAAACGCAGTCATCCACTGTGCGAGAAAATTCGGACTTTATCTCGGCAGAGTGGATTTAGAGTTTGTCGGCGGAAAGGTTATAAGATTTTCAGGCAAAGCAATTCCAATTAATCTTAATAGCACCAAAAATATTCCACAGGAACCAAAACTTTCAAATATAATTAAACCATATATAGATAAATCAAAAGAGTTAATGGGAGAAAAAATAGGAGAGTCACTTGGTTCCTTTCCACTGAGAAGATACCAAGAATCAGCCCTTTTCAACATGATAACCGATGTAGTTAAACAATACACCAGTGCTGACGTTGTTATTCAAAATGTTGGAGGCATCCGTGATGGATTTAAACCTGGTCCTATAACCCGAGGTGATGTTTACTCCGTAATCCCTTTTAATAATGAAATTTTTGTCTTTGAAATTAAAGGTGCTGAATTAATAGAAATATTAGAGTATGCCGCTTCACAATATAGGTCAAACAGTTTTGCACAATTAAGCGGGGCAAGATGGAATATAAATTCTAATTCTAAAAAAATTTCAAATCTAACCATTGGAGGTCTGCCTGTCTCACCGGAAAAAATATATAAAGTCGCTACTCCTGATTATCTCGCCGAAGGCGGGGATGGATACATATTCTTTAATAAATTGAGCAATAAAAATTTCCATGAAACAGGATTATTTAATCGTGAAATCCTAACAAGACATATAATAGAAAAGAAAAGAATTTCTCCAAACCTTGATGGACGTTTAAAATTCAAAAAAATGTCAGTCAGCAAAAATAAAATAAGACCTAAAAATCATACAATTAACAAAACCTTTTCAGATTTACAAACTACCGAATTTTTATATAATTCTCAGAACCTTGGTAAAAATCAAATGACAATTAAAAAAAGTATATTTCGCTGAAGGAGATTGTTTCTTAATCCCGATACTTCGGGATTTCGTCACTTCGTTCCTCGCAACGACATGTATGATTATAGTCACTGCGATGATTCCCCCCGATTATTTGAGGAGTCAATAAAGTAGGGATTCAATATATTGAACCCCTGATGTAAATAATTAAAACTAAAAGAGTTGTAGGGATAATTCATAAATTGCCCCTGCCAAAGAAAACCTTACATATTGCCACATCGTTACACGAGTGTTTTGTGGACTCCTCGCAACGACAAGAATATATATAATCTTTGCGAGGATAAAAGCGGCGAAGCAATCTAATTAGCCAGAATATTATTCCTTAATCATCAATTTATTTTTATTAAATTTTTGGCATCAAAGTATATTACACCATAGCAAGAACCTCTTCCACAAGCCTCTCAATGCCGGTGCCCGCTTCAGAAATCCCTTTTGCAAGCATATATGCCGGCGTTGTAACTATTCTATTGTCATAATCGACAACTATATCATCTACGGAACAATCATTATGAATCGCACCCATTTTCTCAATCGCTTCGGCAGTTTGCTTATCTGTTCCAATTGTCAGAGTAGGTTTAATATCCGAACCTTCAAAAACTTTTGCTATAAGAGCAGGCGCTATACACATTGCACCAATGGGCTTTCCTGCTTTATTCATACTTAAAACTAATTCCTTAACATCTGGATTAACTTCGCAGTCTGCTCCCTTTACCGCAAAATCACATAGATTTTTTGCTGCTCCAAATCCCCCCGGAATTATCAAAGCATCAATCTCATCTGCATTTATATCCTTTATATCTCTTATGTTTCCTCTTGCAATCCTTGCAGACTCGACAAGAACATTTCTCTGCTCATCTTCTGACTCATTTCCAGTTAAATGATCAATCGTATGCACCTGATTGATGTCAGTAGCCATACATACATAATCTGCTTTTCTTCTTTCAATAGTGAGCAGAGTTATTACTGCTTCATGAATCTCTGAACCATCAAATACTCCTGAACCGCTGAGAATTACACCTACTTTTGGCATTTTTACCTCCCGTATTATTAGTTAAAAATTTACGTTATGTTTTTATTTAATTTCCTTTCCACCGTAGAGGCGCGGAGAAAAAAATATTTTCTCTCTTTTTCTCTGCATCTCTGCGGTTAACTTTTTCTTATTTTAAAATTTGCATAAAGACAACGCTTGGAAATAAACGATAGAAGTTTATACTAATTATGTCAGAAAATCATAGAAATGAAGCGTAGGATTAATAAATTTAAAAATATTTTAACAAAAATATAAACTTTTGTCAAGATATTTTATAAAATATTATAATCAAAAAATTCTTTGATTTGGTTCTTACTTAATATACCACAAAATATAGACAAGAAACCTGTTGCTTATCAACAATTAAGGTAGGAGTGAAGTAGTAAGATTTTATTTAAACAACTTCAAAATCGTAACTAAAAACCTTTATTAACTGATTTGATCTTACATTTACCACCCAGCTTGATCTACTTGATGATTGTGCAACTTTTACAATTGAACCCTTCTTGAGATTACATCCATTTATGTAAGTTAAGTCTTTAAGAAGTTTTGCTTTAAAAGTCTTCATATTCTTTCTCTATAATAATAAATTAATTAATAAAAAATTATTCTTTTTATCTCATTTTAAAAGGATTAAATCTTTTCCGAAGACATTCTGAAAAGTTTTAAAATCAATGAAGATCTCTGAATATATTATCGGCAAAAAAATTAATTATATAAAGTTTTCAGGATAATAATTCTTAAAAAATATAATATGTACTCTAAACTATAGACTATTCCGTTTCCCTGAGCCGAATTTACAATAGATTGAGAGAATGAGAGTTGGTAGAATGATAGTTATAAAAAAATAAAAATTCAATTTCTATCCTCTATCATTCAATCAACTATTAAAAATTCATCTAACTTCTAACATTCTTTCAAGAGAAATAGAGGCTTCCTTTTTTATATTTTCTGGAAGTTTTATAACATTTACCTCACCCAGATAATCAAGAGTCCAGAGAAGGTCATTAAGGCTTATCCTCCACATATTTGGACATAATGACCTCGAAAGAGGGACAATTCTTTTATTCGGATATTTATCATCAAGTCTTCTGATAAGATTTATCTCAGTTCCTACTATAATGGTTGAGCCTTCTGGTGCTTTATCAATAAACTTTACTATAAATCCAGTCGACCCGTTATAATCAGCCATATTTACAACCTCTTCATAGCATTCCGGATGAACAACAATTGCTCCATCAGGGTATTTTTTTCTCATCTCTTCGATGTGAGATGTTTTAAACCAGGTATGAACATGACAGTATCCTTTCCATAATATTATATCAGCTTTAAATATATCATTCTTAGAATTACCACCATATGGCTCATAAGGATTCCAGGTTATAATCTTATCTCTTTTTATTCCAATTTTATTAGCAGTATTTTTCCCTAAATTTTCATCCGGGAAGAAAAACACCTTCTCCCCCCTTTCGAAACCCCAGCGTATTGCACCTTCGGCATTCGATGATGTACAAACAATCCCTTCATTTCTGCCGCAGAAAGCTTTCAGTTCGGCATCAGAATTTATATATGTAACTGGAATTATATATTCCCCTGGACAAATCGCTGTTATATCATTCCAGGTTCTTTCAACATTTTCGATATCTGCCATATCGGCAAGGGGGCATCCTGCGGATGTATCGGGATGTAAAACTGTTCTTGATGAACCAGAGAGTATATACGCACTCTCTGCCATAAAATTTACACCACAAAAAATTATATAACTGATATCCTCTTTTTTTGAAGCAGTCTCTGATAAAAAATAAGAATCTCCTATATAATCAGAAAAATTTATTATCTCCTTTCTCTGATAATGATGACCTAGTATCAAAATCTTGTTCTTTAAGTGCTCTTTTTTCTCATTTATTCTTTTTTCAAGTTCGGAAGAATCTAATCTTTTATATTTATCAGGTAAAATATTCTTCACATTCCTGACTTTCTTACCCAGGACATTTTTATATGTAATCATGTGCAAGTTTATGAAATGTAAAAAATTATATTTTAAAAAAGGCCTTTCTAATTTTTTGTGATAATTACCTGAAAATTGATAAGGCATAAATAAAAAAATGTCAGGTATTTGACTTCGCCAAAAACCTGACCCACTATTATACATTTTTATATTATAAGGACAGAACACTATTCTGTCACTATATTAAATACATTTTTACAAGTAATTTAACAAACAATCGTTAATAATGCTCTCTATTTTTTTAATTATAAATAATGCCAACATATATCTTTTATTATAAAAATTCACTTCATCATAAAATTACAAAAATAATCTTAAAAAAATAACACTGCAAAAAATTTTACCCACAATAAGGTGGATATAATTTAATAAAAGATTGGAATTAAATTACCTCCTTTTAAAATTAATTCATTACACTCGATACTTCTTTTATATTGTCATTATTATATTCTTCTACTTCTTCGTGGAAAATCTTCTTTCTGACTTTGTATTCCATCTCTAAAAGGTCAAGATGGGTTTCTTCTTCCTCAATAAGTTTGTAAAACATCTTTTTCCCATCATAATTTATGGTTTTTTCAGCAGATTCCTGATAAAACTTCAGGCTCTCTTTTTCATTCTCAATCGCTATCTCAAGCACCTCAAGCGGAGAAATACACTCATTCGTTATTTCCTTGAATCTAAATTTCGGTTTTAAATTAAGAGCCATTATCCTTCTTCCTGACAAATTGACATACAATTTCTCAAGCCTTTTTTTATGAGAAAGTTCTTCATCCGCAAGAAGTTTCAAAATATCCCTGCTGTTTTCATTTTTTGCTAAAGAGTAAGCATTCAAATACAACTTATGGAAATCTATTTCCGTTTGAATCGCTATCTTTAGTGCCGCCATTGCATTAACATTATTTTTTACCATCTTTTACTCTCCTATCAATATATTCTCGATTTATCAATATTTACTGTCAATTAATAACATTTTATTATTTACATTATAAAAGCAAAATTTATTCAAAATTTCTAAAATTATATAAATTTTTTAAACCTTTAATATAACAATTTATATTTAATAAATCAATAAAAATATTATATTTTTAAAAAAATTAATTCAAATCATCTTTATATTTTTAACGATTTATTATTCCCCTTATTTATTACATAAAATTCCCTATTTTTTAATATAATTTTATAATTTTTTCCCAAATTTGAAAATATTATTAAATTCTATATTATAAAACGCTATTTATTATAAGGTTTTATTTTTAAACTATTTACTGTAATTATTTAATGATAACTTACTAAATCCCAATTTCTTTAATCTTTTTATATATTTTTTCATATTTATTAAATTTTTCATTGTATATTTCATTTTTTTCTTTATCAGGATAAAATATATCAACAACTTTAACGAACCTTTTTACTGCCTCCTTATAATCAAAACACCCTACTCCAATTCCAGCCAATATGGCAGCACCAGTGCAGGAGGCTTCGGTAGTCTCAAGGGATTCTATTGGTATTCCGACTATATCAGCCTTAATTTGTGTCCATATTGATGATTTTGCTCCTCCGCCAGTTGCTCTTAATCTTTCAATATTTATTTCGCTCTTTCTCAAAATCTCGAGATTCAATCTTATCTCGTATGTCAATCCTTCAAGAAATGATTTGATTAATTCCTTTTCGGATGTATTCAGAGTAATTCCAAGGATTGCACTGGTTGGATGCGAATCAAGATATGGTGTCCCGGTCATTGTAAAATGTGGAAGAACAAAAATCCCTGTCGGCTCTTCAGGCAAATCCGAAATTATTAAAGAATAAGGATCAATATTCTTTTTTTTTGCTTCCTCTTTATATCTTTCACCAAAAGTATCCCTGTACCATTTAAGTAAATTCCCACCAGTAAAGTTGTATGCAAGTGTGCAGTATTGCCCAAAAACCGTATGGTCATAGCAGCAGAGATTGTTCTTCATCATTTCATCAGTTAAAACTGGAGTACTGCCGAGAGATAGAGCAATACATTCTACTGTTCCAGTTGCATACATTCCAACTCCCTTTTTAATAATTCCCGCTCCAAGTGCTGCACACACCTGATCATGTCCTCCTGTAACAATTTTAATATCCCTTTTTAGATTCAATTCTTCAGCAAGTATCTTTTTAATCTTTCCAACTACTTTACCAGATCTCTCCGGGACTGCGAGAACCTCTTCAGGTATGTCAGCTATTCCAAGAAGTTTTTCTGACCATTTTTTAGTATGAATATCAAAGCCCATTGTCCTGCTTGCTAAAGAATAGTCTATGAAACTCTCCCCACAGAGCAAAAATATTATAAAATCTTCATAACAAAGAAATTTACTTGTCTTCTTGTATATTTCATTTTTATAGTCTCTAATCCATAATATTTTATTTAAAGTAAAGATAGTCAATAGAGACTGACCACATATATTAAAAATCTCTGAAGGATTAATCCTCTTTCTCCACCAATTGACATAAGGAGCGGTTCTATTATCAAAACTTATAATTGAATTATACAGAAATCGGCCCTTTGCATCCACTGGAGTTACAGTTTCTCCCATTGAAGAAACAGAAATTGCCGATATATCTTTTTCTTTACTGGAAATTTCTATTATTACAGATTTTGTTTTTTCCCAGACTTCATTTGGGTTGACCTCAAGTTCACCCCTTTTGCCTGAAATAAGAGGATATTCTCTGTATGCTCTTGCTATTAATTTTCCATCCTCATTAAATAAAACACCCTTACAGCCTGTCGTACCAATATCCAAACCAAGAAAATGCACAATCTGCTCCTGATATTTTATATTCGAAAGTAAATTTTAATTAATAAATTATATAATAATATAACTTAGCAATTTTTATATGTTTTATAATATTGGGAAAAATCAGTAAATTTCCTCTTGTAATATTAAAATTTTACACATTATCTACCGATAATATTTATGAGTCGCCTATTGCCATAGGCTCAGAATTCCCCCTCTTTGGAAGTAGGAACTGGTGAAGTGACCGAAATCAAAGAGGGGTTTTTAATTTTACCTACCCGACAAACCAATCCGATATTATCAATAATAATTCTCTATCTTATTATTAGAGTTTCACTAAACTCGTAACTTATCCTGAGTACTCGGGGGAATGACTTCTTGTTTTAATGATGTTTTAATTATTTTTAAAAAAATATTTTCGTGAAAACCTATTATTAACAAATCTTTTAGCAAATAATTAACAACAAATTGTAAAATATTAGCCAGAATTTTAAAAAAATAATTTTGTTAATATGTATAAGTATTTATAAATATTAAAGTGGCACACGAATTGCATTCTTAATATTTAGTTTATCTTTATCTCATTACTTTGCAATTAAATATAACCTGAATGATTCATAAAATTATTTATTTTAAAGACAATGTTATTGATACTGAG
>JAUWXV010000268.1 GCA_030616165.1 bacterium | reverse complement strand
TTATGCCCAACCATAGGACCTTTTCCGCAAATATCACATCTTTTTGACATTTAAAACCTTTTTCGTTAAATATTGATTTTTATTATTTTTTTAACATTCAGTGTAATGGCGCGATTTATCACGCTCGGTGCATCTACAATTTAGATAAATGTGTCCAAGCACTTTTTCGTTTCAAGAGGAATGAATTAAAAAATTACCCAATTTTTGTTTAGTTATTGAAAATATTTTACAAATATAAAAATAAAATCAATTAAAATCAATAAATTTATATTTGTTATTTTTTTAGAAAAATTCTTGCTAGTAACAATATAATGTTTTATATTTTTATAGTTATGAAAATAGGAGATGTAAAAATAAGCGGAAGAGTGATTTTGGCCCCGCTGTCAGGTCTTACCGATAGTACATTCAGATTGATATGCCGTAAAATGGGCGCGGCTATAGTCAGCTCTGAGATGATATGTGCAGAGGGTATTGTGAAAGAAAATACTCGAACACTCAGATATCTTTTTTTTGATAGAAGGGAGAAACCGATAGCAGTTCAAATTTATGGTGATTCACCCGGGATAATGGCAGAAGCAGCGAAAATGTTAGAAAGATTTAGTCCGAGTTTTATTGATATAAATTTTGGTTGTCCTGCCAGCAAGGTAGTAAAAAAGGGTGCCGGTTCTGCTATTTTGAGAGACCTTGTTAAGATGGAGAAGGTTGCCAGGGCTGTAGTGGAAAATTCTTCATTACCAGTTACAGCAAAGATACGAAGTGGATGGTGTAAAAATAATATAATAGCGGTTGATGCTTCTATTATGCTTGAGGATTGCGGGATTGCTGCTATAAGCATACATCCGAGAACAAGTAAAACAGAATATTCTGAACCCTCAGACTGGAGTATTATAAAAGATGTTAAGATGGCTGTTAAAATTCCTGTAATAGGTAATGGTGATATTACTGGACCCGTTGAAGCAGAGAAGATGTTTAAAGAGACAGAATGTGATTTTATTATGGTCGGAAGAGCGAGTATAGGGAATCCGTGGATATTCAAAAGGATTAACTATTATTTAAATGAAGGAGTGCTTTTTCCTGAACCAAGTTTTGAAGAAAAGTTGGAGATTTGCTTAGAGCATATAAGAGATGCAATTAAAAACAATGGGGAATTTTACTCAACCAGTTATCTTAAAAAGCATATCCAGTTTTACTTGAAAGGAATACGGGGCAATCATGAGATTATAAAAGAGATAATAGGTCTATATTCTGCTAAAGAAATAGAATTGAAAATAAAAAATCTTTTAACAAAAAATAAGTTGCTGGACTCTTATGATTAATAGAGAAATACTTAATTTACTTAGAAGATATAAAACAGGTGAGATTCAAGAAAAAACCATAATTGCGAAGTTAAAGAATCTTTCTTTTGAATCTCTTGGATTTGCAAAGATAGATCATCATCGCGCAATCAGGAAAGGATTTCCGGAGGTTATATTTTGTGAGGGTAAAACATCTGTTCAGGTAGCAAAGATATCCCGAAAGATTGTTGACAATAGGAATAATCTTTTGGCAACGAGGGCTACTCCTGATAACTATGAAGAAGTAAAAAAGGTTATTCCCGGGGCAGTATATAATGAGATTGGAAGGGTTATTACTTATGAGTTAAAAAAACAAAAGAGAAGTTCAAAAAAGATTATAGTGATTGTTTCGGCTGGGACTTCTGATATTCCGATAGCAGAAGAGGCGGCTGTTACTGCTTATATGATGGGTAATCGAGTGGAGAAGGTGTTTGATGTTGGAATAGCAGGAATTCACAGGCTTTTAAATTATATGGATATGCTCAATAGAGCGTCTGTCGTAATTGTAGTTGCGGGAATGGAGGGAGCACTTGCCAGTGTGATAGGTGGGCTTATTGATAAACCGGTGATTGCTGTTCCCACATCTGTAGGGTATGGTGCAAGTTTCAATGGGATTGCAGCACTTTTGGGGATGCTTAACAGTTGTGCGGCTGGTATTACTGTTGTAAATATCGATAATGGATTTGGTGCAGGTTTTGCCGCAAGTCTGATTCTTAAAGCATAAATTTATAATTTTTATTTTTCAAGAATAATAATATGAAAAGTGACTGAATAAATCAATTTTTTGGTCGATTATATAATATAATACATATATAACCAAGTAATCGTATAGTATAGTTATGCCAGAGAATGAAAAAGATTATTACGAAGAAGAAGATTATCTTGAAGAAACCAATCCTTTGACATTTGATGATATGGTTTCATTTACAATGTTTGCCGAAGTCTCACTAATTGCTTTTACAGTGCTTATCTTTTTGTTATATTTATATTTATCCTCCTGATATAATAGTAAACCCATTACAAATATAGAAGGCATAAATTTTCAGAAAAACCGAATACACCCTACCCCTTTCATCCTTTTGCTCTAAAATTCTTCTGATTGAAGAGCATATCTATTGAAATAGCGCCAGCACATTTTGAGGAGCGACATTAGCCTGAGCAAGTTGAGCTGTAGCAGTCTGCTGTAGTATCTGTAGTCGTGTAGATTCGAGTTGTTCTAACGCCATATCAGAATCAAGGATTCTGCTTTTTGCTGCTTCTGTATTTGTGATTGCTATTCTTAAAGTTGCTTCTTTAACAGTAAGTCTTGCTGATATAGAACCGACGTTCTGAGAGAATCTGAGACTTTTTCGATAGCACCGTTTATTACGGCGATTGCTTGTGAACATCCAGAAGCAGTAAAGAATTTCCCCAGTGTAACATTTGCTACATCGTTGATAGACATAGTAGTTGGAGTACCAGGGCCCGCGATATTAAAGGTAAATTTTAAACCAGTTGTTGAATTATTCTGAGTCAGATCGAATCGTAATGTTGCCGTAGTTTCTTCACCAGTTTGAAAAGACCTTCCCGTGAATGTTCCGTCTAAAAGTTTGTTATAATTAAAAGTAGTTTCCTCGACAATATCGTCTATCTCTTGAACCATCTGTTTTACTTCGGAAAGGATTGCATTTCTTTCTGCAGAACCTAAGGTATCGTTAGCAGCTTGTGTTGCTAACTCTTTCAATCTTATAAGGATATTGCTGATGTTTATAAGCCCGCCTTCTGCAATGGCGAGGACATTTTTTGTAGTTCCGACATTGTCCAATGCAGTACTTAGACCACGTGATCGCGCCGATAATCTTTTTGAAATAACAAACCCGGCAGGGTCATCAGAGACCTCATTTATTCTTCTTCCTGTGGCTAACTTTAACTGACGTCTTTCAAGGTCCCTGTTAACTGCTTTTAAGGCAGCTAATGCATTAAATGCAGCTATATTGGTGTTAATTCTTGTGGCATCTCCGATTGCCATTTTTATACCTCCAAAATTTTAGTAAAGAACTTTATGAGTTTAACATTTCATGAGTCACCTGCCAATAAGCTTGCTATAATAGTATAAAACTTCATAAATTTTTTTGCAACAAATATGCCAGAAATATCTCTATTTGTATTTTTTAGATATATATTGATAATATTATAAAAATTAATTATTTTCTTAAATTTAATTTTTTATATCAAAAGAAAATAGATTTTTTCATAATTCTTTATAATTAAAATAGTTACATTACAAATAAAATTTTTATTAATTTTTTTTAGTAAAATATGAACTAAATAAACAATATGTTTTTTAATGATTTTATTTATATTTTTTATTATATATTATTAATAATATTATTTTTATTTGAATATTAAATTAATATCAGGAAAAATTTTTCTTCATAGATAGGGAAATTGTTTCCATTTTTAATAATCAATAACAATTAATAATTATTGTTATGAGAAATCTTTATTACTGCAAATATTATTCCCCGATAGGGGATATATTTATTGGATTTTTAGAGGGTGGAATTTTTAAAATTAAATTTGGCAAATTAATGGAGGAGGATTTTATCTGGAAATTGATGAATCTTTATCCAAATTATAGTATAAAAAGAGGTAAAGTTCCTAATTTGCTCAAGAACGAGTTTGATTTGTATTTTAATGGTAATCCAGTAAATTTCAGAACAAGAGTAATTTTCCTTTCTGGAACAGATTTTCAGAAGAGGGTCTGGGAAGAGGTAAGAAAGATACCTTATGGCAGGTTAATGAGTTATTCTGATATTGCATTAAGGATAGGTAAGCCCGGAGCCGAAAGAGCAGTCGGTGGCGCTGTTGGTGCAAATCCGATACCTATTATTATTCCCTGTCATAGAGTTATAAGAAAGGATGGAGGATTAGGGGGATTTGGTGCCGGAATCGAACTTAAAAAGAAATTATTGAGATTGGAAGGAATTATTATCAGTGATAATATGAAATAAGTTTTTAAAGTTGCATATCCAGTTTATTTTTAATATATTTAAATATATATTTTATGTTCTAAAGACTGAACCTTCTAGTCCGGTTGTTCCCCCTTCCATATCGACAGCATTTCGTGATGTATAATTATTCTTTTGTGATTATTCTTGTTCCCAAACTCTGTTTGGGAACGAGAGTGATAATCGAAGCAAAAGATGCCAGCGGAGAAATGTTTGAGACTAAAACACTTTCTTTATATCAGAGTTATTTCTCATATTATCGAAAGTTTGTTCTTTTTATTTAAGAACAAAGAAAACATTTGTTTACGTGGCGAAGAGCGCTTCAAAAAGCTCATGGAAAGAATCAAGTATGAGTGGGAGAATTTTGAGGTGTGAATAGGATATGAAATATAATCCAGACAAACATCGTCGAGGATCAATTCGTTTGAAAGGGTATGATTATTCCTCAAAGGGAATGTATCATATAACCTTATGTGTTAATAAGCAATTGTGTTTATTCGGTGATATTGAAGACGATGAAATGAAATTAAATGATTCTGGAAAAATTGTGGATAGGATATGGCAGGAAATACCCAAATATTACCCCAATGTTGAGACCTGTGAACATATAGTTATGCCCAATCATCTTCATGGGATTATTATATTAAACAACGACAATGTAGGGGCGCCTCCCTGTGGGCGCCCTTTGATGAATCCAGAAAATATTCAGGCACAGGGACCTGCCTATGGAAAATTTGG
>JAUWXV010000152.1 GCA_030616165.1 bacterium | reverse complement strand
GACCATACTGCATAACTTCGTATACTTTTCCAAGTTCCTCTGAAGTCAGCCCTGCGGAATGGAATTTAAGATAAAAAAGACGATAATTCCATATACTATGCATCTGTGGTTGAGCTGGGTCGTCTATGGGGTTATCGGGAGACTCGTCAACGTGAAGCATAGCCTCACCCAAATAGCATGGACCGTTAAGAAATCCTTGGGATGTAAGTGCACCTCTAATATCACCAAAGTCATCGAATTTCGCCCCTTTATCTCTGTGAGGATAATAATACATTATCCTCAAGTCTTCTCCCGGACGGCATCCATACCAAGCACTCCATTCTTTTTTTTCTCTACTACTACAAGGAAAATGTCCTCCTGACCTCAAAATGTAAAGGTCCTTTAAGGTCTGAAGACATTCAATCTCATCATCCCTGTCTATATTTCCTGTATTCGTTATTGTCCAATCGTATATTACATAATCATCATGATAAGTTTGACCCCAGCCAAACACTCTTTGATGAATATCCAGCCCCATAAAATTCCTAAAAAACGATTCCACCATTACATCAGCAGTTCCAGGAATTTTATCGGGAGCGACTTCATCTCCTTCCGCCATTGGAAACGGTTCATTCAGAATAACGCCATCAACAACAATTGAGGGAGGCTGATACCTCCAATACCTGCGAATAGATATTCCCTCCTCATCTTTCAAAGCAAACATGTTATCAACCTCATCAGAAACGCCATAGGGAGCACCGGCTATCTTGACGGGCAAAACATTACCATTTTCATCTTCCCAGTCTCTGACACCGAACCGCGTTCCCGCACAATAAAATCCGGGACGCGTAAAATCGTATAAATGATAATAATAGCCAAAAGGGCCCTTTAATTCTTCCTGATGGCCGGAATCACGAACCTTAAACCAAGCCTTTCCTACTTTTATCCACCTGAAAATTTGAGCATCTGCGATATCATAAACAAATAGGAATAATATAAGACAAAAAATACATCTGAAAAAAGAAATCTTTTTCATAATTATTCTCCCTTCTCTTTATTCATTCTTTACTTTTAAAAATCAATTTTTAATCCTAAAAAGATGGCTCTCACATTAAAATATGTAAAGCAATCACGATTTGGCATATCTATATATGGCTTTTCATCACTCCAAACATCTCCCGGTCTATCGTTTCCAGGCGTATAATCCTCCTGATACATTTCATCTTCATACATAGGCAGGTGTAATGATTCGAAATAATTTCGCCGGTCCTCACTATCTGCAAAACCTCTGGTGCTTAATCGTCTCTGGTTGAAGAGATTTTTGATATCCATATAGAGTGAAATGCTGTATCTATCAATATGCATCCTCTTACTTAATCTTGCATCATAAGAATAATTATCCCTCCACTGCAAATTTTGATTTAATTCATAAGTCGTCAATGGGTCCCATGTCATATAACTTCCTGCCTTCCAATAAAAAAGCGTTGACCAGCTAATATCGCCGAGGGGCTTTATTCCAGCCACTGTTGGTCCCCAATCCCTGGGAGACCTGATATGAACATTGGCTCTTATCACAGGACGAGCAATTGGTCTCTCCTGATATGGATTCTGCAATCCATATATCATCTGAAGTCTCGGATCCTCATAGTAGTGTTCTCTGCCAATATATCCATTTGTGGTTACCATATAGTTATAATTAAGCCATCCAGTAATCCATCGTCCAAAACGCTTATCAATTCTCAGTTCAAAGCCTCTTATATCAGCATAGTGATTGTTCTCAGTAGTTCGGTAATCAATTGTTTCATCATAACTTGTATAATATATATATCCTGTTTGATTCCTCACATCCTTATAATAACCTGCTAAATGAATCAGGAATAGGTTTCTGACATTGTATTCCACCCCTAACTCATAAGAGACAGTTTGTGGTAAATCTGCAGATGGATTGCCTAAACGAGTAATCCCGTTACCTGCCTCTGGCCCGCTCCAGTAAATTTGATACATATGGGTAGATGTAGGCATTGAATAAAAATGACCATAATTAAAATAGAGTTTTGCATTTTCAGAGATTGGATGAGAGACCCCTAAACGCGGGCTAATCTTCAGGTGACCCTTCGCAGGTTCTGATGGTGTAACTTCAGTGAAAGTATCAATATATTGAGCTCTAAAATATTTGGAATATGTATCCACTGTATACCAGTCAGTATTTGGTTCATTGTAATCAAACCTCAGACCAAAATTGGCAATCATTCCCTCAAACTCAAGTTTGTCCTGTATATAAGCCCCCATACGGTATGGATAATGTCGCCACTTAGCTGCTGTATCGTAGTCATAGTAAGATTCGTATCTTATTTTTCTAAAGCGCGTATAGAGGTCATCATAATTAAACATAAAACCAACCTTTATCTGGTTATACCTGTCGATCTGGCTTGTCAGGTCAAATTTAACATTTAAGGTACGCACCTCGCTCGAATCCCGGGCACCACCACCAGAAGTTGCATAGACCATACCATCCTGCATGTATAGAACTGTCTCGGCAATTTCAAATCCATACGGCTGCTCAGTAACCGGTGTACTGCCAAAATTTCTGATGACTGTTAGATCTCGCATGTCCTCCGGTCCATAGGAACCGCAGTCATTCCTGTTTGTAATACGAGAGATTCTAATATTATAAAATGTTCGGGGACTCAAAACATGGTCAAAAGAAACACCCAACATAGAACGATAGACATCAAATGGTATCAAAGCAGCAGGAAAGTACTTAATCTTGTGAGTTGCTTCGCTGGAAGTTTGCTCGCTGTTAATAAGGTCCGATCCGCTTGTAGCGTAGTAATTATCACTCCCTCCATGACGTGCCTTTGCAACCGTATTAATATCTCCATACAATCCCTCGACCGTTAATTTCATAGATGGAGATAGACGAGAGGTTAGCTTTAATTGTGCGTTTTGTTCTACATAGAATTCTCTGCTGGTAGGAAAGATAAACATTTCCCTATTATTTCTATAAGAAGCGTAAAAGCTCAAGTTGCCCAGATATTTACCAATCAAAGGCACGGGACCGCCAAAACCTACATCCACATTCCAGTCCGGCTTATGACCGTACTTTCCCTCTTTCTGTCCGAGTGCTGCACTTCCTTCAGCCCTGTGATTCCATAGAAATAAATCTCTACACTCTTCAGGAGTTCTATTATTGGTTGGGTCATCGTCTTCTAAAAGATCTTTAGACCGAGCATTCCACCCATCAAATTCAGGATATTGTAGTTGAGTCGCTACATCCCATGCTCCGGAGGTAGTACCATCCCACATAACATCGGGATCAAGAAACGACCGCAAATAGTAAACATCAGGGCTGAACATGGATGGACCTGCATGTTTTAAGCCAGGCTGCCTTCTTATGATATCAACTGAACCATGATATACACTCGGAGAACCTTCTCTGGTAATGACGTTAATTAGTCCGGAACGAACATTACCATATTCAGCATTAAAGCCTCCCTTGATGATGTTGAGTTCCTTTACAGAACTGAGATTAACCATCATCATTGGTTTATTTGTTCGGTTATCCACAACCATCAATCCATCCATCATAAACTCAGTCTGGTCTAATCCTCCACCTCGAATGTAATTACCTTCAATTCCAGCCTGTAAATGAATATACTGCGCAATATCGGTAACAAGTGGCACTTCCACTATTTGCTCAGCATCGGCAACAATATGGCTTGCCGAAATATCCATTGGAATAATCTCCCTCTCAGCAGTTACTGTAACCTCTTCTCCTGCTATGGCGGTAACTCTCAGGTCAAAATCAACCGGAGTAGTGTGGTCAACATTAACAATGACCCCGGTTTTACTCTCAACCGTATACCCCACCATAGATGCTTGTAATAAATAAGTCCCGGGAGGAATGTTTATTATGAAGAAATGACCCTCATTATCCGTTGCTCCTCCCAGAGTAGTTCCTTCAATAACAACATTTACCGCCGGCATTGGTTCACCTGTTGCGGCATCTGTAATAATTCCTGCGATTTTTCCTGTAATACCGGCTGATGTCGCTCCCTGGTAAACAAAGAGAGCTACACAAACCAACATAACACTGAAAAGTAACTTATTTTTCATCTTTTACCTCCTTCTTTATTAGATACTCTAATCTACTGAATATTGATTAATAAAAACAATTAACGATAATCATCACCTCCTTTGAATAATTTTTATAGACTTCAAAAACTTAGTGAAAAAGATATTTTTAAGTAACGAAGAATAGTATTTAAAAAAATAGAATTGTAACTTTCAGTTCAGTTATTGATCAAGATAAGGCCAGTCAATATTTATCAGAGATTTCCAACTTTAATAATATTAACGTCTTATCAATGAAAATATCAAATATTAGAAAGGTCTTTTGAAATAAAAAAGAGTAAATTACAAATAATATTAGAAGTAGTAGAAAAAATTAATCTATAATTCTACCTCCCTTAAATTATTGTGATATGAATTGTGTAATATTTACTTGTTATTTATTAGAAAAAATATATTTTAAATAAAGTAATAAATTTTTTTTATTTTGTCAAGGTTTTTTAATTTTTTTGTTTGATATGAGTAAAAATCATCAACCTTTTCGGTCGCAGATGGTTATGCTTTTGGCAGAAAAAGTTAAGATAATTACCTAAAATTGCAATGGATAAAAATTGATTAAAAAAATTGTAATCCATTTAATTTCATTAAAATTCTCTTGTGATTGTAAATTTGTTCTGGTTGCCGATTCCACCCATTGAAGAAAAAGAATAATCAAGATAAAACTTGTTCCACACAAATCCTAATCCAGCAGAGAACCCGGCATATGTATCATCTGTGATGCCAAAATGCTGATCTCTCCCGCTGCTGTTATACCCGAGACGGCCTTTTATTTTCTCATTAAAAATAATCTCCCCACCACCTAAATATTGAAACTTGCTATCATCGAACATTCTTATTTCTCCGCATAACATAACAGGAAGGTGAGCCAATCTTTTTGAAACTCCACCCTTTATATGAGACGGAAGAGTTTCTTTTGTATCTATAAATGCTTTTGTTGTGCTCCCCACATTCATAAAACTAAAACCAATATTAAGGTCATGCTTTTCAATTCTGTAAATTACTCCCAAATCCAAAGCAAAAGCATTAGCAGAATAATTTTCAATTTTCGAATTTATAAACTTTCCGCTGATGCCGGTTTTAACATTCTTAAAAATTTCATCAGCATAACTAATAATTATCGAATAATCATAAGCGCCAAATGTTCCCGTTTCATTACTATACTCATCTCTACCTTCAAACTCGCCATAATTAACATAGTTAATCCCGATTCCAATTACTCCCTTATTTAATATAGGCTGAGCATAACCCACAACCCCGGCATTAATATCAAGAAGGTGGTCTGTATATGTAATGGTGCAGACTTTGTTTTTAATAGTAGATATACCTGCAGGATTGTAAAATATTGAATTCAAATCACCCTCGATTCCCACGAAAGCACCAGCAAGAGCAGCAGGTCTTGCCCCAACTTCATTCCTCAAGAATTCAAAGCCCGGCTCAGCAGAATAAGTTTTACTATTATTAATCAGTAAAGCAAATAACAGGATTACTATAAACTTATTTTTCAAATAATTAATCATAACAAAAAATTATAATTTATACATTTACAAATGGTTTTTAATAATTTCAATATCCTTTCCAATCAGAAAAATCGTAATGACCGTATCCATCACATCTCGAACAAAGCAGAATTTTATCCCTTTTACCTTCATTAATTAAACTTCTATATCTCTGATTAGTTTCACCGTTCCATATTTCATTAATTGCAGAATTATTAATGTCCCCGATTATACCTTTTTCAAAGTTATCCCAGCAGCAAAGAACAGCATTCCCATCAGTATTAAAAAACATCTCTACTCTTATCTTCGGGCAGGGTTTCATAACAGGTTTTTCCTGACCGGTCCAGGGCCAGCGGTATAATGGAACGATAACCGCTCTATCTGCTCTTTTCCCCCAATATTCCAAAAAATCCTTTTGTTCATGCTTATTTATATCCATATCTATCATACGAACAAATATTACGACATTACTGTTCAGCTTCTCCTTCAGTAAAATAAATCTGTTAATATTTTCGACGACATCCTCATAATTATCCCCCCTCCCGGATTGTTTATAAGTATTTTTTGAAAAACCATCGACACTGAATCTTATTACATCAAGACCAGCCTGAATCAGTTTTTTACCTAATTCTTCTACCAACAGTGCACCATTGGAATTTAGTTCCGCTCTTGCACTTGTATCCTCTTTTATATATCGGATAATCTCTGGCAGTCTTTTATCTGTGAGTGGCTCGTTTACCATAAATGGACGATATATTATCTCTCTTCCTCTTGACTGTTCTATAATTTTTCTCCAGATTTCATCAGGCATAATCTTATATTTCCGTTTCACCTCTCTCTGTGGACAAAATTCACACTTAGAATTGCATAAAATATTTGTCTCAAACTGGATAATTCGCGGAAAATTTATCATTACAGATTTTTCTGACTATCCGTTAAAAATTTCTAAAATAATCTTCGATATAATTTATAATCCTATCTGCAGCACCTAAATTCTCCATAACAACCGAGGCAGCCTCACTTCCTGATTCTTCTCTCTTTTGAGGGTCTTTTAAAAAACTTGAAACAAGACAATAAACATCATTTTCATTATCTATAGGAAACGCTCCCCCTCTTTTTACCATTTCAATGGCTTCGAACGAATTATTATGTTTTGGTCCAAATAATACCGGACTATTAAAAATGGCAGGCTCCATAACATTATGCACTCCAGTAGTAAAGCTCCCTCCAACATAAGTAATATATGAATACTTATAAATGCCCGCAAGAAGACCTATCCTATCTATAATCAGAATTCTTTCCGATGCTTTATCTTTAAGTTCTGTATATTTATTATAATTCAATTTTAATTTATTAAGTTCCCTATCAAGATAATCTAATTGTTCAAAGTCCGGTTCATGTGGAACTATTATCACATAAAGATTCTCATATTCCCTTAATAATTTCGATAATGCAGGAAGAATATGCTGTAAATCTTCTTTCCAGACACTCCCACTAACAAAAACTCTCTTCCCATTATAAAAAGAAAGATGGGGAATATCTTTATCTTTTGCAATCTGACTGTTATAAAAAACCTGGTCGTATCTGGTATCCCCGGTAGGGATTATCCTATCTTTATATGGATAAATCATTAGAAATCTTTCTGCATCATTCTCTGAAACAGGCATTACAACATCAATATTTTTATAAAATGACCTGAAAAATGATTTTGCAACAGGTAAAATTCTTTTTGATTTTCTTGGAAGGTTCGCATCCACAAGTACTATTGGAATTTTATTTTTATAACACGCTTTAAGATGAATTGGCCAGATATCATGTTTTACAATTATCCATAAGAATGGTTTTAATATAGAAAAAAATTTTTCTGCATTTTTAAATCTATCAGTGGGAAGATAAATCTTAAAGTCAAATTCAGATGATTCTTTGAAATTATCATAACCCGAAGGTGACAAAAATGATACAGCAATTTTTATCTCCGGGAATCTTTCTTTTATCTTTTTTGCAAGAGGTTTTGCCTGCTGCAGTTCTCCCATAGAAACGCAATGAAAAAGCACAATCTTTTCACTGCCTCCCAGATTTTTCCGAAATCTTTCTAATTTATCAAAAAGACCTCTCCTATCTTTTAAACCCTTTCTTATTTTACTGTTGAATCTTGATAAAACTATAACAGAAAAATAGATAAAGGGAAAAATTATACATCTATATGTGAAAAACCAGAATCTCTGCATTTTGAAATAATTTTTTCTACACTTTATTTTTATCTTCTCTGCAAACAAGATTTACACTTACATTTGCTACATCCTCTGAAGAGATACTTTTCATGCATTCGGTCTCTATTCTATAACACTTTTTCCAGCCATTATTCGAACACGGTCTGCAAAAAAGCATTTTTTGAACAATAACTGCATTTGTATTTACCGGGAAATAACCGAACTCCTCAACCGTAGGTCCAAAAATGCCAACCAATTTCTTATTGAGTGCTTCAGCGATGTGCATGGGTCCTGCATCGTTCACTATTACAAGTTGGCACCTTGAAATTAGCGCAGCAGATTCCATAATCGATAACCTGCCGCAAAAATTGTGTGCTTTATCACCAATCGACGAACTGACCATTTCACCTTTATTAAAATCTTCTTCATCTCCAATCAATAAGACTTCGGCGTTTAATTTGGAAATCAGAAATTTACAAACTTTCGAAAATCCTTCAACTGTCCAGCACTTATTTTCATAGCCAGAACCAGGACACACTCCAATAAGAAAATCACCGCTATTTATATCTTCATTTTCTAATAATTCATCAATCTTTTCTTTATATTTATTATCAATGTTAAAATCAAAACCTAATTTATCATCAACTAATCCTATTTTTCTTGCTGAATTTATATATGCTTTATAGACTGGTGTAATCTTGTTAAATAGATTTAATTTTAAACGTATTAAAAGCCATCTTCTAATGCGGCATTTCTTATACAGGAATACTTTCTTGGCTCCTGAAAACTTTCGTAAATAATAACTTCTGAAGTTTCTGTGAATATCAAAAATATAAGTATATCTCTCCTGTTTAATTTTCCTTTTAAGTTTCTTAAGTTCTCTAAATCCTTTTTGTGAATTGAAGGAATATATATTTGAAATATTTCGATTAGATTTGAGCAATTCTTCATATTCCTTTTTCACTACAAAGTCAATCCTGACTTCGGGGAATTTTTTTCTGAGGAGTCTAATAAACGGAAAAGCAAGAACAATATCCCCGATTGAACTCATTCTCAATATTAAAATCTTTAATTTATCACTATTATTCATATTTAATATAATTATATTTATCAATCATACCCTCAGAAACAAGGCTTTTCAGAATGTTATCCTCCTTATAAATAATAACCCCTTCTACATCTTTATTTTTATTGATAAAATCGAAACCTTTTTTATGTCCCATAACAAATACCCCGGTTGCAAAAGCATCTGCAAGTTCCGCCTTTTCTGTCACTATAGTAACACTGACACAATCACTTTGTGGATATCCAGTGGTCGGATTTA
>JAUWXV010000206.1 GCA_030616165.1 bacterium | reverse complement strand
GGAATTTCCTTTAGGTTCCCAATCGTCATTAAAAGGTGTTTTTTCCCAATTATTTGCCAAATATTTTTGAAGATCATCCTCAGATTTGATTTTTGTTTTATTACCTTTAATGTCAACGCCTTTATTAATTTCCTTAAGTCTGTTATAAGCTTCAGTCTTATTTTTACATTCTAATAATTCTTGATGTTTTTCTAACGAATCATACAATCTAATATCACGAGAAGTTTGACTTTTATTTTCACTTAATAGTTTTGCCGTTTTACTCGTTGACCATGTATCAGAATCTTGCTTACCTGGATTTGGTGAATAACCATATTTTTTTATCTGAATATCATTAACTCTCTTTTTAAATTTTATTTCTTTAATCCAATTTTCCGATTTAAGTAACCTATGGTGAGCTCTTAATTTATCTTTATCTACAATTTCTTCTTTATCAAAATTATAACCGCAATTATTACATATTATATCAGATTCAGGTATATTTGATTCACACACTTCACAGTTATTCATAATTCTACATTCTATTAAAAATAAATATTTACTCTCTGTATGTGTTGTCACCAACAGAGAAGATAGTATAATAAAAGAAATTTAATTATTTTACAACCCCCTTTAGTTCCCCCTTTGATAAGGGGGATTTAAAAAGATGGAGTTTCTATTTTTTTAGAAAATGTGTTGGTCACAAGACCAATCCGAAGGACAGGCACACAGCATTATTTTTAGTCCTCGATATAGATGATTGATTTTGATCTCTGTTGGTGTTGTCAACAACAGAGAAAAATGAATTAACATTTCATTCATTTTTTATGTAATAATCTTCATGCTCAGGGTCAATTTTGATGAGGGTCTCTTTGATGCTCTCACCCCCGGGGATGGAGGCTAATTTGTTGAATTCTCGATAATTCCTGTTTAAAAAATCTTCACAGAAATCTTGTTCTTCATAGATGTCGATGATTGATTGGAGGATTTTAATTACTTCCAGTCCGAACTTTAATGCATCGATTCTGTTATCTGTTTCAAGTTCGTATAAAGCCAGGTTAAAATATGCTAACATACTTCTGAAAGGTTTGTGGTCTTCAGATAAGATGTATCTAATTTTTTCCTGTCTTTTATCCCACCACCATGGATACCTCGAAAATTTTCCGAGATTGCATACTTCATCTGCTTTTCTATAGAAGGGAGTACCAAGATGTTCACCAAGCATATCCATTTCATTGCCTATTATGATATATAAATAATGGTCAATCAGACCCAAAAATGGTGAAAACTCCGGATTGATATGGTCTATCGAGTCACCTCTCTTGTATGGGAATCTCCATTCTTTGTCGGCATATTGAATTCCAGTATTTGTAGATACTATGAAACGTCCTCTAATTGCGTCTTCATATCCACGGTATATCTGTTCAAAGAATATATTTACATTTAATTCAATTTTATAAGGGTATTCTTCATTCGACCAGTCATAGTTATCTATATATACAGATAATTTCTGAGGAAGGTCTAAGTAATCAAATCTCACTTCCTCAGGGAGTTTTACTGCGTTTAATGAAACGTTACTCTCAAAATCTTGACTGTAAACGGGTGTTATCGATAGCTGGATGAAATTTGCGAAAATAAAAATTATAATTAAAGAAATCTTCTTAATCATAATTATACCCCTTATTTTAGAATGCCAGGATATATTTTTTTAAATTTATGGCTTATATATAATATATGACATGATAATATATTTTTCAATAAAAAAATTTTATTAAAATTACCTGTAAGTTCATTTGACATCTACTGAAAAAATTGTTATATTTATAGAAACTTTCTTAATTATGGTTTGTTTAATAAATTGGAAATATATTAATAATTGAAACTTATATTAATATCGGTTAAAAATTTAATTATAGTTATTCTTAACATAACATTTTTATATTTCAAAAACATTAAAAAAATCTGAATAAAATGAACGGAAGAGAATTTTATAAAATTAAATGGAACAAATAAAATGCCTCTTGAAAATATTGTTAATAATGAAAATATTCCTAAAAAAAGCTTTTTAGGTAGTGCCTTATTAAATAATAAATGATATATATTTTCTTGATATTTCTTGAAATAGAGAAATAATAAGAACAGAAGGACAGGACAATGTCCTGTCCCTACAATATATTTAATAACAAATGATTATTATGTAGGGACAGAACACAGTGTGCAGGCACTGTTCTGTCCCTACAATTCTGAATAAAATGAACAGAAGACAATTTTTAAAGAAAGGTCTGGAAGGGATTGTTAATGAAGAATTAACTATTCCTAAAAAAAGCTTCTTAACTAAATTAAGAAATAAAATTATTCCTTATGTTTTATCTTTAAGTATTTTGGCAGGGGCTGAGTTATTGTTTAATAAGAATGAAGTTTTTGGACAAACTTATTACGGGAAATTAACATTTCAACAAGTTTTAAAAGATAATCAGAATGGTGTAGATGGATTATTTGGCGCTAATTCTGTTATAGTAAGCCCTGACAATAAAAATGTTTATGCTACTGGTGTTAATGATGATGGAGTTGTTGTTTTCCAAAGAGACTTAACAACAGGAAAACTAACATTTTTAGAATATAAAAAACATGGAGTTGAATTAATGTTACCTTTTTCAGTCACAGTTAGTCCTGACAATAAAAATGTTTATGTTACTGGTGATCACACAGTTTTTGTTTTTACAAGAGATTTGGAAACAGGAAAACTAACATTTTTAGAATATCATAAAGATGGTGTTGATGGTGTAGATGGATTAGCTGGCGCTCTTTCTGTTACAATAAGCCCTGACAATAAAAATGTTTATGCTACTGGTAACATAGATAATGCAGTCGCAGTCTTCCAAAGAGATTCAACAACAGGAAAACTAACATTTTTAGAATATAAAAAACATGGAGTTGAATTAATGTTACCTTTTTCAGTCACAGTTAGCCCTGACAATAAAAATGTTTATGTTACTGGTTATAGTGATGCGGTTGCTGTTTTCCAAAGAGATTTAACAACAGGAAAACTCACATTTTTAGAATATCATAAAGATAACGTTGGTGGTGTAGATGGATTATGTTGTAGTCGCTCAGTAACAGTAAGTCCTGATAATAAAAATGTTTATGCTGCTGGAACTGGCGAACATGCAGTTGCTGTTTTCCAAAGAGATTTAGAAACAGGAAAACTCATGTTTTTAGAATACAAAAAACAAGGTGTTGATGGGGTAGATGGATTACTTAATCCTTTTTCAGTTACAGTTAGCCCTAACAATAAAAATGTTTATGTTGCAAGTTGCGAGGGTGATGCAGTTGCTGTTTTCCAAAGAGATTTAACAACAGGAAAACTCACATTTTTAGAATACAAAAAAGATGGCATTGATGGAGTTGACGGATTAGATGGTGCTCGTTTTGTTATAGTAAGCCCGGATAATAAAAATGTTTATGTTGTTGGTGAAATGGATCATGCAGTTTCTGTTTTTTCAAGGGATATCATAACATCAACAGATGAAAAAATAAGAGAAATAAAAATTCATGAAAAATATAAACTTTTCCAAAACTATCCGAATCCATTTAATCCTAATACAACAATTGAATATTATCTGCCAAAGATAAGTGATGTAAGATTAGATATTTACAACATATTGGGACAAAAAATTAAAACCCTTGTCAATCAAAAAAAAGTTCCAGGAAAATATTCTGTAATGTGGGATGGGAAAGCATATAATGGGATAAATGTTCCTTCTGGAATATATTTTTATAGATTGCAAACAAATGAATTTGTAGAAACAAAAAAGATTTTATTGTTAAAATAAAATGAACGGAAGGGAATTTTTAAAGAAAGGTCTGGAAGGGATTGTTATAGCAAGTATTCCATTAGTTTATAGTTGTAGTAATATTTTAAAAATATAATCTGTAATAAAAGAATATGGCTTTAGAAAAAATTATATATAAATTAAGAAGAAATAAATGGCTAAGAATCAGTTTATTAACTTTATCTTCTCTTTTTGTTTTAGAAGGAACTGATTTGCTGTTTAATAATAAAGAAGTTTTTGGTCAGGTAACTATTGACACCAGATTGAGTGATAATAAAGATGCTATAGAATTATTTAACAAAGGTGTTGAAAATTATAGAGAAGGGAATATTGATTTAGCAGTAGATTACTTCAAAAAAGCAGTAAGTATAGATAATAAATTTGCAGAAGCATATGATAACCTATCTTTTGCATATATTGAAAAAGGAACTGTATTTTCAAGAGCCCTTGCTGAAATAGCCATAAAAAGGGCTATTAAATTAGAACCGGATAATGTAACATATAGAATACATTACGGGCAGCTGATACTGGAACAAAGATTCTTATATAATTCAAAAAGATATTTTGAATTGCTAAAAGAGAAATACCCAAAAAACATCGAAGTTAATCTTAATTTAGGTCTAATATATAAAAAAGAGTTGGAATATTTCTCAAATATGGTAAGTGTTGACTCAAGGGGTGGGGGTATTGTCTCTTTTATTAGCCCGGAAATGCTCTCATATATTTATGAATACGAAGGAACCAGGGACGAAGGACTGACATCAAAAGAGATTCTCAGTCAAAGAGACGAAGGCGCTGGAAGATTTGCAGATTTCTCTTCGTATGAGGAGTATAATTATGTAAATGCTGTTGATGCATTTTCAGAGGTACTTGAAATTGACCCGGATAACAAGGTTGCACTTCATAATTTAAGCATTCTGTCACTCGAAGCTAATATGATTGATAAATTTATAGATTATCAGAAGATAATATTAGAAAATTCTCCGGACGACAAAGATGCACATCTCTTTTTGGGATATGGATACCATAAACAAAGTAAAGATGACCTGGCACTCATTGAATATAATAAAGCAAAATCGATAATGCAGTCGGATGAAAGAGCAGTCTTTGAGTCGATTGAGTATATAGTTCCTTCTGATGAAATCAAAGGATTTATAAACTTAGCCTCTGCCGAGAAAAGTGAATTCGAAAGAATATTCTGGAGGCAAAAAGACCCTCTATTTTTATCTGAATACAACGAAAGATTGCTTGAACATTATTCAAGAGTAGCATATGCAAACTTAAAATTTGGTGTCGAGAGAAAGGACATTCCGGGATGGAAAACAGATAGAGGTAAAATCTATATAAGATACGGTTCTCCAAATCGGGCAGTAAGAATGGGAGCAGAATATAGAGAAAAAAGATTATCGGGAACTGAAACTATGGAAATTCCGGACCTTGGACCCACTGAAGTTTGGTATTATAAAGGATTTAACCTTGCATTTTCAGACTCGTATGCGACTGGTGATTTACGATTAGGAGCGCATTCACGTTTCCCGGGGATAAATTTTCCAGAGATTGCTGAAAAAATTTACAGAGAAAAACCAGAAACATATCAACCTCAATTCCCCGGAAAAATATTTGATTTTGATTATTATACTGCAAGTTTTAGAGGGAATAATGGAAAATCACTGGTAGAAATATATTATGCCCTGCCTGTAAATGACCTTAATCTCCAGAAGGAAAAAGATTATAAAACTACAACTTTTAGAGAAGGCATTTTCTTTTTTGATGATAAATGGAATGAGGTAAATAAATCGATAATTAGAAAGAAAACCCTTTTAAGTTCAGAACTCGACCCAGAATGGAATTTCTATCTCATAGGTCAGAATCAATTAGAAATTGAACCGGGGGAATATAACTTTGCTATAGAATTTCAAGAAGAAAAAGCAAAAAATACTGGTGCGTACAGACAAAAATTGAAAGTGGATTCATACACATTCGGTGAACTCAAAATGAGCGATATTGTACTTGCATCCGTTATAGACACCTTAATTGAAGATTCGAGGTATGCACAGCATGGACTTAGAATAATACCTAACCCGATAAGAATCTTTAATAAAGACCAACTTATGCACATATACTTTGAAATTTATAACCTTATGCTTAATCCCGAGCAAAAAACAGAATTTACAGTTGAATACAAAATCAGTACGGAATTAGAAACTAAGCCGCTTATCTCGAGAATCTTTTCGAATATAGGAAAACTTGTCGGAATGAGCGAGGGGAAACAGGATATTACTGCTTCTTATGAATACGAAGGTTCAAATCCTACCGAAGAGATTAACCTCTCCATTGATATGAGCGCAACCAAGGTCGGTGTATATACCCTTACCATAACAATAACAGATTTAAATAATAACATAAAGGTATCAAAAGATACAAAATTGGGGATAGGAGATGCTTATGTAAGTTACTTTTTGTTTTCAAATCAATAGTTTCATAAATAATATGTCAAAGTAAGCAGGTAATTAAATAGACAATTTTTCTGCTCCACCCAAAATTATCACAGGAGAGTATTTTAAGTTTAAGAAAATAATAATGTTTTATATCTCAAAAACATTGGCAAATATGAGGAAATGAACAGAAGGGAATTTTAAAGAAAGGTTTGGAAGGGAGCATTATAAAATTTCTATCCCCTCCTATATGGAACACCGCTCCCCGCGGGTGGCACTGCCTTTCCAATAAAACCTACTATAACGAGGATTGTTAAAATATACGGAATCATCTGTATAAACTGAACAGGAATATCAATAACACCCTGAAGTCTCATCTGGAGGGCATCAGCAAAGCCAAAAATCAAGCATGCCAGGAATGTCTTGACTGGATGCCATTTT
>JAUWXV010000193.1 GCA_030616165.1 bacterium | reverse complement strand
GATTTATCGAACCCGATAATTAAAATATTCATATTCATTTAATTTAAAAATATATTCTATTTTCGGGATAAACGTTCATGCTCTTTCAGAGCTACGAAACGTGAAAATAATTGTAAGGACAGAACCCACAGGGCAAGCACTGTTCTGTCCCTATATCTAATCTCTTAAATCTGTGAAACTTGTGGTTATATTTTCGGGATAAATTATATGAATTTTTTGGATATTTTACAGTTTGAATTTTTATGTCTTTTTCCTAAAAATCATTATATTTGGAATAAATTTTTAGTATATTAGTATAAATGTAATGGAAATATTATTTTAGTTTTAGAGATTGATGAAAAATTAGATTAACGGGTTGCTGCATTCTTCGTAATGATATGTGAGTTTATTGTTATTGCGAGTCCCGAGTAATCGGGACGTGGTAATCTCATTTTCGAATTCTTAAATATAGATAAAACTGTTATTGCTTTTCGTTTAAGGTGCAATATTTATATTGATTTTAATTATAATTATATTTAAATTTTTAAGGTTATATTGTCTTATTAGAGGAACTATTGATTAGAAAGTTTGGTTTTAAGTTATAGAAATTAATCTTTTGGAGGATATATGAGATATGTTAAAAATTATTTTTTTGTATTTGTGTCGATATTAATGTTTTTATTATCAAATGAAGATATATCTGCACAGTATTTTGGTAAGAATAAGGTTCAATATAAAAGCTTTGAGTGGTATTATATTCAATCTTCTCATTTTGATGTACATTTTTATAAAGGTGGGGAAAGAATTGCAGAATTTGTTGCAGAGGTAGCAGAGGCAGCATTAGTTCAAATTGAAAATGGTTGGAGATATAAATTAAAAGGTAGAGTCCCGATAATAGTTTACAACTCTCATAATGATTTTCAACAGACCAATGTTATAGCAGAGTATTTAGAAGAGGGAGTTGGAGGTGTCACGGAGGCATTCAAGAACCGGGTCGTAATACCTTACGAAGGTTCGTATAGTCAGTTCAGGCATGTGATTCATCATGAATTAACTCATGCAGTTATGTTTGATATGTTTTATGGCGGAATGTTTCCCAGTTCGATATACACTGCCTCAGTATTTCAGATTCCTTTATGGATTGCAGAAGGGCTCGCTGAATATGAATCTACAGGATGGAACACCGAAACAGATATGTTTAACAGAGATGCTACCATAAATGGATATCTTGAGTATGGTGGAGAAGTTTACAATCCCTACTGGGGAGGGAATTTGATTTTTCACTATATTGCGGATAAATATGGAAAGGAAAAGGTCGGTGAATTTGTTCAAAGATTAAAACAGACAAGCAGTGTTGACAGGGGATTGAAATCTGCATTCGGGATGGATTACGAAGAACTGATGGAACAATGGGCTTTGTATGCACGCAGGAGATACTGGCCGGATATTGCAGACCGAAAGAAACCTGAAGAATTTTCAAACAGACTCACTGACCATAAAGAGATGGAAAATTTTTATAATATGAGCCCTGCTTTGTCTCCGGGAGGTGATAAAATCGCTTTCATTTCTGATAAAGGCGGTTATTTTGATGTATATGTGATGTCTGCGATAGATGGGAAGATTTTAAGCGATGTAATAAGAGGACAGAAAAATGCGGACTTTGAAGAAATGCACGTACTTGCTCCCGGTATGAGTTGGTCTCCCGATGGGGAAAATATTGCACTTTCAGCTAAAAGTGGTGAGGAGGATGCTCTTTATATTGTAAATGTAAAAAGTCAGAGCACAAGACAGTTTAAGTTTGGACTGGATGGAGTTTTTGGTGCAGAATGGTCTCCAAACGGCGATGAAATTGCTTTTATTGGTAATAAAGATGGTTTTTCGGATATTTATTCTTACAATATCTCTACTAAAAAATTAAGAAAAATAACTGACGATATTTTTTCTGACAAACAACCATCCTGGTCTCCAGATGGGAAAAAGATTGCTTTTATTTCTGACAGGAGAGATTATACCAGAAAGGAAATGATTAACGATGATTACAGGATACATGAATTTAATTACAATCAATGGGACGTTTATGTTGTAAATGGAGATGGAACAGATATGGAGAGGATAACCAATACAGAATATGATGAGGATTATCCCGTTTGGTTACCTGATGGCAAAGTGATTGTTTATACTGCTTTAAAAAATGGAATTTCAAATATTTTTCTTATTGACCTTGAAACCAAAGAATCAAGACCCATCACCAATACATTAACAGGTTGCGAGCAGTTGAGTTTGTCCAAAGATGGTTCTAAACTGGTTTTTGTTTCATTTTCAAATATGGGGTATGATATATATATGATAAAAAATCCCCAGAACATTGATTCCAAAAAGATACAACTAAAAAATACAGTATATTTTGATGAATTAGAAAAGGATAAAAAGAAAACAGAAAAGCCGGTTGAAGATTTGATTGCTTTTGGGAGTGAAACCAAACCGCAGGCTCCAAATTTGTCCAAATATATTTTTGATAGGTCGCTCAGGGATAAAAACGCATCTATTTTTCCAAAACGAGAAGAAAAGGAAAAACTTCCAGTAAAAAAAGAGATAGGAGATGAGAAGAATAAATATCAAATAAAGAAATATAAATTGAAGTTTTCTCCCGATATAATTACAGGCAGTGCAGGATATGACACATTTTTTGGAATCCAGGGAACGAGTATTATTCAGATAACAGATATTCTTGGCAACCACCAAATTCTTATCGGAACAGATTTATACTTTGATTTAAGAAACCGCAATTATCTTTTGCAATACATTTATCTCCCGCGTAGAATAGATTATGGTGTAGGTATATTTCAGGATGCGAGATATTTTACGGGCTATTTTCTTAGTATGCCAGTTGCTTCTATGCCTTTCAGATTAAGGAACTTTGGGATTCAGGCTTTTGCTTCAAGACCTTTCAACAAGTTTTCGAGGATAGATTTTGGTATAATTTATTCCAACCTTGACCAGACTTATTTCGATGAATATGGTACTATTCCCACAAGAGGAATTAAATCTGTTCAATTATCTTTATCTTACACAAAGGATACTTCTCTCTGGGGACCGAACTATTTCCCAATAGTTCCTCTTGATGGTACGAGGTATAACTTTTTAATCTATACCAGTCCTCCTCTTTCAAATCGGAGTTTCAGTCCATATATTTGGGACACACAGAATACAAATGGGACACTTTCGTTCACCACGGTTAATGCCGATATGAGAAAATATCTTAAAATAGGCAATAATTATGGATTTGCTTTTAGAGCAAGTGGAGGAGCAAGTTTCGGTAGAGACCCGGAAAACTTTTATTTAGGTGGAATTGATAATTGGCTTAATAGGAGATTTGCTGGTGAGATTCGAGATAGTCTGAAAGATATATTCTTCTCACAATTTATAACCCCTTTAAGAGGGGCAAATTATTACCACCTTGTAGGGAGTAAATATTTTCTTACTAATATTGAGTTTAGATTCCCTTTGATTCAATATCTTCTACTTGGCTGGCCTCTTCCCATAGGTTTTCAGCATATCCGCGGGTCACTTTTCTTGGATATAGGTGGCGCATGGGACCCTTATGAAGATTTTAATATGGCTACTGGGAGATGGGTAATTGGTGACCCTTTTAGACCAAATTATGAAACGCACAAAGGGTTTAGAGCAACTAAGAAGATAAATGGAAAAACATACTTCGAGGATATGGCAGCGAGTTTTGGAATAGGGGCAAGAGGAGTATTTTTATTTTTTCTCGCAAGGTTTGATGTAGCATGGCTGCATAACGGGAATAAATTCTCTTCTCCTAATTATCTCTTTTCGATAGGATTTGATTTTTAAAGAGCGGTCCGAGTTTATCGGAGAATCTCAATTCAATTGATTCTATGATTTAAGAAGTTTCCAAAAACCTGATTCGATTAATTCGATATTAGCCGAATTGGGTTTTTTAATGTGAATCTAATAAAATCTTTAAAAAAGGGATTGATAATTCATGCCCCTGCAATTATGATAATAACACAATATTGTAGAGATTCGATTTGTCGAACCCAACTTTATAAATAAAACAAATGAGATTTGAGATAACAGCAAGGGATAAAGATACAAAAGCAAGGATTGGAAAGATATATACTGACCACGGCATTATTGAAACCCCGTGTTTTATGCCTGTTGGGTCGCAGGGTTCAGTGAAAACATTATCTCCAAAAGACCTGAATGAATGTGATGTCCAGATTGTTCTTGGGAACACATATTATCTGTATCTAAAGCCAGGAGCAGAAATTATAAAAAAAGGTGGTGGAATTCATAAGTTTATTGGCTGGAAAAAGCCAATTCTAACAGATAGCGGAGGATACCAGGTTTTTAGTCTTGCCGATTTAAATAAAATAGAAGAAAACGGAGTAACATTTCAATCTCACTTCGATGGTTCTTACCATTTCTTTACCCCTGAAAAAATAATTGATATCCAGAGGAAACTCGGACCAGATATAATAATGCCGCTTGATTATCCTGTTGGTTATCCATCAGAATATTCAACAGCAAAAGTCGCAAATGATATAAGTATGAAATGGGCAAAGATAAGCCTCGATTATTTTAAAAAATCTTCTTCTTTTTATGATTACCGTCAAACTCTTTTCGGAATATGTCAGGGAGGAATTTATAAGGATTTAAGGAAATTAGGCCTGGAGAAGATGATTCAAATGGAGTTTGACGGTTATGCTATCGGAGGTTTATCTGTTGGTGAACCCAAACAGATTTTGTATGATTTAACAGAATTTTCTTCTGAAATTTTACCCGTTGAAAAACCACGGTATCTTATGGGTATCGGAAAACCTGAAGATATTGTCAAAAGTATAAAAAGGGGCATTGATATGTTTGACTGTGTTATTCCTACAAGAAATGGAAGAAATGGGACTTTATACACCTCAAAAGGAAAAGTTGTTATAAAGAATGCTATTTACAAAGATGATTTTAAACCTTTAGATTCAGATTGTGATTGTTATACCTGTAAAAATTTTTCCCGTGCATATTTAAGACACCTCTTTAACGCAGGTGAGATTCTTGCTTTAAGGCTTTTTTCCCTGCACAATATTAATTTTTTTATTTCATTAACAAAAAGGATTCGTTCCGCTGTTATAAATAACACATTTAAAGATTGGACCAGAGAGTTTTATAACTCATATTTTGAATCGGGTGAGGAGAAAAATGGATAAAAAAGAAGCGTTTATTATCTGTAAATGTCCAAAGTGTGGAAAAGAATTGAGGACAAAACCAAATACAGTTAATATATTCTGCTTAAATTGCAAGACCTGGTCAAGTGTGGTTCCTGATAAAAAAGACAACAATAGTGAAAATTTGAGAAAATAATAGTCTGTTTTCGCCGGTGTATTATGGAAAAATATAAAAAAGTAACAGAAGACATTTTAATAAATATATATCAAAAACTATATTCTTCAATCGGTCCCCGAGGCTGGTGGCCCGCTGAAAGCGCTTTTGAAATAGTAATCGGGGCTATATTAACGCAAAATACATCCTGGAAAAATGTAAAAAAGGCTCTCAGTAATCTTAAAAGAGAAAATTTACTTTCACCGCAGGTTTTATTTAATACTGATACGAAAGTTATTGCGGAAATTATAAAATCTTCAGGATATTATAACCAGAAAGCAGAAAAAATCAAGAACTTTCTTGAGTATTTTAAACTTTTTGATTTCAGTTTTGGAAGAATGTCTGAGAAGGATTTAGAGGAACTGAGGGAACAGTTGATTAAAATTAATGGAATCGGAGAGGAGACTGCGGATAGTATCCTGCTTTATGCCCTTGACAAACCTGTATTCGTTATAGATGCATATACAAAAAGAGTTTTCAGCAGGCTTGGTTTTATAAATGAAAAGATTAGATATTCTGACCTGCAGAGATTATTTACCGAGCACCTCAAAAAAGATGCTCCACTCTTTAATGAATATCATGCCTTGATAGATTATCTTGCGCATTTTATTTGCAGGAAAAAACCTGAATGCCAAAGATGTGTTTTAAATGATGAATGCTGTTATTATAATGACGGTAAAAATGATTAAATGTAAGGGCGACCCGACGGGTCGCACCCTACGGGTCGCCCCTACTAATATTTCTAATTCAAAAGATTTAAAAAGCCAATGAAAAAAAATTATCTTTGCTTTCGGCAAGTATGTTGTTTTTGTAATTTATCCAGAAGTATTCATCCTTATTTGCCCATTTTCCAGAGGCAAATAATGTTGTCAATTGATATGCGAGAATTGAGTATTCTCTTGTTTCACGATAAGATTTTTCAGAGCTTAGTCCCTCAAATATGAGGCTCCAGGAATCCCCCCAGGTTGGCATCCATTCGTTGGTTACCCTCGTGGGACCGGCATTGTAAGATGCAAATGTAAGGTGAATTTGGTCATTATATTTATTGAATCTCTTCAAAAGATATGTCAGATATTTAATTCCACCTAAAGTGTTTTCGGAAGGATTCCACGGATTCTTCAGTCCGAGTTCATCGGCAGTATCCGAAATTATCTGGAAGATTCCCATTGCCCCTTTTTTACTTGTTAAGTCTGTATTAAAATTGCTTTCGATAGCGACTACTGCAAGGACGATTGAAGAACCAGGCTCTAAAGAAAATGGAGATTCTGCATAAGTTAGTTCTATTTTTGACCAGGGATTTAAATATTCTTCTATGGAGTTCTTATTTTCATAAATTATATCAGTCCACAAGTCTAAAAATTCTTGGTCTACATTTGGATTTAATTTTTTAACTATTCTTTTTAAATTATTTTTTTCTCTGTTCTCTTTAATGAAATTGGAAATTTCTTTACTTACTTTATTATATTGATTAGAGATAAATTCTTTTTGCTGGTTTAAATTCGATATTTCATTTTCAATCTTCTTCTTATTATAATATGCAAGGATAGAACTTAATATCACACTAGTAAATATTAGAAAACCGAAGAACAATATTAAATAATCTAAAAGGATTTTAGAAGACATATTTATCTCTTTGAGGTTATGAGATGATAAAATTATAATTTTGCCTTTGGGGAATCTCATGGATGTATTTTATTGTATTTTAAGGTATTATAGTTGATTTTTTACTTATTTCCAAAAAATTTTCAGTAAAGTTAATTTATTTTGTTTAAATAGTCAAGTATAAAATATTTCGTAAA
>JAUWXV010000291.1 GCA_030616165.1 bacterium | reverse complement strand
GTTACAGAATAATAATTCTTCAATTTTATCGCTTTATCAACATCCCCATCCATAATAGCTATTTCTATCCCTTTAACAGCCGCTCTGTTAATTTCGTGGTCAGGAAGACCGTTTTTTAATCCCCATTCTATTGCATCTTCGCATTTCTCTTGCCCCACAAGTTTTCGGAATTCCATCAATACTGCATCTGATACCTTTTCCGAAGAAAGTTCATACTTCTTTGCAAGAGAAACCGCAAGTTTAAACTTTTTTTCCTTGATAAATCCATCATAAACAGAATTGGCTATAGAGGATATTACATTAGATGGAATAAAATATTCCCTTTCTAATCTTTTTGCTTCATCAAAGTTCCCACTCATCAGTTCATTTCTTACTGTTATTAAAAATTCTCCTTTCGAGTCCTCTACACTTCCTATTTCTTTTTCTGCCATAAACTACAAGGGATATTTTTCCCCTCCTCCTTTTTTACGTCTTTATAAAATTTAAAATAAGTTTATTAGTGTTTTTTTAAGTTGCAAAGATAACAAATAATATTTTACTTTTACAATCCTGAAAATTAAGAATATTTAATTCTCGGGTCAATATATGCATATATTATATCAACAATAAGGTTTACAAATATATAAACAACTGCAATAAACAAAATACAACCTTGAACAAGAGGGTAATCTCTTCTCATTATTGCTGGTATAAGAAGCTGCCCGATGCCAGGCCAGGAAAAAATTATTTCAATGATTATTACTCCTCCAAGAAGTGCCCCGAACTGAAGTCCTACTATAGTTACTACAGGTATTATCGCGTTCCTCAAAGCGTGCTTTAAAAAGATAATCTTTTCGCTTACACCAATCGCTCTTGCCGTTCTTATATAATCCTGATCTAAAACCTCAATCATACTTGCCCTTGTCATTCTCGATATAATTGCTGCAAGTGCAAATCCTAAAGAAAAAGAGGGAAGAACTAAATGCTTTATACTTCCCGAACCAGATACAGGCAATATCCCTAATTTCACCGAAAATATCAATACTAAAATCGGTCCCAGCCAAAAAGCAGGCATAGATACACCAATAAGGGAAAATATCATCCCTAAATTATCAATAACTGTATTCCTTTTTGCTGCAGTAATAATTCCGATTGGCACAGCAATAATTATCGCAAAAAACATACTTGCAGCAGTAAGAATCAGTGTTGCTGGAAAACGCTCAATAATAGCACTTAAAACCGGCTGACCTGTGTTAAAAGACCTTCCAAGGTCTCCTTGAAACAATTTCGCAAAGAAATCGAAATACTGCACAATCAATGGTCTGTTAAGTCCGAGAGACTCTCTCAAAGCCTCTACATCTGATGGAAGTGCGCCCTCTCCGAGCATAATTCTTGCGGGGTCTCCGGGAACAAGGTGTATTATTAAAAATACAATCGTTATAACACCAAATAATACAGATATTAGACCCAAAAGTCGTCTTCTTAAAAATACATTCATTTATTTTTTTCAATTATTAAATTCCCACCACATATCTCTCATTGAGACAAAATCCCCGGCTGGAAACATAACAAATCCTATTAAATTCTTATTCATAACAGCACTATTCGTTTTATGCCACAGTCCAATATATGGAAGGTCTTCGGAAAGTATCTCCTGAATTTCATAATAATACTTTTTTCTTAAGTTTATGTCAATTTCTTTTCTTCCTAATTCTATAAGGTGGTCAAGATGAGAATTAAAATAATTATTTCTATGTTCACCAGAAGAATGAAACATTTTATAGAAAATATCAGGATCACTTATACCAACCCATTGCAGAGAATACATATCGAACCTTGAATTTTTTATATCATCAAGTAATTTTGCAAATTCACACGATTCTATAACAAGATTAATTCCGATATCTTTCATATAATTCTGTACAATCTGTGCTTTCTGCCTGCTTTCCTGGTTTAAACTATTGCACTTATATTTTAGTGAAAATCTGAAAAGGGAGCCATCTTCATCAGGGTCTGGAAATCCCGCTTTATCAAGCAGCAATCTTGATTTTTCCGGGTTATACTCATATTTTATGACATCAGGATTATATGCCCAGTTCACCGGCGAAAGCGGACTATATGCCTTCTCGCCAAGATTATTTAAGAAACTTTTTATTATTTCATCCCTGTTAACAGCATAGGCTATAGCTTTCCTAACATCTTTATTTTTAAGATAATCATTTTTCAAATTTAATCCAATATATTCATATATATTACCAATATGCTTAATCACCTTCAAGTCAGAATTTTTTTCAAATCGCTCAATATATTCTGATGGAAAATCATTCATTAAAAAATCGATTTCACCTGTATCAATAGAAAGAAGCCTTGTGGTTGCATCAGGAATTATCCGATATATAATCCTTTCGATTTTCGGCTTGCCCCTATAATAGCGGTCAAAAGCTTCTAAAATTATCATATCATCCTGATTCCATTTAACAAATTTAAACGGACCGCTTCCTACAGGATTTAATCCGAAATCTTTACCTTCTTTTTCGGCAATGTGTTTGGGTACAATTCCCATTATAGCATTGCTCAGAAAAGGGGCGTTAGGTTTTTTTAATCTGAATTCAACCGTATATTTATCCGGAGTGATTATCTTTTCTATGTCTTCATAAGCATATCTCATTGGAGAGCCTAATTCAGGTTCAAGTACAGATTCAAATGTATATTTAACATCTTCTGATGTAAGTTCTTTACCATCATGAAAATATATATTCTCTCTTAAATGAAATACATAAGTTTTATCATTCGGCATATCCCAGGAATAAGCCATATCAGGAACAATAAATGAAAGAGTGTCTTTCTGAACAAGAAATCTGAATACATGCTCAACTATTCTATATGAAGATACATCACTTCCAAGACGCGGGTCAAAAGTCATTGGATTAACGGAAAGGGAAACCCTTAACTCATTTTTATCTTTAAGGGTGCCATTTTTTTTACCGCAATTAATATTTAATATATTACAAATCAAAAATATACAAAACACTATTTTAAAAAGAAATCTCCTTGTTAAATTACGATTATACAGAAACATATTCAACCTGGATTATTTGTAAATTTATATTAAATAGATTATATTATCAATAATAACAATAAGTAATAAATATTTTAGTATTTTCAATCTGTCATTCCCCCGAGTACTCGGGGGAATGACAAACAGAACATAGCCATATAATTGTTAATTTCCCCTTTACATTCCCTTATTTATGCTATTAACTCAATTTTACGAATTAATAAAGTTAATAAATTTAATAAATTTTTAATTGACAAATAGAACTTTTTTATTTATATTATTTAAAAAATAATAGTATTACATATGGCGCAACATAAATCAGTTAAAAAGAGAATAGTAAAGAGCAAAAAAGAGAACCTAAGAAATCGCAGTTATATTTCAACAATGAAAACTGCTATAAAAAGTGTGAAAAATGTTTCTAATAAAGAAGAAGCAGAAAATAAGTTAAGAAAAACTGTTTCAATACTTGATAAATTAGTTTCTAAAGGGATTATCCATAAAAACAAAGCGGCAAACGAAAAATCGAAATTAACTAAATTAGTAAATTCTTTAACATAGAAATATTGGTTTTATACCGGACGGTTTACTTATGAGAAGATATGTCCCCCGATATCATCTATATAAGTAATACTTGTCCGGTTTTTTATTTTCCCATTCCCACTCTCTGGACCTTCTGAAAGATTTTCCCTTCGGTCTTTATTTCCGGAGCAATAATTATCTCCGTAAGCTGCATTTCGCGGATATTTCTGGCACCGATGCTGCCCATAGATGTTTTCAATGCTCCTATGAGGTTTTGAGAACCATCGTCCAACTCTGCCGGTCCATAGAGAATCTGCTCAAGTGAACCGGTTGTTACAACATAGATTCTTGTTCCTCTTGGAAGATTAGCATGAGGAGTAGCCATTCCCCAATGATATCCTTTTCCGGGGGCTTCTTTTGCCTTTGCCAATGCCGAACCCACCATAACAGCATCCGCACCACAGGCAAAGGCTTTACATATATCACCTCCAGAAGACATGCCTCCATCCGTTATAATTGGAACATATCGGCTCGTCTTCTTGAAATAAATCTCCCTCGCTGCAGC
>JAUWXV010000337.1 GCA_030616165.1 bacterium | reverse complement strand
CGATAAATCGAACCCCTACAAATGTTATCATTATAATTGTAGGGGCTTGATTTATCAAGCCCTTTATATTAATTTTATCCCGAAAATAGCTGTCATATCATACGACATAAAATTTAATCATGAGTTCGCGTAGGGGAGGGCTTGTCCGCCTCTGGCGGGCTTGTCCGCCCTGCCCCCCTTTTATTTTCATAATTCGTGGCTCTGAAAGAGCATGAACGTTTAGTTCATAATTCCTTAAAGCAAGCGAGTTTATAGAGATAAAAATATTAAAGATAAAACAAGTTTCTGCCGATAATATTTATAAGACTAATTTATGAATAAAATTATTCCAAGGAGGGGAATAATGGCTATTGGTGCGATAAATAATGTTAACTACATTAATTCTATTATATTTAAAACAAAAATAAGATTCATTGTTAATGGCGATATAAAGAAGCAGGTTGTTAATATTGAAAATAATAAAGTTATCAGAGAAGTCCCGTCTCATTATACATCGCAAATTTTAATTAAATTATATGGATAACACTTAACGGATATTATACTGAATAATAAAAAAAGAACAATTTTTATCTTCTCTAATATAATAATATATTTTATCTAAATTTAACAAAAACATCTCCCCTCATTAATCATTTAATTGGTTTATTTATCTTAAGAAATTCACATTTAAAACAAAAAATTGGTAAATTTTGAATATAAAGTTCAGGTTCGATGAATCGAATCCCTACATTTAACGTGCAGGGGCAAGCCCTTTTCAAAGAGAGAAGGTTTCTTTAAGTTTTTTCATCTCTTCCTTGTTGAAAAATCCTGCAATTTTCAAAATAAAAGGAAAGAGTAAAAAGATAATAACTTTTAAATATGGCTGGTAAGGGGTATAACCAAAATATCCTACGAAAAAGCACAAAGATGTTATCAAGGCTATTTTTAATATTCTGACATATTCATACCTGACTGGATAAAATTTTTCTGAAACTAAAAACATTAACCCTGCCATAACAAAATATGAGCCTGCGGTTGCAACAGCGGCACCCATAATTCCCATTGCTGGAATAAGTATGAAATTCAATGCAATATTTACAAGGGCAGATACACCTGTTATATAAGGGAGATAAATCGATTTTTTTTCTAAATAAATTCCTACTATAAAATTAACATATAAACCATAAAAAATATAAGACAGCATCACCACAGGTATAATTTCTACACCCTCCCAATAATCAGGACCCAGAAAATGATAACCACTCACCCCGAATTGAACAAGGTCTTTTGCAAATAAAGAGATAAGAAGATAAAACCACGAAATAAAAAGGAGAAAATATGTTAGAACTCTGGCATAAATCTTTTTTGCATCTTCATTTTTTGCAACAGATAGAAAAAAAGGCTGCCAGGCAAATCTGAATGCCGCAACTATCAGTGAAAGAGCCATAGCAAGTTTGTAACTTGCGCGGTATATGCCGAGAGGCTCCCTGCCGAGGATATTTTCAATAAAAATTATACCTATCAGTTCCATTGAGATAAGCGAAAGACCGGGAAGTATATACGGCAGACCAAACTTAAGCAGTTCTTTATAAAAATGGGTTGAGAAAATTAGTCTGAGCTTTTTACTTATTATTGGTATCAGGATGATGGACGTTACCAGTGAAGCGATGAAATTGCTTATTATTATTCCTTCAACACCTTTTTTCAAAAATATCACCAATAATATATTCAGCCCTATTGCTATCAATACATTGATAAGTTTGATACTCACAAAAACGGTAGAGCGCTCTTCAGCACGCAAGATAAGAAATCCAAGAACACTGATTGTATCGAAAAGTAATATCCCGCTTGCCCATTGGAAAAAATGAAAATATTCAGGCGTATCGAAAATTACTACCGATAACCATTCAGAAGCATATAAAATAATAAAGGATAAAACAAGAGAGGTGGCAAACAGTGAAATAAATGCTGTGCTTAAGATTTCTTTTCTTTCTTTATCATCCGTTTCCAAAAGATAAAATCTCAAGAATGCAGAATCTAATCCATATATATAAATGACATTTGCAAAACCTAAGAACATAAATATCAGTACATAATCGCCGAATCTGCCTGTTGTAAGGAGATTTGCATAAATCGGAAGCAGTGCAAATCCAACAAATCGGGTTAAAAAATGTCCCACTCCATAAACAATAGAATGCTTGAAGAGTCTTTTTATTTCAGCGAACATATTTTAAAACTTTTTACGTAATTTTTATACCATTATTGAGGCGAAAAAGGGGCAATTTTTTCACCCGGATGGATGATAAGAAATAAATATTTAAAAATTAAATTTTATATTTTACTTTGTAATCTCCATATAGATTTCGTGTCTTGCTCTCGCTCTTAAATTTCGGTCTAATACTGAATAAAGATAAGAATCAATTATTTCGTCAATTTTCTTTTTTAATTTTTCAAACTTTGGAAGTATTTTATTAATATATTCATCATCTTTCGGGACACGCACCTCTCTTACACCAGCATCAAGGAATATTTTTAGATAGCGTGCCTCTTCTTCTGAGCTACATTCTATATATTCTTTACCCGAATAAATTTTCCAGCCAAACAAATCTTCTTCAATTTTAATATCACCCGAACTCATATCAAGTTCTACTTTCTTAAGTTTCCTTTTTGGAAGGCAAAGAATCTCATCTTTATAAAACTTTCCAATAGTTCTCATTCTTCTGCCTCATTATTTATTCTATCAACAACGATATTTTTAAGGGCGTTAATATCAATTCCTCCGATTATTTTGCGATTTTTTCCAAAACTTTTTGCCTTCTCTATCCGTGATTTGACCAAATCAACAACTGCACGATAGACTTCTAATTGTTCTTCATCTGTAAGTCCCAAAATCTCAC
>JAUWXV010000225.1 GCA_030616165.1 bacterium | reverse complement strand
TTTGAATTCGCAAAGGAGAATCTACAGAGGATTAAAAGTTTATTCGAAAGCAATATCTCATCGAAAAAGTCATACCTTTTAGCACAAGCAGAATATGAAAAGGCTAATGGTGAATTTCTTGCTGTTCGTGAAAAACTTGTTTCTATTGGAATAACTTATCAAGATATAGTTAAATCGGGAGAGAATGAGAATACAAATCTCCCAATTCTGGATATAAAAGCACCTATTTCAGGGAAAATAATTGAAAGGGACATAACTGTTGGAGAATATATCGAATCTACGAGAAATCTTTTCAGAATTATCGATATTTCTAAATTGTGGGTTGATGCCGATATCTATGAGAAGGATATTTTCAAGACGAAATTAGGTCAAAATGTCGATATTATCGTAAAGGCTTATCCAGATAAGATATATAATGGAGAAATTATTTACATAGGAGATGTTCTTAACAGCGATACTAAAACCCTGACTGTCAGAACAATTCTGAATAATCCGGAAAATATTTTAAAACCCTATATGTTTTCAACTGTTAGGATTTATTATGGAGATGGAAAGAGTCGACTTACAGTTCCTACCTCCGCCGTGGAAAGTAGCAATGATGAAAAATATGTTTTTGTGGTTGAGGATGCTAATGTTTTTGAGAAAAGGAATGTTATATGCGGAATTGAGTCAGGCGGTTTAACAGAAATAATTGCAGGATTGGAGAAAGGTGAAAATGTTGTCATTAAGGGTTCGTTCATTCTTCGTTCTGAACTTGAAAAATCAAAGTTAGAAGGTGGACATCAGCATTAAAAATGATTAAATGTTTTTTCCTCCTTAGCGGATGTGCATCATTTTTTACAAAAAGTTGCAAACTTAAAATTTACTAAATGTTTGAGTATTTTTTAAATTTTTGTGGAGAAGTCGATGATTGAAAAAATCATTACATTCTTTATTCGGCAGAGAATATTTGCAATGGTATTGTTTTTTGTCATTATTATATTTGGAATATATTCCTATCAAAAATTGCCAATAGATGCCTTTCCTGACGTTTCCCCTGTGTTGGTAGAAATATTTACGGAGGCAGCTGGTCTTGCTCCGGAGGAGGTAGAAAAACTAATATCCTATCCAATAGAGGTTGCTATGAATGGTCTGCCCGATGTTACAAGGATTAAATCTATTTCTGATTTCAGTATCTCGACAGTATTTGTATATTTCAAAGATAATGTGGATATATACTTTGCAAGACAACTCGTTTTGGAAAGACTGCAGATGGCGAAAAGTCAAATACCAGAGGAGATTGGTGAACCAGAAATGGGACCCATTTCAACCGGTATGGGACAAATCTATCAGTATATTGTGGAAGGTGAAGGATATGATCTTATGGAATTACGTTCAATTCAAGATTGGATAGTAAAATATCAACTTCAAACAATTCCCGGTGTAACCGAGGTACTCAGTTTCGGGGGATATGTCAAACAATTTCAGATTCAGGTTGACCCCGACCTCCTGTTGAAATATAATATTCCGTTTTGTGATTTGATTGAAACAGTTGAGTTGAACAATATTAATGTGGGGGGAAGTTATGTAGAGAAGGGTTCTGAAGAATTTCTTGTGAGAGGACTGGGATGGATAAGAAATGTTGATGATATTAAAAATATTAAGATTACTACCCGAAACGGAATTCCTATTTTCATAAAGAATGTTGCTGAGGTAATCCCTGGACCAAGAATAAGAAGGGGAATAGTTACTAATAATGGAGAGAGAGAGATTGTTACGGGAAATGTTCTAAAACTTATTGGAATGAATAGTTCCGAAGTGATTAAAAGGGTGGAAGAGAAAATTGAATCTATAAATAAACTTCTTCCCGAAGGTGTTAAGGTCATTCCCTATTATGAGCAGGCTTCTCTTGTGCAAAAAGCAACCGGCACAATAAAGAATGCTCTTCTTCAAGGGAGCATACTGATTATACTTGTGTTATTTTTATTTCTGGGCAATTTCAGAAGTTCATTTATTGTTGTTTTAGCACTCCCTATATCGGCATTTGTTGCATTTATAATGATGAATTATTATAACTTATCAGCCAATCTTATGTCATTAGGGGGACTTGCCATAGGAATTGGAATGATTGTTGACGCTACAATTGTTATGGTTGAGAATATTTATAGACATTTAATGGAAGAAAAAAATAGTCCATCAGAAGTAATTCATATAGTTGTAAATTCTGCAAAAGAGGTTGCCAGACCAATTATTTTTGCGATTTTAATCATTATTATAGTATTCCTCCCTTTATTTACTTTGCAGGGAGTTGAGGGAAAATTATTTTCTCCAATTGCTTTCACAATAAGTTTTGCAATGTTAGGTTCTCTTATATTTGCTATCGCTATTGCTCCCACGATGTGTACTTATTTTTTTAAAGTTAAAATGAAGAGTAAAAGAAACATTGTAATAGAATTTTTGAAGAAAATATATATTCAAGTATTAAAAAGAGTGGTGAAACACAGGAGATTTTTAATCATTCTTTCAGTATTAACATTAATAATAGGATTACTTTTAATACCCTACTTAGGCACCGAATTTGTTCCGACTCTGGATGAGGGCTCTATAATGATAAGGGTTACTATGGCAGCGAGCATATCATTAACAGAAGCAGGAAATATTGTGAGGAATCTGGAAAAGATATTAGTTGAATTCCCCGAAGTAAAAAATGTCATTTCAAAAACCGGCAGAGATGAAATAGGCGCCTGTCCTGAACCTATCAGTAATTCAGAAATGTTTTTAGAATTAGCACCAGAAGACCAATGGAAAACTGCAAACAGTAAAGAAATATTAATCGAAAAGATGAATGAAAAACTCTCACAATTTCCGGGAGTATTACTAAATTTTTCTCAGCCGATTGAATTAAGAGTGGATGAGTTGTTAAGTGGAGTCAAGGCTCAGATAGCGATTTATCTATATGGAGACGACCTTGATATTCTGGTTGATAAAGCGGCTGAGATTCAGAGAGTGGTCTCAGGAGTTCGCGGCGCTGCTGATGTTCAGCCAGAACAGGTAACCGGACAGCCGCAAATCCAGATTAGAATGAACAGGGAAAATCTTGCCCGATACGGAATAAACGTTAACGAAGTTCAGGAAATTGTATCGGCAGCAATCGGGGGAAATCCTATCGGAGAAGTATTTGAGGGGCAGCAGAGATACGATATTTTTGTCAGATTTCAAGAAAAATTCAGAAGAGATGTAAGAGCAATAAGTAATATACTTGTAAATGCACCTGATGGAAGCAGAATACCTTTATCCCAATTAACCGAAGTGAGAGAGATTGTCGGTCCAAAAAGAATAAGCAGAGAAAATTCTCAAAGGAGAATTGTTATTCAATGTAATGTGAGGGGCAGGGACATGGGAGGATTTGTCAACGAGGCTTCAGCCCTCTTAGATGAACAGGTCGAACTTCCTCCTGGCTATTATATTGAGTGGGGAGGACAATTTGAAAACCAGAAGCGGGCTATGCGAAGGCTTTCTATTATTGTACCATTAACTATTTTTATGATATTTCTTATGCTGTGTAAGTCTTTTGATTCAGTTAGAAATGCCTTTTTAATTGTAATAAATTTGCCTTTTGCTTTACTGGGTGGGATATTAACTTTATTCCTTGCAGGATTGTACTTAAGTGTTCCTGCTGCGATAGGTTTTATTGCGATCTTTGGGATAGCGGTTGAAAATGGTATAGTTATGGTATCATACTTTAATCAATTGAGAAGAGAAGGAACCAGTTTAACACAATCTATCATGAAAGGAGCAGAATTGAGATTGAGGCCTGTTCTTATGACAGCTATGACAACTGCTCTGGGTTTGATACCTTTGTTGTTTTCAACAGGTGTGGGTTCAGAGGTTCAAAGACCATTGGCAGCTGTGGTAGTGGGCGGATTATTTTCATCTACTCTTGCGACCCTTTTTGTACTTCCTGCATTATATGGCTGGTTTGAAAAAAAGGAAGTTTAGAATTTGATTCATACCTTACTTTTTCGATTAAATTTTGTGCTGGTGTTGGTTGCAGGATTGATCTTCTCAACCAGTTCGACTCTTGTCGTACTTCTGACAGTCTATTCTCTCTTTGAAGGAGGAAGTGAAAAAAAGGTTAATTTAGATACAAACCATTAAACAAATTCTTAATTAAGGAGAAAGTCATTGATAAAAAGAATTCTGTGTTTGAATGTTTTATTATTTATTATACTCGTGCCACATGTCCTGTCCGCTATGCAGTTGGGTTCAATGCCTATGACTATGCAGGATGCAGTGCAATATGCTGTCAACTATAATCCACGCATTCATCAAGCAAAGGCAGAAATAGAAAAGGAAACTGCCATAAAGACTGGCACGTGGTCTCTGCCGCAGCCGGAATTTATAATTTCATACGAGGGGATGCCGCGCGGTACACGTTTTGAAACCTGGGAGTCACGAAAGATAATGTTTGGACAAAGTATCGAATTTCCCCTGAAATATTTATTTAGAATAAAGCAGCAATCATTATTAGTCGAAAGGGCTGGACATGCACTTGATTTGGAAAAACTTAAACTAACCTCTGACGTAAAAGACGCATACGTTGATGCGCTTCTTACAAAGAGAAAATATTCTCTGGCTCTCGATAATTTAAGACTCTCAAGTGATTTACTGGAAAAAGCAAAACTTCGGTATGAACTTGGTGAAGAAGGAAGCATAGATTACCTGAGAGCCAAACTTCAAAAGGATCGCAGCGAAAATGCAGTAATTACAGCAGGAACCAATCATAAAGAGGCAATGGAGAAACTCATTCTGCTTCTCACGGGAAAGAAGGATGACGCAGCCATCACGGAAATTGAACTCATCGATTCCCTTAAATATGTACCTGTTGATATAAAAAAATTGGAATTGGGAAAAAACAGCCTTTCGAATCATTTCCGGCTGCAAATTGCAGAAAAGGAACTGAAAGCTGCATCCAGTGGGTTAGTTCTTGCTAAAAGTTCTTACTTACCGGACTTTAATTTCGTTTATTTCAAAGAGAATATGTTTCATGACCCCGGTTTCTGGGGAATGGAATTCAGCATGTCGTTACCTCTATGGTTTATAAGCGATCAACGCGGACAGATAGCCGAAGCACGTGCGGCGGTGAAAAGTGCCGATTGGAACAGAGTACATGAAGAGAATCATCTTTGGTCAGAATACAGGACTGCCCTATTTGCCCTGAGGGAAACGGAAAAACAGGTAAAGAGGTTCAATGAAGAAATTCTCCGGGAAGCCGAGCAGGTCTTTGAAATTGCCAGTCTCAATTACAAAGTAGGAGAAACCAGTTATATTGACCTGATATTTGCACAGCAGTCATTGATTGAGACTCGAAGTGAATATCTGGATGTACTTGCGGCTTATAATAAGAGTATTATACGAATTGAACTTGCCATCGGACATCCACTGGAATAACCAATAAATAGCAGATATATATTTGAAATGCGGACTTTTGAAAGTGTTGTTTTTACTGTGTTAGCGGGGCCGACGGGACTCGAACCCGCGACCTTCGGCTTGACAGGCCGATGTGCTAACCAAACTGCACCACGACCCCTTAATTTTTATATTAAATAATTTAATCAGTATTTTTAGCAAAGTCAAGCGAATAAATAAGACTAATTGAATACCCCCCCCATTTTTTAAACTATATTAAATTTCAGTTCTATTTGTAGTATACATAAAAAAGATTAACTATAATCCACCTATTTAATTCCCCCTTAGAAAAGGGGGACAAAGGGGATTGTAAAAATGATAATATACTGATAATAAAAAACTTATTATAAATTATAAGACAGAAACCATTAACTATTTTATTTATATATGTAATGAAAAAAAACAACCCCCTAACCCCCTTTGTTAAGGGGGAATTTAAAACCGCAGATTCCAGACGTTTTTTATAATAACAAGCAAATGA